>CAYYZH010000020.1:1301-36470 GCA_964475765.1 uncultured Limibaculum sp.
GCACCCTTGAGGTGAAACAGAAAACGGGAGGGCACGTATGCTGGATCCAAACGGACGGGTGATCATGATCTCGGGAGCAAACCGGGGCATTGGGCTTGCCACAGCGCGGCTGTTGGCCGAGAGGGGCTATACGCTAAGTCTCGGCGCGCGCGATCCCGGCGGCATTCCGACGGAGGGGCTCGGGCAGGTGCTGACCCATGCGTGGGAGGCGACCGATGCCAAGATGTCCGCCGACTGGGCCGCGGCCACAAAGGACCGGTTCGGCCGGATCGACGGTGTCGTGATGAACGCCGGCGTCGAGGTCGGCGGCACGCTTGATGCGGGAACCGATGATGAATTCGATCTGATGTATGATGTGAACTTCAAGGGACCGCTCCGGCTCGTGCGGGCCGCCTTGCCGTCACTCCGCGCTTCCGGGAAAGGACGTGTGGTTTCAATTGTCTCGCTGGCGGGCAAACGGGTCATGCGACCCCAGATCCTTGGTTATTCGGCCTCGAAACATGCGGCCATGGCGCTGACCCATGCGGTGCGCCAGGCGGGATGGGACGACGGCGTGCGCGCAACCTCGATCTGCCCCGGTTTGGTGGACACCCGCATGGTCGAGCATGTCACCGCACCGGAGGGCCAGTTCAAGATCGAGCCGGAAACCATCGCCGAGACGGTGGCCTACGCACTGGCCTTGCCAAACTCGGCCTCGGTCGCAGAGGTACTGGTCAATTCGCGTCTGGAACCGATGTTCTGAGGCCCGCGATCTGTCACGCGCTTGACAACGAACACAGCGGCGCGCAGGGATCACGCAACGACAAGAAAACAAAACGGGGGGCGTGATGCGAGCCTTTACCTTTCCTGGACAGGGTGCTCAGGCCGTCGGCATGGGCAAGGATCTGGCCGAGGCCTATCCGGCCGCAGCTGCGGTGTTTGCCGAGGTGGACGAGGCGCTGGGCGAGAAACTCTCGGACCTGATCTGGGAGGGGGATGCCGAGACACTCACCCTCACCGCCAACGCGCAACCCGCACTGATGGCAACGTCGCTTGCGGCGATGCGGGCGCTGGAAGCAGAAGGCGTTGGGATTGGAGCGGCCAGCTTTGTGGCAGGACACTCGCTTGGAGAGTATTCGGCGCTTGCAGCGGCTGGGTCATTGAGCGTCGCTGATACTGCCCGCCTGTTGCGTCTGCGCGGCACCGCCATGCAGGAGGCGACACCCGTCGGCACCGGGGCTATGGCGGCGCTTCTTGGGCTCGACTTCGAGGCCGCCACCGCGGTGGCGGAAGAAGCATCGCAAGGCGAGATTTGTCAGGCTGCCAACGACAATGATCCCGGCCAGGTCGTGGTCTCCGGCCATAAAGCGGCTGTTGAGCGCGCGGTCGAGATTGCCAAGGAGAAGGGCGCAAAGCGGGCGCTTCTCCTCCCGGTCTCGGCGCCTTTTCACTGCGCACTGATGCAGCCCGCGGCAGACAGAATGTCTGAGGCTCTGGTGGATGTCGCGATATCAGCCCCTGCAGCGCCTTTGGTCGCCAATGTCCGGGCGGCAGCTGTGTCAGAGCCCGATAAGATCCGCTCACTGTTGGTCGAACAGGTAACCGGAAGTGTGCGCTGGCGTGAAAGCGTGGCGTTCATGGCAGGCGAAGGTGTGACTGAACTGGTCGAAATCGGCGCGGGCAAGGCCCTCTCTGGTATGGCGCGCAGGATTGACCGATCGCTGGCTACAGTCGCCGTGAACGGGCCCGATGACGTGAAGAAGCTGGCCGAGGCAGTTGCGGGCTAGAGCCGGTCCGGCGCTTCGAGTTCGCATCGGACTGGCATTTGACGAGACGCCCCACCCAGGCTGCGGCCTTTGTACGATGAGATCAGGAGAATTAAATGTTTGATCTGACTGGAAAATCAGCCCTGGTGACCGGCGCGTCCGGAGGGATAGGCGCGTCTATTGCGCGATCGCTGCACGGGGCGGGTGCCAAAGTCGCCCTGCACGGCACCCGTATCGAACCGCTCGAGGAATTGGCCGAAGAGCTGGGGGAGCATGCGCATGTCACTCCTGCCGATCTCTCGGATCTCGATGCGGTCGATGCGCTGCAAAAAACGGCTTCGGAGGCGATGGGCGGGCTGGATATCCTGATCAACAATGCCGGGATCACGCGGGATAACCTCTTCATGCGGATGTCACCCGATGAGTGGGAGCAGGTGCTACAGGTCAATCTGACCGCGGCGTTCCGGCTGTCGAAATCGGTGCTGCGCGGCATGATGACGGCGCGCTGGGGCCGGATTGTAAACGTTACCTCCGTCGTAGGCGTGACCGGCAATCCGGGGCAGGGTAACTATGCTGCGGCCAAGGCGGGTCTGATCGGTATGTCAAAGTCCCTGGCGGCCGAAGTCGCGTCGCGCGGTGTGACGGTGAACTGTCTGGCACCGGGGTTCATCGAGACGGCGATGACGGACAAGCTGACCGATGACCAGAAGACCCGCATCCTTACGGCAATTCCTGCGGGCCGGATGGGTACGGCAGAGGAATGCGCCTCGGCGGTGCTCTATCTCTCGAGTGCCGAGGCGTCTTATGTGACGGGCCAAACCATCCACGTAAACGGCGGCATGGCGATGATCTGAGGCGCCGCAACGGGCGCGGACATCAGCGACGTCCGCTGCCGGTTACCATCGGGCCGAACGGGTTGTAGTAGTCCATCATCGTCGGCGCGATCTGGTTCATCGTGGTGGTGGCAATGCCTGCGCTGCGGCCCGAACGGGGCGTGTTGGCGGCGGCGGTGCGGTCGGTGTGAGCTTTCAGGGTCATGATCTCGTCTCCTCGTCTAGGGTTATGGCCCGGGGTCATCCCGTCGCCTTGAGACAGAGATTATGCAGGCTTCGTATCACCCGTATTTCGCGATTGGCGGTGAAGTGTTTCAATTGTCCGCAAATGTTTCACCATTGTATCGCCATGATGTGCCGTGCCGGGGACATCTGGGACCCATCTACGCTGGATCACGCATAATTTTTGCCCGGAAATCACAATTTGCGATTTGGGGGACTTGTTGATAAGGGGGTCGCGGGTTATCTGGCGGGGGCCGCAGCCATCAAGGGTTGAGCGGTGCGGGGCGTCAGAAGATACAGATCAACCGCAGTGGCCAGATGGCCGAGACTTACGAGGTAAAAAACCATGAGCGACATCGCGGATCGCGTGAAAAAAATCGTCGTCGAGCATCTGGGCGTTGAAGAAGGCAAAGTGAGCGACAAGGCATCGTTTATCGATGACCTCGGCGCCGACAGCCTGGATACGGTCGAACTGGTGATGGCATTCGAGGAAGAGTTCGGCATCGAAATTCCCGATGACGCCGCTGAGTCGATCCAGACCTTTGGCGATGCTGTGAAGTTCATCACCGAAAAGTCCTAATCGTCGGACAAAGTTTGAGAATGCGGCTTGGGACAGATGTCCGGGCCGCATTTTTGGTTTGAGCGGGCTGAAAAATCCCGGCTATAAACGGCGGGAACGGCGGTTCAACACGCCGGCAAGCTGACCTTTCGGGGTCGCTCAAGGACCATAAAACGGACAGGGAGGTCCCGCATGCGCCGTGTTGTCGTGACAGGGTTAGGACTGGTGTCTCCGCTGGCCTGCGGGGTCGAGGAAAGCTGGTCGAGGATCTTGTCCGGGCAGTCGGGTGCAGGGCGAATCAAGCATTTTGAGGCGGAACACCTGCCTTGCCAGATCGCCTGTGAGATCCCGCTGGGCGATGGTTCCGACGGCACCTACAACATGGATGACTGGGTGGCGCCAAAGGATCAGCGCAAGATCGACCGGTTCATCACCTATGCGCTGACCGCCGCCGAGCAGGCCGTGCGTGACGCGGATTGGCAGCCTCAAGACGACGAATCGCAGAACCGAACAGGTGTCATGATCGGCTCCGGCATCGGGGGGATCGAGACGATTGCCGAGACCGCACTTATCCTGCGCGATCGTGGGCCGCGGCGGGTGAGCCCGTTTTTCATTCCTGCCGCCCTGATCAACCTTTGCTCGGGTCAGGTGTCCATCAAATACGGCTTCAAGGGACCGAACCATGCGGTCGTCACCGCCTGCTCGACCGGCGCTCATGCCATTGGCGATGCGGCCCGGCTGATCGCCTATGGTGACGCCGATGTGATGCTGGCGGGCGGTGCGGAAAGCCCGGTCTGCGAACTTTCGGTCGCTGGCTTTTCCGCCTGCAAGGCGCTGTCGACCAGCTATAACGAGACGCCGGAGAAGGCATCGCGGCCCTACGATTCGGGGCGCGATGGCTTTGTTATGGGAGAAGGCGCAGGAGTGGTCGTTCTTGAAGAGCTCGAGCACGCCCGAGCGCGCGGTGCGAAGATCTACGGCGAGTGGCTCGGCTATGGGCTCAGCGGTGATGCCTATCATATCACGTCGCCAGCGCCGGACGGGGACGGCGGGTTCCGTTCCATGTCTGCCGCGTTGAAGAACGCAAAGCTGGAGGCCTCGGATCTGGACTATGTGAACGCACATGGCACATCGACCCCGGTGGGCGATGAGATCGAACTGAAAGCGGTCGAGCGGTTGCTGGACGGCAAGAGTTCGGGCGTGACCATGAGTTCGACCAAGTCCTCGACCGGACATCTTCTTGGCGCCGCCGGTGCCATTGAGGCGATCTTCTCCGTCCTTGCGATCCGCGATCAGGTCGCGCCGCCGACGCTGAACCTCGAGGACCCGTCGGTGGAGACCTCGCTGGATCTGTCACCTTTGGTCAAACGCGAGCGCGAGATCAAGATCGCGCTGTCGAACAGTTTCGGGTTCGGTGGTACAAACGCGTCGATCATATTCGGTGCCGCACCGGAGGTCTGAGCCGAGATGAAGAATATCGCCGCCAATGTCTTAACGATCCTGATCGTTGTCGGGTTGGTCTTCCTTGGCGGTCTTGGATATGCCCGGCAGCAGGTGACGGCACCTGGGCCATTGGCCGAACCGATGCGTATGACGGTCGAGCGCGGCGCCCGCCTGACTGAGGTCGCAGATCAGTTGGCCGAAGCCGGAGCCATCGAAAGCCCCCGTCTCTTTCGTCTCGCGGCCCGCTATTCCGGCAAGGCGACGGATCTGAAGTTTGGTGAGTACGAAATTCCGGCCGGCGCGTCCGTCGAAGAGGTTCTTGCCCTCGTCACGACCGGCGGGAATGTCCACTATAATGTGACGGTGGCCGAAGGACTGACCACGGCACTGGCCATTGCGCGGATTGAAGAGAGTGAGTTTCTGACCGGTGAAATCAGCGAGATGCCCGCCGAGGGCTCGTTGCTCCCCGAGACCTATTCCGTCAGCCGGGGCATGACCCGGCAGGAGCTGGTCACGCGCATGCAGGCCGATATGCAGGCCGTTCTGGACGAAGCCTGGGAGAACCGTGCGCCGGATTTGCCGCTGAAGTCCAAGGAAGAAATGTTGATCCTTGCCTCCATCGTGGAAAAGGAAACGCGGCCCGAGGAGCACAAGAAAGTGGCTTCGGTCTTCATCAACCGGCTGAACCGGGGCATGAAGCTGCAAACCGACCCGACGGTGATCTATGGTATCACGCTGGGGCAGGGACCGCTGGGGCGCGGGCTGAAAAAGTCGGAGCTGCGCGCGGCGACCCCTTACAACACCTATGTCATTCCTGGCCTGCCGCCGACCCCGATTGCCAACCCCGGGCGCGAGTCGATTGAGGCGGTCGCGAACCCGGCGGAGACGCCCTACATTTTCTTTGTTGCGGACGGAACTGGTGGCCACGCTTTTGCCGAGACGCTCGATGAGCACAACCGCAACGTGGCGAACTGGCGCAAGATCGAGCGCGAGCGCAACGCGAGCCAGTAGGCGTCAGTCCGCCAGACGCGCCTCGAACCAGTCTAATACTATGCTTGCCCAGGTTTTCGGCGTGCCGTGTCCGCCGGGATGCAGCATCAGGTCGATCCGGCCGCCTTCACAATCGGTCCAATGACGCCACCACGCCTCGCCCTGATAGGACGTACTGTCCGGTTGCAGGTTACTGCACCCATTGGTTCGGCGCAGGATAGCCAGCGATTCCCAGACATCACCCTGGACGACATCACCATTCCATAGCGGGCGGCCCTCCAAGGGTACGGTCCTGTCGTCCCATCCATGCGTATGAAAGAGATCGACCGGGCCCTGGCACCCCTTCGGCAAGTCAACCCAGAAGGCCCCGGCGGATGGAGCGTAGGCCCGGGCGGTGTCCGGCGCATGGCAGGCAACGTCCCAGACCATCGAGCCGCCTCGGGAAAAGCCTGCCAACAGAATGCGCTCGCGCGGGACAGCGAAACGGCTGGCGACGTCTTCCAGGACATTGCGGATAAAGACGATGTCGTCTTTCTCATGACCGAAGTTGCGGGCACGCACGGCCCAATTGTTCGGAAAACGCGCACCGGGGTGATATCCGTTTGGCGCAATGAACGCATAACCGCGGGCCAATGCCTGACGCGCCAAGTTTGACTTGAGGAGCCCCTTGCCTTTCCCGCCCCCGCCATGCAGGAGCACGATCCCGCCTTTGGGAGGGTCATCCTCGGGAAGGGCCAGATGATACGTGCCGCTTTCGATCGAACACGGAGTATCTGCCGCGCCGCACGACTGATCCGAGAGGGCAGGAGAGATGGCCAGAGCCGACAGCACAACGAGGCCATGCATGAGGCGAGTAAAGGTCATTACGGCAGCTCCGCGGTTGCGCCTTCCAAAGAAACCCTAGGTCGCTGTGGTGTGAGCGAACAGTCACGTGTTTGCGAAGAAAACTGTTGAAACGGCCAGTTGTGTTAACGAGAAGTTAACGTAATACATTGATTTTAATATATAATTTACGAAAAACCTATTGACCCGGCGCGCGCTGATCTGTATCTCTCTAGGCACGCTACGAGAAGTGGCGATAAAACAGGGCTGGCCAGGGGGGCCGGCCCTTTTTCATTGGATGGCCCGGAACGCGATCTGTGCTCCGGCCCGCCAACATCCCGAAAGGCGCTTACCGTGAGAACGACGATCAACGACCTCGTTGATCGGCAGGGTGGCGCGTATTCGATTGAGGATCTGGAAGATTGTCTCAACCGTGCGCGCAAGCTCCTGGCCGATACAGCGGCCTTCCTGGAACTGCAGATGGATCATCTCTGTGGCCGGGAAATCGATACAAATCTGGACAAGGACGGGATCAAGCAGATCCAGTCGCTGGTGGCCGATGTGCGCCGGTGCATGCTGACCGTTCTGGAATTGCAGGCCAAGCATGGTCTGACCGGCGCAGAGACTGCCGGTGCTCTGAACCTCGAGGATGCGCGTGATGAAGTCCTGCGCCGCCTCGCTCGCCTCGCTGCCTGACGCGGCGCGACGGGCGTTCCTGGGCGAGTTGTCCGAGAACGCCCTGGCCGCCATGCCCTATCTCTGGGACGTCTGGGCCAACCCTCTGCATCAGATTGCCCCCGAGGGCGACTGGGTCACCTGGGTCATCCTGGGTGGCAGGGGTGCAGGCAAGACCCGCGCCGGAGCCGAATGGGTGCGGGCTCAGGCCGAAGGGGCCACGCCGTTGGGCGGTGGGTCTGCTCGACGGATTGCTCTGGTGGGCGAGACGCTGGATCAGGCACGCGGTGTGATGGTCGAAGGAGAGAGCGGCGTTCTGGCTTGCTCTCCCGTCGACCGGCGACCGCGGTTCATCTCGACGCAGAACCGGTTGATCTGGCCGAATGGCGCGGAGGCAGTGTTGCATTCGGCAGTGAATTTCGAAGCATTGCGCGGCCCGCAATTCGATGCGGCCTGGTGTGATGAGTTGGCCAAGTGGCGCCATCTGCGCGAAGCTTGGGACATGTTGCAGTTCACCCTTCGGCTGGGTGCGGATCCGCGCCAGATCGTGACGACCACGCCGCGAGACGCCCCGGTGCTGCGCGAGATCCTCGAGGCGTCTGGTACCGTGGTGAGCCACGCCGGGACGGCCGCGAATGCGGCCAATCTGGCACCTGGGTTTCTGGAGCGACTGAAGGCGCGTTACGGCGGGACCTGGCTCGGGCGTCAGGAACTGGATGGCGAACTGATCAAGGAGCGCGAAGGCGCGCTTTGGACCCGGGCCATGATCGACGATGCGCGAGCGCCTGTGCAGGACAGCTTCACCCGTGTGGTGGTCGCAGTCGATCCTCCTGTCTCAAGCGGGCCGGGCGCAGATGAGTGCGGGATCATCGTCGCCGGTGTCATTACGGAGGGACCGCCCGAGGCATGGCGGGCCTGGATATTGGCGGATCGTTCCTGCAAGGGAGAGCGCCCGCAGGGTTGGGCGGAAGTTGCAGCGGCCGCCTATCAGGAGTTTGCAGCTGACCGATTGGTGGCCGAGGTCAATCAAGGCGGCGATTTGGTCGAGACGGTGATGCGCCAGGTGGCACCACAGATTGCCTATCGTGCGGTCCATGCGCGGCAGGGCAAGCGGTTGCGCGCTGAGCCGGTCGCTGCGCTCTACGAACAGGGCCGGGTCCATCACGTGGCTGGGTTCGCCGAGTTGGAAGACCAGATGTGCAGCTTCACCGCGACCGGCTCCGGACCGAGCCCCGACCGGTTGGATGCGCTGGTCTGGGCGCTGACGGATCTGATTATAGACGCGCCTGCCGGGCAGCATCCGCGGGTGCGGATGCTCTGACACCGGAAGCGGGTCTTCAACTCATTCGGACTTTGTGAAAACGGCCTTTGATCCTTCAGACTTCGGCTACCGACAGTCCCGCATTTGGCCCGATCCGAATGTGCCAGAGGACGCACCCTACGCGACGCAATCGAACGGAGACAGCGGATGGCATTCAACCTGTTTCGCCGGGCAGACCGGCCTGAGGAGACCAAAGCCTCGGCTGCGGCGCCCGTTATGGCGTTTCATGGGACGGGCCGGGCGGTCTGGTCGCCGCGGGATACGGCCAGTCTTGCTCGCACTGGATATGAGCAGAACGCGGTTGGGTTTCGCGCCGTGCGCATGGTGGCAGAAGCTGCGGCGGCGATCCCGATCCTGGTGAGCGAAAACGGTGCGCAGATGTCCGAGCACCCGGTGCTGACAATGTTTGCGCAGCCGAACCCGGCACAGGATGGACGAACCTTTCTCGAGGCGCTGTATGGACATCTGCAACTGAGCGGCAATGCCTATATCGAGGCGGCATGTCCCGATGCGCTGGGCCGGCCGCGTGAGCTGCATGTCCTGCGTTCGGACCGCATGCGGGTGGTGCCTGGCCCGGACGGCTGGCCCATGGCCTATGAATACGCGGTGGGCGGCAAGACGCACCGTTGGGATATGACCGGCGAGACGCGTCCCATCCTGCACCTCAAGGCGTTTCATCCGCTGAACGATCATTATGGGATGAGCCCTCTGGCGGCGGCGGCAGGGGCGGTCGACATCCACAACGCGGCAGCGCGTTGGTCCAAGGCACTGTTGGACAACGCAGCCCGGCCCTCCGGCGCTATAGTGTTTGCCGGGAAAGACGGCACGGGTGAGATGAGCGAAGAGCAGTATCAGCGTCTGACCGAAGAGTTGGAGCAAAACCATGCAGGGGCGGCCAATGCCGGACGGCCAATGTTGCTGGAAGGCGGGCTCGACTGGCGGCCCATGGGATACAGTCCGACGGACATGGAATTCCTCGAGACCAAGAATGCAGCTGCTCGGGAGATTGCCTTGGCATTTGGCGTGCCGCCGATGATCCTCGGTCTGCCGGGGGACAACACCTATTCGAATTATCAGGAGGCCAATCGGGCCTTCTACCGCCAGACGGTACTTCCTTTGGTACGTAAAACTGCGACGGCGCTGGCCGGTTGGTTGAATACTTCAATAGACGGTGGGTTCACGCTGGATCCCGATCTTGATGCGGTTCCTGCGCTTTCTGTTGAACGCGAGGCGCTGTGGCGCCGGGTTGCACAGGCCGAGTTTCTCGATGAGGGGGAGAAGCGCCGGATCCTGGGTCTTCCACCGCGATCCTAGTCGGACTTCCAGTCGCATATCTCGTTTCATCAGCGTCAGGGATCGTCGCCAAAGTCGAGGTCAGGGCGCCTGCTTCGTCCGTCCCCGGTGGCGATGAATACAGGCTGCTGACAGCGTGTGTCGGCTTTGTATTCCATATATTTCAATGCCCGTTGGGCGAGAAGACGAGGACATTATGACCCCAAATGCGTCAAACCTGCTGAGCGGGCTGGAAGTGAAATACACATCGCTGAGCGCCTTGACCGAGACCGGACAGATCGGACGCATCCGCGGATACGCGTCGCGCTTTGGTGAGCCGGATCAGGCGGGCGATGTCGTGGCACCGGGAGCCTTTGCAGCCTCGCTGGCTCGGCTGAAGGCAGCTGGGCGGTCGGTCAAGTTTCTCTGGCAGCACGATCCGGCGAGGCCCATCGGCGTCTGGCATGAGGTGATCGAGAACCGCAACGGGCTTTTCGTATCGGGTGAGGTTCTGACAGATCTCAACCTCGGTAAGGAAGCCTCGATTCTGATGAAGGCGGGGGCCATCGACGGGCTCTCTATCGGGTACCGGGTGATCAGAGCCGAAAACAACACCGCGACCGGCGGGCGCATCCTGCACGAGGTCGATCTTTGGGAAGTGTCGCTTGTGACCTTCCCGATGCTTCCCACCGCGCGGGCCGAAACACAAACCGAGCCCGATACCGAAGAACCAACGGCTGACGACATCGCAACAGCGTTGGCCAACGTGCTGGCGGCCTGATCCGCCCTGCCGGTCCCTGAGAGGCTGGCATACTTATTCACGACCTTCCATCGGGAAGAGCCGTCCGGGATTTCGGGCGGCGCGCCTCGGCGCACCTCCATCAACTCCAACTGAAACAGGACACCGAGATGAGCGAGACGGAGACCAAAGCCGTTGTCTCGACCGAGGCGAAATCGGCGGCAACGGAATTTCTGGCGACTTTCAAGACATTCAAGAACGAAATGGCTTTACGCATGAAAGATATGGGGACGCGCATGGACGCGCTGGACCGCAAGAGCAGTGACATGCGCCGCCCGGCGCTGTCGACTTCAGCCTTCGACAACCTGCCGCATAAGAAGGCATTCTCGGCCTATGTGCGCACCGGCGACGATGATGCGCTGCGCGCACTGGAGGTCGAGACCAAGGGGCTGAACACCCAGGTCGCGGCGGAAGGCGGGTTTCTGATTGATCCGCAGACGTCCGATAGGATTGATACGGTTCTGCGCTCGGGAGCGAGCATTCGCGCACTTAGCCGGGTCGTGATGGTCGAGGCCTCAGCCTATGACGTACTAATCGATCATGAAGAGATCGGCGCGGGCTGGATCGATGAAGTCAGCCCGGTGGCGGAGACCTCGGCGCCGACGATCGACCGGATCTCTATCCCGCTGCATGAGCTTTCGGCCTCTCCCAAAGCCTCCCAGCGCGTGCTCGACGACACCGCATTCGATGTCGAGGGCTGGCTGGCTGAGCGCATCGCAGACCGCTTCCTGCGCGCGGAGTCCGATGCATTCGTGAACGGTGACGGCGTCAACAAACCGGTGGGTTTCCTGACCAAGCCGGAAGTTGCCAACGACAACTGGACCTGGGGCAGTATCGGCTACATCCCGACCGGTACGGCAGGCGCGTTCGACCCGGTCAACTCCGGCGATGCGCTGGTCGATCTGGTCTATGCACTGGGTGCGGAGTACCGCGCGGGTGCAGCGTTCGTGATGAACTCCAAGACTGCCGGCGAAGTGCGCAAGATGAAGGACAACCAGGGTCGGTTCCTCTGGTCCGAGGGTCTGCATGCAGCGCAGCCGCCGCTTCTGGTCGGCTACCCGGCGCTGATCGTCGAAGAGATGCCGGACATCGCGACGGACGCCCACGCTGTCGCCTTCGGGAACTTCCAGCACGGTTACACCATCGCCGAGCGCCCGGACCTCAGGATCCTGCGTGATCCCTATTCGTCGCGCCCGAATGTCACCTTCTTCGCGACCAAGCGGGTTGGCGGCGATGTCGCGGATTACGCCGCGATCAAGACACTGAAATTCGGCGCGTCGTAAATTCAGGCTCCGGCCGATCGGAGCTACAAAGTGGGGCGGACAAGCCCCGTTTTCATGAAGACAGACCCGGCGTTCCCAGTGGGCGCCGGGTTATTTTTCAGGCGTAACAGCGCCGCCGACAGGTTTCACAATGCAAGACTTCAGCGCGCACAACTTCGCAGCAAGGTACTGGCGCTCGTCGGGGGCGTCCGTCGACACCGAAGACGTGATCCCAGGGCCGCTCAACAAACCGCTGCAACGTGTTCTGGGAAAGCTCAACGCATTTGCGCGCTTCGAAGGCGCGAAAGGCACAACTTTGGCACCGGGAGCACAGGCTAGGTTTTCAGTGGTTGTGGCGCAACCCTCGACTTTGAACAGCGCAATTGCGTTTCTTAGCCGGGCCGGCAAACCCGAACTCAGGGCCGATTGGACCCGGACACCGCCAGGCAAGATTCTGATGTGGCGCACGGGCGGGCTGCGTTCGGTGGCAGGTGAGATCCTCGGCATGGGGCAGGACTGCTGGCAGCTTTCGCTTCTGGTCGAGAACACCACACAGCGCAGCGTGCACATCACGCCCTGTTTTTACGTCACACGCGGCGTCGAGAACGCTGGCCTGCAGGTCGGTCTCTATGCCGGATGCATGACTTTCGAGCTCTGCCGTCCGGGACGGCACACGGCAGGGACAGAACGTGCCACGCCCCGCATTGCGGCGCTTTGATTATCGGGAGGGTCGAGATGAGCGAATACCTGATGAAAAACCCGGCGACAACGCTGGTGCACAGTTTCGACTGGGCAGAGTTCCTGTCCGGAGAGACCATTGCCGTGGATCAGGGGTGGGCCATCCATCCCGACAGCATCAGCACCGGAGCACTCGTTATCGGTGGTGAAACACTATCCGGCACCACGACAAGCGCCGAGATCTCAGGTGGCCTTCCGGGCGAGGCCTATCTGATCAGTTCGACCATCCGGACCGATACCGGACGCGAGATCCAGCGCTCGATCCTGTTGCGCGTCGCCAGCACCTGAGCCGAGACACCGGAGAGGATCCTTCCATGCTTCTGACCGAAGTCGCCCCGGCGACCCTGAACCCCGTGCCGCTCCGCGAGCTTTCGTTGCATCTGCGCCTGTCCCATGGCTTTGCCGATGATGGGGCCGAGGATGCGTTGCTCGAGCTCTATTTGCGCAACGCTACGGCGGCGATCGAGACAAGGTTGTCCCGTGCGCTGATCCGCCGGACCTATGTGTTGCAGGTCGCAAGTTGGGATCGAAACGGTCATCTGACGCTGCCCATCGGTCCGGTTGGCCATGTCGACACCATCCGGTTCATCAGACCGGGATCGACCATAGACCTGACCCCCGAGGAATGGATGCTGCATCCCGGTGAAAGCCGCCAGCGTCTGACAGGTTCGGGCAGTTGTGCGTTGCGGGCTCTGCCGCATGGGGCATTGGCCGAATTGGGCTTTTCCGCAGGCTATGGGTCGAGCTGGAACGCCGTCCCGGATGATCTGCGCCAGGCCGTTTTGCTGTTGGCCGCGCATTACTACGAGCATCGTTCTGCTGAGGAGCCGGGGAGCGGTTTTCCCCATGCGGTGCGCGTGATCCTCGAGCCACACAGGCCAGTGCGGCTTTGACGTAGTCTTCTGCTGTCCCTGCAATCCGATCCACGGAAGGGCGTGATGAAACAGCCTATTCTTACACATGAACTGATCCTCGAAGCGCCGGAACGCACCACGGATACCGGTGGCGGTCAGGACGTCACCTGGCGTCCTGTCGGCACACTTTGGGCAGATATCGAAAGCACGAGTGCGCGTGAACCAGTCAGCGGCTTTCGCGAATCCGCACGGATCACTCACCGCATCACGATTCGTAATGCACCCGTGTCTTCGCCGCGTCGCCCTTCAGCGGATTGCCGCTTTCGCTCTGGTCAGCGGATCTTCGCGATCCGGGGCATCGCGCACGCTGACACCAAGCGCAAATACCTGATCTGCTGGACCGAGGAGGCCCCCTTCGCATGACCTATGCTATGGCTTGGCCTCTTCAGGAGGCGATTTATACTGTGCTCTGCGATAACGCGGTTTGCGCGCAGTTCTTCGGTCACCGGGTCTTTGATGGACCTGTTCCATTCCCGGCCGAGGCTGAGCCCGAGGGGCTCTATCTCACCATCGGTGATGAGCAGGTGCGCGACTGGAGCACGGCGACCGATGATGGCGCGGAGCATGTTGTTTTGCTGACAGTTCATGCGCCCCGCCGCGGGTTTGGCGATGCAAAGCAGGCAGCCGCCGCGGTGTTCCAGGCGCTGATCGACGGACCCTACACCATCAGTCGGGGTCGGATTGTCAACGTGCGGTTTCTCGAGTCCCGCACACGGCGTCAGGAAAACGATGCCCTGCGCGAGATCGAGATGCGGTTTCGCTATGTCTTGGAAGACACGGATTGAGGCTTTGCGCCGGCGCGAGGTCGGCAGTGTGAGTGCAAATCGAAGACATCCACCGAACACCTCCACGAAAATACGCCAACCCGTCTGATGGCGGAGACTTCTTTGAAAGGATACGGGCATGAGCGCTCAGAAGGGCAAAGACATTCTTCTCAAACTGGACGAGACAGGCGGCGGGTCGTTTGTGACTGTTGCCGGTTTGCGGGCCAGTCGGATCAGTTTCAATGCCGACACGGTGGACGTAACCACTTCAGAAAGCGCAGGGCGTTGGCGCGAGTTGCTGTCGGGCGCGGGCGTTCGTTCGGCCGCTCTCTCCGGGTCTGGGATCTTCAAGGACGAAGCCTCGGACGCCGCAATCCGCCGGGTGTTTTTCGACGATGGCCAACCCGCGTTCGAAGTCGTCATCCCTGACTTCGGTACTTTGACCGGACCGTTTCAGGTCACATCGTTGGAATATGCGGGGAACCATGATGGCGAGGCAACTTTCGAAGTCTCTCTGGTCTCCGCCGGTGCGTTGGCGTTCGCCGAGGCTTGACCATGGTGAACCCCGAACGCGGTGAGGTCGTTCTTATCATCAATGGTCGTGCGCACGTGATGCGATTGACTCTTGGTGCGTTGTCGTCACTCGAGGCGCGGCTCGAAGCCAAGTCCCTGATGGGTTTGGCACAGCGGTTCGAGAATGGCGAGGTGCGGACCTCCGAGCTTCTGGCTTTGTTAGCTGCAGGCCTGGCCGGGTCCGGCTCCGAGATTGGCGAAGACGATCTGGCTGCTGCCCATATCGAGGGCGGCGCCGTCGCCGCGATGCGGGCCGGGGTCGAACTCCTGAGCCGTGCCTTCCGCCCGTTTGGAGAACAGGATGCATGAATGACGCAGATTGCATCGACTGGTCTGTTCTGATGCGGCTTGGGCTTGGCGTATTGCGCCTGCCCCCTGACGACTTTTGGGCAATGACCCCGGTAGAGTTTCGTCGGGCGTTGGAAGGGGCCGGCGTGCTTCCGACGGATTGCTCGATGCCAATGGATGGTCAGCGCCTGACGCAGCTTATGGCGGCCTACCCAGATCAGACTTCATAAGGAATAAATCATGCGCTCAGGTGATTTCTCAAGTGACGGGCTCAACGTCTCCCTCGGACGTTCGCTCGATGAGATGCGCGGGATCACTGCGACGTTCTCGGGCGAGTTGGCCGATGCTGCGAAAGCGATGCAGACGATGGATGGCGAGGCGCAGAAGCTCTCGCGTTCGCTCTCGTCATCGCTGCGCGGTGCGTTCGATAAAGCGGTCTTCGGCGGAGAGAAACTGTCGACGGTATTCCGCGACCTTCTGGGATCGGTCGCCGATAAAGCGCTCGATGCTGCGTTGAAACCGGTAACCAATGCGCTCGGCACCGGATTGACCGGGGCAGTGGGAGGGCTGAGCGGCGCATTATCCGCGGCATTCGGTTTCGCCGATGGTGGCGCGTTTTCGTCCGGTCGGGTCAGGGCCTTCGCCCGCGGTGGGGTGGTCAACGGACCAACACTTTTTCCCATGCGTGGAGGAACGGGCCTGATGGGCGAGGCCGGTCCAGAAGCGATCATGCCGCTGTCGCGCGGCGCGGATGGCCGTCTCGGCGTCGCGGCGCCCGGTGGCGGCAATGGCACACCGGTCGTGATCAATATCTCAACGCCTGATGTCGATGGCTTCCAACGCTCGCGCGGTCAGGTTTCGGCCCAGTTGGCGCGCGCAGTCCGCCGCGGGCAGGGCCGTCTCTGACGCCTCGGTAAGATCTGAACACAAGGACCAGACATGAGCATCCATGATGTGCGGTTTCCGGCGGCAATCTCGTTCGGCTCGTCCGGAGGGGTAGAGCGGCGCACCGAGATTGTCGAACTCGTTAACGGATTCGAGGAGCGCAACAGCCCTTGGTCGCAGTCGCGTCGTCGGTTTGACGCTGGAATAGGTGTGCGCACAGCCGACGATCTGCATGCGGTGCTGAGTTTCTTTGAGGCACGCTTTGGTAGGCTCCATGGGTTTCGCTGGAAGGATTGGCTGGATCACAAGTCCAGCCCGCCATCGTCGAGTGTTGACCCCGGTGATCAAGTCCTGGGTACCGGCGATGGTGCAATGACCGAGTACCAGCTGACCAAAACCTATGCCGACAGCGCCGGGAGTTA
This sequence comes from uncultured Limibaculum sp., assembly GCA_964475765.1. Lineage (GTDB taxonomy): Bacteria > Pseudomonadota > Alphaproteobacteria > Rhodobacterales > Rhodobacteraceae > Thermohalobaculum. The sequence continues at coordinate 17,829 of CAYYZH010000020.1, forward strand.
TGTCCGCACGATCACCTTGCCGGTCGCAGGTTCGGTGCGTGTGGCGCGCGACGGTGCGGAACTGACCGATGGCTTTTCGGTCGATGTCAGAACCGGTCTTGTCACGTTCACCACGCCGCCTCCGGTGGCAGCGGCCCTGACAGCGGGGTTTGAGTTTGACATTCCTGTCCGGTTCGACAGCGACACAATCGAAGTCAATCTGGCTGCCTTTGAGGCGGGCGAGATCCCATCGATTCCCATCATCGAGGTCCGTGTCTGATGCGCGCAATTCCTCCCAGCCTACAGGCGACACTCGACAGTGGGGCAAGCACTCTGGCCAGGTGCTGGCGAATTGTCCGGCGCGATGGCACGACGCTGGGCTTCACCGATCATGATCGGGACCTCTCGTTTGCCAATCAGGTTTTCGAAGCGGAGAGTGGGCTTGCGCAAGGTGCGATTGAAGCTGCAACGGGTCTCGCGGCTGATACGCATCAGGTTACGGGGGCTCTGAATTCAGCTAAGATTTCGGATGTCGACATCGCCAAGGGCCTTTATAGCGGCGCGACGGTCGAGCACTATCTCGTGGACTGGACCGACCCGGAAAGCCGGATCCTGTTGTCGCGTGGTCTGATCGGCGAGATCAGCCATACCGACAGGGGCTTTGAGGCGGAAGTCACCGGTCTTGCGGACAAGCTGAACCAGCCGGTCGGTCGGGCCTATCTGCACTCATGCGAGTGCCGTTTGGGCGAGGCCAAATGCGGGATCGACCTTGCTGCCCCAACCTTTCTGGGGGTTGGCACAGTGGTCGCAGCAGGAGGAGCGCAAAGCCTGCGTGTCTCAGGGCTCGGTGCCTTTGCAAATGACTGGTTCACAAGTGGTGCATTGCTCTGGACGTCCGGTCAGAACGCGGGTCTCGAAGGACACGTCAAGGCACACATCGCCAACGGCGATGACACGGTGATCGAGCTGTGGCTCTCGCCTGCGATGCCCGTCACCTTTGGCGACACGTTCGAAGTGACCGCCGGTTGTGACAAGACCGCTACCACTTGTCGCCAGAAGTTCGACAACATCCTGAACTTCCGCGGCTTCCCCCACATGCCGGGCGATGACGTTGCCGCGAGCTACCCGAACACAGGAGGCTCGCACAATGGACGGTCTCTCTTCCGTTGAGCCAAATTCGGGCCAACAGGTAGTCGCCGCAGCGCGGCGATGGATCGGCACGCCCTATCTCCATCAGGCGAGCTGCCGCGGCGTTGGCACCGATTGCCTGGGTCTTATCCGCGGTTTGTGGCGCGAGTTTCTGGGGAAAGAGCCCGAGCACCCTGAGGCTTACTCTCCGGACTGGGCAGAAGCCTCAGGTGAGGAGCGCCTGCTGCAGGCCGCCGAACGGCATCTCATCGGAGTTCCCCGCCATGCAGCCGCTGCGGGTGATATTCTGCTCTTTCGGATGCTGACGCGTGGCCCGGCAAAGCATGTGGCCATTCTCAGTTCAGATTGTTTGGCTGAAGGGCGCATCATCCACGCGTATTCCGGGCACGACGTGTGCGAGACGCATCTTTCGCCAGCCTGGACCCGGCGACTGACCGCAGTGTTTCGCTTCCCCCTTTGATCTCGACTTCAAGCTCATCTGCATCCCGAGGTTCCTCATGGCTACAGTTCTGCTTTCCACCGCAGGTTCCGCAATTGGCGGGTCGGTTGGCGGTAGCTTTCTCGGGGTCAGCGCAGCGGCGATCGGGCAGGCTGCGGGGGCCGTCGCGGGTACCGTGATTGATCAGTCGATCCTCGGCGGAGGCGCGGCGGTGGTTGAAACTGGCCGTGCACCGAGCCTGCGTCTGCAGACATCGACCGAGGGTGCCGCAATCCCGCAAGTCTTCGGTCGGATGCGGGTCGGTGGTGAGCTGATCTGGGCGACGCGATTTCGCGAGAATGTGCGAACCTCGACGCAGGGTGGCAAGGGTGTGGGCGGCAGCAGCCAGCCCCAACAAACGGTGCGCGAGTATTCCTATTCGATCTCGTTTGCCGTTGCCCTGTGTGAGGGACCAATCGATAGGGTTGGCCGGGTCTGGGCGGACGGTAAGCTCTTCAACCTCGGTAAGGTCTCGCACCGGATTTACACCGGTACAGAAACTCAGATGCCGGATGCCAAGATCCAGGCAACCGAGGGTTCGTCCCGCGTGCCGGCCTATCGCGGTCTTGCATATGTCGTGATCGAAGACATGCCGCTGGAGCGGTTCGGCAATCGAATTCCTCAACTCAACTTTGAGGTCTTTCGCAGCTCGACCGGCATTGTCGAGGGCGAGGAAGCGGGAACGCCTTTGCCAGAACTCGTGCGCGCCGTTTCTATATCGCCGGGCACAGGAGAATTTGCGCTCGACCCCCAACCTGCGCGGGTTCAGTTCCCGGCAGGCGGTGGCACCTATATCAACGTCAACAACGCAACCGGGCAGACCGACTGGGCCGCGGCCATGGACCAACTGGAGGCAGATCTGCCGGAGTGCAGTCGGGCCTCTCTGGTTGTGTCATGGTTTGGCGACGATCTGCGCGCAGGTCGATGCCGCGTGGAGCCGAAGATCGAGGAGCGTGGCCGGGTCTCGTCGCCCGATGCATGGTCCGTGACCGGTCTTTCGACTGCCGATGCGCCACTGATCTCTAGAGACGGGGATGACCGTCCGAACTTTGGCGGCACCCCTTCAGATGCGTCTGTCATTCGTGCGATCCTTGATCTCAAGGCGCGCGGGCTGAAGGTGGTGCTCTACCCCTTCCTTTTGATGGATGTCCCTGCTGGAAATGGACTTGCCGACCCTTATGGTGCGGCCGAACAGGCGACATTTCCCTGGCGCGGACGCATCACGCTCGACAATGCTCCGGGCCAACCGGGATCAACAGATCAGACATCTGCTGCGGTTTCGGATGTTGCTTCTTTCTTCGGGACAGCCGAGCCGTCGGATTACTCCATCAGTTCAGCAGGGGTCAGCTATAGCGGCCCGGATGAGTGGACCTGGCGGCGCTTTGTCCTCCATCTCGCTGCATTGGGCGCTGCCGCAGGGGGCGTCGATGCCATCTGCATCGGAACCGAACTACGCGGGTTGACGACGATCCGTTCATCAAAAACTGACTTTCCAGCGGTTCAAGAACTGATTGATCTCGCTGCTGATGTGCGTCAGATCCTGCCTTCTAGTTTGATCACCTATGCGGCGGACTGGTCCGAATACTTTGGCCATCAGCCCGATGACGGGACCGGAGATGTGCTCTTTCATCTCGATCCCCTTTGGGCTGACAGCAACATCGACCTGATCGGGATCGATGACTACACGCCTCTGAGTGATTGGCGCCACGAGGCCAGCCACCTCGATGCCGAAGCGAAATCGGTTTACTCGTTGCCCTATCTCGCCAGTCAGGTCGAGGGTGGGGAGCACTATGATTACTTCTATGCTTCGGACGCTGACCGGATCACGCAAACACGTACGCCGATCACCGATGGTGCGCACAACGAGCCATTTGTGTTTCGCCCGAAAGACATCCGTGGCTGGTGGCAGAACCAGCACTTCAACCGCATCGATGGTGTTCGTCAAACCATCCCCACGGCTTGGGTGCCGCAGTCGAAACCGGTTTGGCTGACTGAGACCGGCTGTCCAGCCGTCGATCTCGGCGCGAACAAGCCAAATCTGTTCTTTGATGGCAAAAGCTCGGAGAGCGGTCTGCCGACCGGATCACGCGGAGCGCGTGACGATGAAATGCAGCGTCGTTTCATTCAGGCCAAGCTTGGCTATTGGGCCGATCCCGATAACAACCCGGTGTCGAGCGTTTATGGTGGCCCGATGATCCCTGATGAAGGGGTGATAGTCTGGACTTGGGATGCACGGCCCTGGCCGGACTTTCCCGTGCGCTCAAGTCTCTGGTCGGACGGGCCGTCTCACCGATTGGGTCACTGGGTCACGGGACGGGTTACCGCCGGGTCACTGGCCGAAGTTGTGGCTGAGATCTGTGATCGTTCGGGACTGGCTCCGGAAGACTTCGATGTCAGCCGCGTCTTCGGGTCCGTCGATGGGTATCTGATCGGGCGTACCGGGTCTGCACGCGAGGCCCTCCAACCGCTGATGCAAACCTACGGTTTCGATGCGTTCGAAAGTGGTGGTCGGCTGGTCTTTGCCTCTCGTCTCACACCTGTAGGATCGCAGCTTGATACCGGCGCGATGCTGCCTGGGCCGGGCGAGGATCGCAGTCCTGTTCAAAAGGAAAGCGGTCGACAGACCAATTTGCCGGACAGTGTGCGCCTCTCCTATGTACAGTCCGAGAACGATTATCGTATCGGCGCGGCCGAATCGCGTCTGCCGGGCGGGAACTTGCTCAGGATCTCGGAAAGCTCGTTCGACATTGTTTTACCGGGCTCCAGTGCGCAGGGCGTAACGCACCGTTGGTTGGCTGAGGCGACCCGGGGCCAGTCGCTGGCCGGGTTCTCACTACCGCCTTCCATGTTGGCCTATGAGCCAGGCGATGTCGTGCAGATCGCGGGTGCCGGGGTCACGGAGCAATACAGGATCGACCGAATTGCGGATGCCACGGGACGAGAGATCGAAGCGGCGCGCATAGAGGCGTCAATACATATCCCGACCGCGGCTCCAGAACGGGATCTGGAGCCGGAAACGGCGGATGTGCCGGGCCCCATCGAAGTCCTCATCATGGACCTGCCGATTGCCGATGGCTCGGAGATCGATCACCAGCCTTGGATTGCAGCAATGGCCGAGCCTTGGCCCGGCACGGTTGCAATCTATAAATCTGGTTCGGGGGAAGACTTCGAATTGGCGGCGACGTTGCGCCAACCAGCATTGATAGGTCAGTCGGTCTCGGTTCTGCCGCATGGCCAACCCAACCGATGGCATCGCGTGGAATGGATCGTGAGCCTACCCTCCGACGGGATCACATCATCAGATCGGCTTGCGGTGTTGAACGGCGCGAACCGTTTGGCGGTTGAACTACCTGATGGCGGCTGGGAACTGCTGCAGTTTCGCGATGCCGAACTGATCGGACAGGATGAATTTCGCCTCAGTCTACTGCTCAGGGGTCAGCGCGGTACGGAGGCGATCAGCAAGCATCCCGTTCCCGCTGGCTCAAGGATCGTAGTGCTGGATGACGGGGTGTTGCCGTTGCCCATATCTGGGGACGAGATCGGTTTGGAGCGCACGTGGCGAATCGGTCCGGCCGAGGACGATATCTCCGAGCCGACATTCACCCAGCTGGTCGCGGTGTCCGCCGGGGTGGGACTTCGGCCATTTGCTCCGGTTCACCTCAGCGCAGATCGCGATGGCGCCGACTGGCGGATCGCATGGGTCCGGCAGACCCGAGTTGGTGGCGACAATCTAGCGGCTGTCGAGGTTCCTCTAGCTGAGGAAACGGAAACGTATCAGGTGACGGTTCGGAGTGCAGGAGCTTTGATCCGCGAAACCGAGGTCGATGTCCCTGAGTTCATCTACACCGCCGCCATGCAATCCGAAGACGCCGCCAGCGGGTTGCTGGAAATCGCGATTGCACAACGGTCGACGCAGGTTGGCTACGGACCAGAGAGGGTAATTGAGATCGATGTCTGAAACACCAAGACTTGGATTGCCGCTATTGGGCGCTGCCCAGGCCCAGAAACATGTGACCATCAACGAAGCGATGAGTCGGACGGATGCTCTGGCGTCCGCCCGTGTCGAGAGCCGGGATGCCATTGCACCTCCGGCCGACCCGACGGATGGTGAGGCTTACATCGTAGGTCCGCTGGCTTCGGGCGACTGGATCGGACAGGACGGAGACCTCGCGCTGTTTCTGAACGGCGGCTGGGACTTCGTCAGGCCCTGGTCGGGCTGTGTCGTCTGGGTCGAGGCGGAACGCACGCATGTCACCTATGACGATGGCGTGTGGGTCGCAGGTAGAACTGGCGGCGGTGCAGGCGGTGCTGTGACCCTCACGCGCATTGCCGAGGTTGATCATACATTGAACGCTGGTGCGACATCGACGACGCCAGAAGTCATTCCGGACAAGGCTGTAGTTCTGGGCATCACAGCACGGGTGATCGAGGATATCACCGGAGCTACAGGCTGGTCACTGGGTGTTGCTGGCAGTCCCGACCGCTATGGTAGCGGGTACGGTGTGGCGCTGAATTCGTTTGCCCATGGGGTCACGAGCCAGCCGCAAGCCTACTTTGGTGCGACTGCTCTGGAATTGACATCAGTGGGCGGCGCTTTCACCGGCGGAAAAGTGCGCGTGGCGGTCCACTATGCGGAGCTGACACCCCCCGTTGCAGTCTAGATCCGTGCTAGTCAGTCGATGAGGGCCGCTTCGGTCTTCGAGCGGACCTCGTCCAGCGTGACCTCAGGGGCGAGTTCCACAACGGAAAGTCCGCCCTCGGCCACGTCGAAGACACCCAGATTGGTGATGATGCGATCGACGACGCCGGCACCGGTCAGAGGCAGGGAACACTGCTTCAGCAGCTTGGTCTCGCCCTTCTTGTTGGTGTGATCCATGATCACCACGATCCGTTGGACGCCGGCGACCAAATCCATCGCCCCGCCCATGCCTTTGACCAGCTTGCCCGGGATCATCCAGTTCGCCAGGTCCCCGTTCTCCGCGACTTCCATCGCGCCGAGGATCGAGAGGTTGATGTGTCCGCCCCGGATCATCGCAAAGCTCGCAGATGACGAGAAATAACTCGTCCGCTTAAGCTCGGTAATCGTTTGCTTTCCGGCGTTGATCAGATCAGCGTCGATCTCTTCCTCGGTCGGAAACGGTCCCATGCCAAGCATGCCGTTCTCCGACTGCAGCGTCACATCGATCCCTTCCGGAATATAGTTTGAGACCAGCGTCGGGATGCCGATGCCAAGGTTCACATAGAACCCGTCTTCCAGCTCCTGCGCGGCCCGTTCTGCCATCTGATTGCGATCCCAGGGCATCATTCTCTCCTCGAAATTCGTTCTATGCGCGTAGGGTGCGTTCACTACGCACCGCCGTGGCCCAACCGATCAGGCTGCCCGGATCGTGCGCTGTTCGATGCGTTTTTCGTGCTCGCCTTCAATGATGCGCTGCACATAGATCCCCGGCGTGTGGATCTTCATCTTGTCGAGCGTCCCCAGCGGTACCAGTTCCTCGACCTCTGCGACGGTCACCTTCCCAGATGACGCACATTCCGGGTTAAAGTTCATCGCGGTCATCCGGTAGGTTAAGTTGCCCTGATCGTCGCCCTGCCAGGCTTTGACGATGGCCAGATCCGCGACGATTCCGCGCTCGAGGATGTAGGTTTCTCCGTCAAACTCCTTGTGCTCCTTGCCCTCGGCGATCTGCGTTCCCACTCCGGTCTTGGTGTAGAACCCCGGAATTCCCGCACCGCCTGCGCGCAGCCGTTCGGCCAGTGTCCCCTGCGGGTTGAACTCGATCTCCAGCTCCCCCGAAAGATACTGCTGCATGAAGAGATCGTTCTCTCCCACGTAGGAGCTGATCATCTTCGAGACTTGCTTGCCCTGCAGCAACAAACCCAGCCCGAATTCATCGACCCCGGCGTTGTTCGACGCAACGGTCAGATTTTTGACCCCGGAGTCGCGAATAGCTGCGATGAGGTTCTCGGGAATTCCGCACAGACCAAATCCGCCGGCTGCGATGGTCATCCCGTCGAACAGGAGACCGTCCAGCGCCTCTGCCGCGGTCGCGTGTACTTTCTTCATGGTCGTCTCCCCAAGCGCATTATGGACCGTCGTTGCTCGCGATATACGGCAATGCTGCAGGTGCTCACAAGCACGATCTGTCCCTACCTGCGATATGTGAGGCGTATTATCGCTCGCTGCCGGCTTGCAAGGGGTTGGCGGACGCCGATGCCGGCTCATCCTTTGATTGGGCCGTGAGGAGTTCCGACTTGGCCGGGCGTGCCAAAGTTTCCGCACGTCTGGGTGCGCGGAGCAGCCAGAACAGCAGGTTGTCCCCAAAGATAGGGTTCTTGGTGAGCTCGACATGTTCGTCCGGCAAGAAAAGCGTGCTGTCGAACCTGAGTGGATAGCGATCTTCGCGCGGTGCCGCGCCGCCCTGATATTCGTCCAGCAGCGCGCTGGCGCGCAGCACGACACCGTCGCCTTCCTCGACACCGGATAACCGGAACGCCTTTGCTTCGGCGTCGACTTCGGCATCCGATGCGGTTTGGAAACCCCCTCCAACAACCAGATAAAGATCCAGCCAAGGCGGCGGCGATGCCCACCGGTCCATCATCGTGTGGAAGGTCTTCGCGCGTTCAAGCAGCCTCGCCTGATGCGCCACTGCGCGCTCGTAGCGGCGCTCGGCATTTTTCTCCTCTGGCATCAGCCAAGCGAGTTCCTGTGCCGCCGCCCGGTCGGCCAATCCCCAGCCCATGCTTTGCCAAAGACCGGGGTCGTAGATGTCGACCTCTGACCCTTCCGACATGACCCGGCCATGCCGGCTTCGCGGCAGAAGCTGATAGGTCGAAGGATGGGTGCCCAGAAGCGCCGGGGGATAGACGGGTTGAAAGGCCCCAAAATCCTTGCCGTTGATCAGGTTGTCCATGGCGATGACCGACCCGCCATTGGGCGGCGCGACAAAGATGACCCGGCTGAAGTAAGCCGCGCCCTCCCATGTGATCGGCGGCAACGCGCCGTCCGGGGCGGGGTCGGCAAACCCATACATCAGAAAATACCGGCTCATCAGCCCGCCCATGGAATGCGCGAGCAGATCGAAGCGCACGTCCTCCGGGCGAACACCTCGTGCGCGGGCAACTTCGGCTTGGCGTGCTTTCACGTATCTTCCGAAACGGTGCGCGGTCTCGATCAGATCGCGGCGCCAGTCGTAGTCGAACCGAAAGCTGCTCGAGTCCGGAGCGCTCTCCGGATTTTCGGTGGGCTCAGGCTCATCCGCTTCGGTTTCCTGTGCCTCCCCCGGTGGACCGGCTGTCAAGTTGGAGAGCTTGAAGCCTCCCGCCTTCAACGTCCTCACGATCCCGCTATAGACCTCGATGTCCACGGGCACGCCAAGGATCTCGACGATGGCGATCTCGAGAACGCCGTCCGGCCCGACCGAATCGGTCAGACTGCTCAGGGGCTCGTTCCCTTTCGAGATTGGCAGGGCAATGAGCTGATACTCGCCCTTGTCCTCGGGATCGGCAGAAATTCCCCGCGATCCGCCACCACCCCAGATCACACGGCCGGAGCCATAATCGACGAGCCGCGATCCGAGTGTGCCCGGCACCGCGATCAGCGGATTGCGCAGTGGCTCGTTCTCGATCTCCACCGTCGTCTGGTAGATCGACTGCAGGTCTGGAAGCTGCGCCTCACGTGAGCACGCCGCACCCCCTGCCAGCACAATCAAGGCCACCAGTATTTTCAGCCTACGGCAGGAACCCATCTCACATCCGTTGTCGTCACCTTGCGAGGACCCTAGCGGCGGGCGGCGACGTTTCAAGGAGAATACGTTGCGATCCCCAAGGTTGGAGACGTCGCTAGGCGGTTGCGATTGCTGAAAATCTACCGCTGCTCACCGCGCCCGCAAGCCAAGTGATATCGTCCGAGAGGGCCCGTTCTTCGGTCAGCACAGCAACTCCTTCCCGGACCATATCGCTGGCGGCGGACAGGGCGGGAGCGACGACGGGTAGATCGCGCAGATCGAGCGCTTGTGCGCCGATCAGAAGCTCCAGCGCTGTCAGATGGTCAAGCCGCGACGCGATTGCATCCAGGGCCCGAGCGGGCACTGCAGAATGCGCCATCACGTCCTCGACACCGTCGGCGGAGAAGCTGGGATAGACCGGACTTGGCTGTGCAAGATGCGCAATCTCGGCAAAAAGCGCCTCGGCGGTTTTCATCGCGGGCGCGACACCTGCGCTGCCCGTGTCGCCCAAGCTGAGGCCCACCGGCAGATCCGTGAACCGCGGGTTCACCATCTTGGCCATGCGTGAGACCTGTGCGGCGGCGACATGAACAAAAGCTTGCGCGGCGGCGTTCAGTACGACAGCGAGATAGGCCGTGAGATATCCACCATGGCTCAGAACTTGCCCGGTCTCGGCATGAACCGCGGGGTTGTCCGACGCGCCGTTGATCTCGGCGGTGACAGCGGTCGCCAACGTGTCCAGCGCTGCGAAGGCGACGCCGTGGATCTGCGCCAGATTGCGCAGGCTCAGTGGGTCCTGCAACCGGCGCGACGTCCCTTCTTTCCAAAGCTCCGATCCTTTCAGCCGATCCCGTAATCCCTTCGCAGCCTCATCCTGTCCTGGTTGGGGTCGAAGGGTCAAAGCGGCCGGGTCCAGCGGTGAGAGATTGCCGCGGAACGCTTCGAGCGACAGCGCCGCCGCGGTCTGTGCACTCTCCAGACTTTGCCGTGTGGCTATCAAAGCCAGCGCGGCCAGAGCCCCGGCGAAACTGGAATGACTGACAATCGCCAGCCCTTCCCGCGGCCCAGGCACGAAGGGGGCAAGCCCGGCATTTGTCAGCGCCTCTGCGGCAGGCCGCTGGCCGTCGGGCGTGTCCATCACGCCCTCTCCGATCAGACCGCGTCCCAGCGCTCCGCCCCACATCAGATCGGCGGCCCCGATCGAGCCGCTTTCGCGTACAACGGGGCTCAGTCCGGCGTTCACTGTGGCCGCGAGCAATTCTGCCAACTCGGGCCGGGCGCCCGCGCCGCCAATCAGCAACGTGTTCGCCCTCACGGCCATTGCGGCGCGCACGGCTTTGGACGGCAGCGGCGCGCCCGCATCGTGAGCCCGTCCCCGGATCGTCTGGAGCGACATCGCGGCCTGTTCTTCGGCGCTCAGCCGCTCGACCACACGCGGGCCCAGCCCGGTCGTCACCCCGTACATCGGCTTTTGCGCGTTGAGCGCCTCCGTCAGCATCGCATGGGTCGTGGCCATGCGCGCCAAGCCCTCGTCTGCCAAGGACACCTCGGCGCCCCCCGCGATCCGGGCCACGTCCGGGGGCGTCAAATCCTTGCCCGTCAGGTGGATTGTCTCGGACATCACGTCTCTCTCCCTTGTCGCCCCAAGTCGCCGGTTTACAGCGCGTCAGAATTCCTTACCAAGATCGCGGCCAGCATAAAGAGGCAGTTAAAGGGGCAGATCATGTGGCAGTTCTGGGTCGATCGCGGCGGCACCTTCACCGATATCGTCGGGCGCCGACCGGATGGCGGGATCGTCACGCATAAATTGCTGTCCGAGAACCCTGAACAATACCGCGATGCCGCCGTACAGGGAATCCGCGATCTCTTGGGCGTGGCGAAAGGCGCTGCAATTGCGCCGGGCACCATCGAGGCGGTCAAGATGGGCACGACCGTCGCCACGAATGCGCTTCTGGAACGCAAGGGGGATCGCACGCTGTTGCTGATCACGGCGGGGTTCGAGGATCTCCTGCGCATCGGCTATCAGGCGCGGCCCAAGCTGTTTGATCTGCACATTCGCTTGCCGGAGCTGCTCTATGAGCGCGTTGCAGGCGTGCCAGAACGGCTGGATGCGGATGGCGATGTCGTTGCCGAACTGGACGAGGATGCCGCACGCGCAGCCCTGAAGGCCGCTCGGGCCGACGGGATCGCCGGGGTCGCGATCGCGTTCATGCACGGCTATCTGAACCCGGCGCACGAGGCCCGCGTTGCGGCGATCGCTGCGGAGGAAGGTTTTACCCAGATCTCGACCTCGCACCAGACCTCACCCCTGATGAAGCTGGTCAGCCGTGGCGACACCACGGTTGTGGATGCTTATCTCTCGCCGATCCTGCGGCGCTATGTCGATCAGGTGGCGGACGAGTTGGGAACCGGCGAGAGCGACACGCGCTTGATGTTCATGCAGTCCAACGGTGGGCTGACCGATGCCAGCCTCTTTCAGGGCAAGGACGCGATCCTCTCCGGTCCCGCGGGCGGCGTGGTCGGCATGGTCAAGACCGGCGCGCTGGCAGGTTACACCGATCTAATCGGTTTTGACATGGGCGGGACGTCCACGGATGTCTGTCACTATGCCGGGACCTATGAGCGCTCATTCGAGACCGAGGTTGCGGGCGTCAGAATGCGTGCGCCGATGATGAACATTCACACGGTCGCGGCGGGTGGCGGCTCGATCCTGACCTTCCGGGATGGCCGCTTTCAGGTCGGGCCGGAAAGTGCGGGCGCCAATCCCGGGCCTGCCTGCTATCGCCGTGGCGGGCCGCTGACGGTAACCGATTGCAACGTCATGCTGGGCAAGCTTCAGCCGCATCACTTTCCCAGTGTCTTCGGCCCAAATGCCGATGAGCCGCTGGACAGGCAGGTGGTGCGCGAAAAGTTCGCCGCGCTGGCAGCAGAGATTGGCGAGTCCACAGGCGAGGCGCCGCGCAGCCCGGAGGATCTGGCCGAGGGGTTCCTGCGCATCGCTGTCGAGAACATGGCCAATGCGATCAAAAAGATCTCGGTCCAGCGCGGCTATGACGTCACGCGCTACACGCTCCAGTGTTTTGGCGGGGCAGGCGGGCAGCACGCCTGTCTGGTCGCCGACGCGCTGGGCATGGAGACGGTGTTCGTGCATCCCTATGCAGGCGTGCTCTCCGCCTATGGCATGGGCCTGGCCGAAATCCGTTCTCTGCGCGAGCAGGCGTTCGAAAAGCCCTTGGACCGTCTGGCCGAGGCCGAAGCGATGATTGCTGATCTGAGCAAAGATGCCCGGGCCGAAGTCGCCGATCAGGGTATTGAGCCCGATGCCATACGGATCGAGGCGCGGGCACATCTGCGTTATCAGGGCTCGCATCAGGCGCTGGAGGTCGACTTTGGCTCACAAGCCGAGTTGCGCGCCCGCTTCGATGCCGCGCACAAGTCGCGTTATGGATTTGTCTCACCCGACCGCGCGCTGGTGATCGAGGCGCTGGCGGTCGAGGCCATTGGCGGCGCGTCCGAGGTGGCTGATGCCGAGAGCGCACTGACCGATACGTCGCCCGCCCCAGTCGATCATGTCGAGATGATCGACACCACAGTACCGCTCTACGATCGCGAAACCATGGCCCCCGGCCAAAGCGTCACCGGCCCTGCTGTCATCAAGGAGCCGACCGGGACCAACATCGTCGAGCCGGACTGGCGGGCCGAGATCAACGGGTTCGGTCATCTCATTCTGACCCGAACGAAACCTCTGGAACGCGCCGAGGCGGTGGGCACCGATGCCGATCCCGTCATGCTCGAGATCTTCAACAACCTTTTTATGTCAATTGCCGAGCAAATGGGCGCGACGCTGGCGAACACCGCCTACTCCGTGAACATCAAAGAGCGCTACGACTTCAGTTGTGCGCTCTTCGATCCGACCGGCGGGCTGGTTGCGAACGCGCCGCACGTGCCGGTGCATCTCGGCTCCATGTCTGAATCCATCCGGACCGTCATTCGCCTGAACCCCGGCATGAAGCCGGGCGATGTCTTCGTGCTGAACGCGCCGTTCAATGGTGGCACGCACTTGCCGGACGTCACCGTGATCACGCCCGTGTTCGGAGATGACAAGACGGTCGAGTTCTTCGTCGCCTCCCGCGGGCACCACGCCGATATCGGCGGCAAGACGCCGGGTTCCGCCCCGCCCGACAGCCGTGTGATCGAAGAAGAAGGCGTCCTGATCGACAACTTCCTGATGGTCGATGGCGGCACCTTCCGCGAGGCCGAGACGCGGGCGCTTCTGGCTTCCGGCCCCTATCCCTGCCGCAACATCGACGAGAACATGGCAGACCTCGCCGCGCAGGTCGCCGCCAATGAGACCGGCGTGCAGGAAGTCCAGAAAATGATCCGCCAGTTCGGCCTGCCGGTCGTGCACGCCTATATGCGCCATGTGCAGGACAATGCCGAGGAAAGCGTGCGCCGGGTGATCACCGCGCTGACACCGGGCACCTATGACTACGAGTTGGACAATGGCGAGTTCATTCGGGTCGCCGTCCGGGTGGACCCGCAAAGCCGCACAGCGGAGATCGACTTCACCGGCACTGCCGACAAGAACCCGTTCAACTACAACGCACCGCTGGCGGTGTGTCACGCGGTGGTGCTTTACGTCTTCCGCGCGCTGGTCGGGACGGACATCCCGCTCAACGAAGGGTGCTTCAAGCCGCTGAAGATCATCGCCCCCGAGGGCTCGATGATCAATGCGCAGTACCCCTCCGCGGTGATTGCCGGGAACACCGAGGTCAGCCAGCTCATGTGCAACGCGCTGATCGGGGCGCTGGGCGTGATGGCGGGTAGCCAGGCCACCATGAACAACTACGTCTGGGGCAATGACCGCATCCAGAACTACGAGACGATCTGTGGCGGCACCGGTGCGGGGCCGGATTTTGACGGCTGCTCCGCGATCCAGACGCATATGACCAACACCCGCTCGACCGATCCCGAGATGCTGGAGTTCCGGTTCCCCGTGCGTCTGGAAGAATACAGCATTCGGCGCGGCTCCGGTGGAGCAGGGCGGCACAAAGGTGGCGATGGGATCACCCGGCGTATGCGGTTTCTCGAACAGATGACCGTGACGACGCTCGGCTCGCACCGGCGCGTGCCGCCCTTTGGCGTCGATGGCGGGGCACCGGGCGAGACCGGCTCGGAATGGATCGAACGCGCCGATGGCACGCGGGTCGAGCACGCCGGAAACGATCAGAACGAGATCTATCCCGGCGACGCTTTCGTGATGCTGACGCCCTCGGGGGGCGGGTTTGGGCAAGCCTGATACCACCGGTCACCGCAATTTGCCGCTAAAGCGGGAGAGGTCATGCCAAGGATAAGTGCTTTTCTGATCGCTGTCGGGCTATGCGTGGTGTCGCTCAGCACCACGCCGCTTCAGGCGCTTGAGTTCACCCAGCGCTGGAGCATCGACGGCACGCCTCTGGGGACGGAGCGCGCGCTCGAGCCGACCATCGCGGCGACCGCCGACCGCGTCTTCATCAGTGGGTCGGAGCAGCGTGAAGATCGCCGCTATCAGGTCATTCGCGTCTTCGACGCCGCAACGGGGCGGATTGTTCAGACCCTCGAGAACCCCAGCGGAGAGGCATTTGAGGGATTCGGCGAGGCGATTGCTGCCAACGCCCGCTTCATGGTGACATCCGTACATCGGCGCAAGGATGCTCCCGGCGCGCTGCTGGTCTTCGATGCGAAGACCGGCACTTTGCTGCGAGAGATTACAAATCCGCGCGCCGGCTCATCGCAGTTCTTCGGTCAGGTGCCTCCGGTTCTGCTCGGCGACCGTATTCTCGCGGCTGTGACCCTTACGGATGACAACGCCAGCACGGCCTGGGTTTTCAGTGCCGAGACTGGGGAGATTCTGCTCACCATCGATGAGCCGGACATGCCGTCGAGCCTCATCTCCAAACCTGCGCGCAGCCTGTTCGGGCGGGCGCTTGCCATGAACGAAAGCTACATCGCCGTCAGTGGCATCGACCGCGATGGGCCGCAGGGTGTGAATGCCGTTGGCCTCGTACATGTTTTCGATGCCGCGACGGGCAAGCAGGTGCACCGGATCAAAATGCCTGGCGCGTCAAAGGGCAGTGGCTTTGGTCAGACCCTGCACATGACGCAAGACACACTCTTTGTGTTCGGTCTGCCAGAGGCCGGGGCACTCAACTGGCCCGCTGGCACGATCTATGCCTTCGACCCGGCGACAGCGGCTTTGCGGTATTCTCAGTCGGATCCGTTCATTCCTACCTCTGAAGAAGCCTTTATGTCCGGGGCCAAGGGGTCGGATTTTGGGATCCCCATGACCACCGGGGGTGGACGGGTATATGTCGGACTTCCCGGCTGGTCTGGTAAGATATTCCGGCAGGGCGGAATGATGGTGCTCGACGCCGAAACCGGAGAGATCGTGCTGACCTATCTGCATAAAACTGGTGACGAGTTTGCGAGCTTTGGCCACGTGCTGGCTACGATGCCGGACGGGCTGGTGATTGGCGTCGAGTTCCCCAGCGGCAACAGTACCGCGCTGCGCGTCATCACCTTTGATATCCGCTAGGTCACAGGCAGCGGAGCCAGATGTCTTGGTTCCGTGACCTGACGCGATGAATTGGGCGCCACTCACGAGATCATGGCCTCTGGCAGGGAATGACGCTGCCTAGGCCGAGTCGCCGTCCGGTGATCTCAAAGCCTTCGCCTCTTTCTTGAGCGCCCGTGAAGGCGGACAGACCTCCTGCAGAAACCCGGCAAGGGTTCCGGACAGGGTCTCCTGAACCATTCCGTACTTGACGTACTGCCCCTCGCGCTCGCGCCACACCAACCCGGCACTTTCCAGGATGGAAAGATGTTTGGAAACAGCGGGTTGCGACATCTCAAACCGCTCCGCAATTGCCCCCGCCGTCAGCGGAGACTCCGACAGATAGGCCAGGATCCGACGGCGTGCGGTCGAGCTCAGCGCCTCGAACACTTTCTCCACGCTTGACATGATTTCACCATTTAACTTATTAGTTATATAGTTTCTGAGTTGATAGTTTAAACACTGATGCAAAGGGGAACAAGATGCCAAAGCTGCATGCGACAGAACGGGTCGTGCCCGGGCCAGAGTGTTCGGCGACCGAAGGCCGGATCGTCTGGGCACCGGTCAAATCGCTCTGGTTTTTTGGCCATGCCGCGGCGGGTCTGGCCGGTGTGATCCTGTTCCCGCAATGGGACGCGGCGCTGGTGTTCCTTGCTCTGACCGCCGTGACCATCTGCGCCGGGCATTCCGTTGGAATGCACCGCCTGTTGATCCACCGTAGTTTCCGAACGCCGATCTGGGTCGAGCATGTTCTGGTCTGGCTCGGTACGCTCGTCGGCATGGCTGGGCCGTTTGGCATGATCCGGGCACACGACATGCGCGACTGGCACCAACGCCAGAATATCTGTCCTCCGCATCCCTCACACGGGGCCGGATTCTGGCGAGACTGCTGGTGGCAGATGCATTGTGAGTTCCGGCTTGATCACCCGCCAGAGTTCGTCATCGAAAAGCGGGCCGCAAAGGACCGGTTCTACCGCGCGGTTGAAGCGACCTGGATGGCGCAGCAACTGCCAGTGGCGATTGCCCTATGGATGCTGGGAGATTGGGCCTGGGTGCTCTGGGGGATTTCCTTGCGCATCGCTGTTTCGCTTTTCGGGCACTGGGTCGTCGGCTATTTTGCTCATCGAGGCGGCCATCAGGGCTGGCGCGTGCGCGGTCTTCCGGTGCAGGGCTACAATCTGCCGGGTCTCGGACTGGTCACGTTCGGCGAGAACTGGCATGGCAATCACCACGCATTTCCGCATTCCGCGCGTCTTGGGGTGGAGACGGGGCAGGCGGACCCAGGATACATGTTCATCCGGTTGCTCGCCGCTCTGGGGCTGGCGCGCGATGTTCAGGAACCGACATCCGTCGCCCCGCGGGCTGGGCTGGAGCGCACCACCGGGCTGGAACCGCTGGTGCAGTGAGCCGTTGATCAGAGGCTGACGCTGGTGCCCTTGCCATTACTTGCAGCAACGCGCATCGCGACATCGGCGACTGCCAGATCCTGCAGCCCGACGCCGGTGCCATCAAAGAGCGTGATCTCGTCGTCGGATGTCCGCCCGGCATGCGTGCCATTGATCACGGCTCCGATCGGCGTGATTGCGTCCTCGCCGATCAGCCCGGTGCCAATCGCGTGCTGCGCCTCGCCGATGCTGACCGACTGCGCGACCTCGTCGGTGAAAACCGCGGCCTTGGCGACCAGCGCCGCATCGACCTCCTGCTTGCCCTTGGTGTCCGTGCCCATGCAGGCGATGTGCGTGCCCGGTTTGATCCAATCCGCCATCATCAGGGGCTCGAAAGCGGAAGTGATGGTGATGATTACATCGGCCTGAGCGCCGACCTCCTCCGCGCTGACTGCCTCAAATGGCAGCCCGATCTCCTCGGCGACCGCAGCGAGACGCGGCAACATCTCCACGTGCGGATTCCAGGCCACGACCCGCTCGAAGTCGCGCTGCTCGGCCGCAGCGCGCAACTGGAACCCGGCCTGATGGCCTGCGCCAATCATGCCGAGAACCTTTGCATCCTTGCGGGCAAGGTGCGCAATGGAAACAGAGGACGATGCTGCCGTGCGCGCCGCCGTCAGGTAGTTGCCCGCAACGATGGCCTTGAGTTGGCCGGTATCGGCGTCGAAAAGAACAACCGTCGACTGGTGGTTGGTCAAGCCCTTGTCAGCATTGCCGGGCCAGTAGCCGCCTGACTTCACGCCCAGAACCAACCCTGCGCGGTCGAACCCGGATTTGAACCCGTAGAGCGCATCGGCATGGCCGATCGCCTCGCGGACCACTGGAAAGTTGTAGGCATCTCCCCGCGCCATCGCGCCGAAGACGCTCTCGACGGCGGTGAACGCTTCGGTGCGTCCGACAAAGGCCTCGCAGTCGGCTTCGGACAGAATGATGAATCCGGAATTGGTCATGGCTTGTACGTTCGCATCTTTGGGCATGGGGAAATCTCCAGTCTAACCGCCCTCCGGCTGCGCGGCCATTGCGGCGCGCGCAGGGGCGGGCGGGTGAGCTGAGCGCCGCAAGGGCGCGCAGCCGGTCAGGTCAGTAGGCTTTGCCGCGGGCGCTGACGGGCCAAACGGTCTCGACCTTGCCGTTCCGCACGCCGACATACCAGTCGTGCACGTTGCACGTCGGATCGCAGTGACCGGGCACGAGGCGCAGCTTGTCGTTGACCTTCAGCTTGGCGTCCGGATCCGCGATCACGCCATGCTCGTCCGAGCACTTGACGTATTC
>CAYYZH010000021.1:0-3234 GCA_964475765.1 uncultured Limibaculum sp.
TTGTTGTGCTTGGCCGAGCCGAGCCAGTAGACGCTGTCCGGTCCGCTTTCTTCGCGGATCTGCAGCATCTTGTCGCCAATCTCGTTGATGGCGTCTTCCCAGCTCATGCGCTCGTATTTGCCGTTCACGAGCTTCATCGGGTACTTCAGGCGCCGCTCGCCGTGGGCATGCTCGCGCACCGCAGCCCCTTTGGCGCAGTGGGCGCCGAGGTTGAACGGGCTGTCCCAACCGGGCTCCTGACCCGTCCAGACACCGTTTTGCACTTCGGCCAGCACCGTACAGCCGACCGAGCAGTGCGTGCAGACCGACTTGACGATGTCGACCGCACCTTCTCCGGCAGCAGCCGCCGAGGCTTTCTGCACCGTGCCGCCCGTTGCCGCGATCGCGGCAAGGCCACCGACGGCCAGACCCGACCCCCGAAGGAAACTGCGGCGATCTACGGATTTGGCGGCAATCTTAGACAGGACCGACTCTGTCCGGGGGCGTTGCGCAACCCCGTTGGTCTTTTTCCTGAGCATTCTCTTCTCCCTTAGCTTGGACCGCGGTCTGCTTGGTGTCAGACCTTGTCCTGGCTGGGGTCCTCGTCGGGGTCAGGGCCTATCGCAACCGTCACCCGATGATGAGGCACCAGTCAGAAGCGGGCGGACTCGTAATACTTCTTTGTATGTTCGGTTGCGCGCATACCTTCGCCCGCATCCTGAACAGCCGCTTCCGCACTGTCCGTTCCGGCAACTGTTGCCACCGCGGCAACAGGCGCACCGGTGGCGGCCAGTTTCAGGAAGTCGCGGCGGTTTGTCCGCTCCTTGTCACTCATAGTCGAGGTCCTCCCTCTCGTGCCGCTGATCAGGCGGCGGATTGAAGGGGTGTCGTCACACCCCCGATGGTCAGGGCGTCAGGCGCCCATCCGAAATGCCTCGCGCTCGATATCCATGAACGCGCGGCCAATGGTGCCGACCGGAGCGTAGAAGACCGATGCCTTCGCCCCCTCCAGATCGGTGAAGAAGTGTTCTGCCCACGGCGCGATGTGTGCCGAGAAGAAGTCCTTTTGCGCCGTCAGATCGGCTGGCGCTCCGAACCGGCCCATGATCAGCCCGGCCATCATTTCGCAAAGCGAGGCGATGTTGTCTTCGGGCTCATAGACGTTGGGCGCGCGCTCGATCTGCATGCGCTGCATCGAGCTGCGCAGCAAAGCCAGCGGCTTTTCGTGCAGGAAACCGGTCATGTAGTAGGAGGCGTAAGGCAACAGCTCGCCGCGGGTCAGTCCGACGAACAGCGTATTGAATTCGGCCTCGACCGATTTCTGAGGCATTTGTCCAGCAAGCCGCGACAGAGCCGAGACACCTTGACCAAGCGGGCTATCGTCGCCTTGGAGGGCCGCAGTGTTCTTCAAAAGGTCAGAAGATGGAGGATTGGAAAGTAGCACGCCCAGCAGATCGTACAGATCTGCACGGAGGCGATCTTCCTCCGCAACATCCGGTCCGGCAGTCAACTCTGCCAAGGCCATGCGCCCTCCCCTAGAAGCCCCTTTTCGGGGTCTTGCGAAGTCAACCCTAGACGCGAGTCACTGAGTGGTCAATTCACTTGTCCACGCGAAGAAAGTCGCGAACCCGTGATTTCGCCATGTGGAACGTGTTTGCGTTGTGTCGGGAGCAGCTCAGCCAACGCGGAACCGCATGCGGCGTGTACGGGCGGGCGGCGGATCAGCAAATGCCGGGGCATCTGCCATATCGGGCAAGGGCTCCGCTGCCGCAGCCACGGGCTCTTCAACCGAAACAGGCTCAGCAGGGTCCTCCGCTACGGCCTCCTGCTCGGCCGGCTCTTCGGCGTCTTCATCATTGGCGGTCTCAACGTCATCAGACGCCGCGTCGGGCGGCTCTGTGCCCTCTTCCGGCTCGTCCACCTCCTCGGGCAGCCAACCGCGCTGGACGTCATAGGCTGTTTTCAGGTTCTCAACGACCGTCGCCGCGTCGGTGAAGTCCTCGCCATAGTCGACCATCTCGTCGAGGTTCGCGAGAAGCGGATTGGTCAGCCACAACCGGCGTAAGGCCCGATTGCGCAGCCGCGCGGGGACAGCGCTCGCCATGAATCCTCTGAAGTCATCGCCTTTGTCCAAAGTCTCTGGCTCTGGCAGTCCCAATTCCTCCAGCCATTCCTCGTCGGTCTTTTCTTCCTCGACCTCTGCGATAGGCTCAGCCGCAGCGGGGTCTTCCCCCGTATCGTCGACGGCGCTTCGCTTGCGCTCGGACCAGCGACCGAGGAAGCCCTTGTCGTCCCGACTCAATGGACTGTCCTGCCGCGACGCGAAGCTGGCGAGCGATAGACATCTGCATCCTGACGGATCCGCGCATCGCCCTTGCCATCTTCGACTTCGTCACTGTCCCAGCGGCGGCGCTTGCGCTTCACGAAGGCTTCGTCCTTGTGGTGGAACCCAACAAAGGCGCTGAGCCAGGCGATCAGTTCCGCAGGCATCGCCACCGGCTCGACAATCTCCTCGCCGCTATCGAGGTAATCCTGCGCCTCGAAGGCCGAAGCCGTGACCCCGAACACCTCAACATCCTGCGGCGCGTCCGGATCTTCCGCCGGGCGCAGGATCACATAGACGCTGGGCGGATCGTTCGAGAGCGCAACCTTGTAGGATTCGGTTTCAGCCCGGTGCACTTCCATCGTGACGGTGGCGGCATGGTATTCGACCGCCTCTCCGTCCCGGCGCATCTCGTGCCAGTCGGCATCACCAGCGCCCGGCAGCACCGCGACCGGCTTCCAGATCCACTTCGCCCAGCGCGTCACACCCGGTTGCTTGCGGATGACAACACCGACACGCAGCTCGGCGGTTCGGTTTTGTAATACTTCATTAACGCCTGTGACCATTTCCTTGCCTATAGGTTGTGCAATGCAGCAAACTAACGTCACGACCGCAGTGCGAACCGCTTTTGCTCGACTCCAGATACTACACGACCGTCGCTCTGCGCCAATCACTCTGTGAAAACACATTTCTTTGGGGGCAAAGATATGAACGAACACACGGGCGTGAAGACCGGCCACACGGTGTATCTGAACGATGGGCTGATCAACCAACTCGAGACGGACCAGAAAGAGGGCCTGATGCGCGGCGTGACGCTGCTCTCGACCCTGACCTACTCGAAAAGTGAGATGGCCCTCGAAGGGCTCAAGACCTCGGCGTCTATTGCATCGACCTCGCATTCCTTTGCGAAAGGCGGCGATGACGACACCACC
>CAYYZH010000021.1:3334-35307 GCA_964475765.1 uncultured Limibaculum sp.
AGATGGGGGAAAGTGTCTCGTCCGGCATTTCCGGCGTGGCTCTCAATGCATTCACGACATTTGCGGAGAACGAGGCGATCCGCTGCGGCTTGAAGAGCGCCTGGACCTTCTCCAAATCCATCGGCGGACTGCTGGCCGAGATCTTCAGCTTCGGCGCATGGAAAGTCGTCGACTTCGTCATTGCCATTGTCGAAGCCATCTCCTCGTTCTGCTTTTCGCTGGTGCAGGCGGTCTTGTTCGACAAGACCACCAAGAAATTCGGGGACTACGTCGAAGCCGGTGAACTGCCCCCGGTCGAGACGTTCCGGACCATCCTGTCCGGGTGCTCCTTCGTCGGGTGCGTGTTCTTTGCCAGCTCATTCTACATCGGCCCCGTGCACATGTCGTCGATCCTTTCAAGATCCAGCAGGGTGCTGTCATCGAAGACGCTGACCGACACCATCAACAATCTCACAAAGGCCCGGAAGGTGGCGTGCAAGTACACGGTCAACTCAAGCTTCAAGCTCAGCTTCCGCGACGGCCAGTCCCAGCAGGAGTTCAGCTGGATCCTGAAGGTAATCGAGGGAACGGCGAGCGACGAGCCAAAGGCGGAGTTCCGGCTCGGTCAGGAAAAACGCTGGGACCGCTACAGGCGCAAGTTCAAATGGTACAAATCCAAGTTCGGCTGAGCTTTGGTTTGCCCCGGCTGCCGGATCGGATAAGTCTGGCGCTCTGACCCGGATGGAAAACCGGGCAAGTTTGTCTGGGGGGAAGAGATGTCCGGGACCGAGCCGCAGGTGCTGCTGTGCGATTGCATGGGCACGATGTCGCCAGATGCCGAAGCGATTGCACGCGGCTGCGGGGCCATTTGCTCCAAGGTGCACACCTATCTTTGCCGGGATGAGGCGGCGCAGGCTGCCAATGCACTGGAGGCTGGCGGCGAAGTCATCATCGCCTGCGGACAGGAGGCGGCGGCATTTCAGGATCTGGCCGAAGACCTCGGGGCATCGGATCGCTTGAGCTGCATTGACATTCGCGACCGGGCGGGTTGGTCCGAAGACGGCGGCGCTGGCCCGAAGATGGCGGCGCTGCTCGCGGAGGGACAGCTTGCCATACCGCCCGTGCCGACGACGGATGTGCAGTCCGAAGGCATTTGCCTCGTCTACGGTCGGGGTGATGTGGCGCTGAGTGCGGCGGCCCGTCTCGCGCCAATGCTCTCCGTCACCTGCATGCTGTCGGAGCCTGCCGAGATCGTGCCCCCCGCAGGGGCCGATATGGACATCGTGACCGGGCGCATCAGCCGGGCAGCGGGCGCGTTTGGCGGCTTTAGTCTGGCTATCGATCAGTTCGCCCCCTGGCTGCCTGGCGGGCGCGGCACGCGCCAGTTCGCTCCCACGCAGAACGGGGCGCAGTCCGAATGCGACGTGATCGTCGATCTCTCCGGCGCCGAGCCGTTGTTCCCCGCGCATCACAAACGGGACGGGTATTTGCGCGCCGACCCAGCCGACCCGTTGGCGGTTGAGCGGGTTCTGCTCGACGCCTCCCACCTGATCGGGACGTTCGAAAAAACGCTGCACATTCGTGTTGACGAGAGCCTGTGCGCCCATGCCCGGGCGGAGAAAACCGGCTGTACGCGATGCCTCGATGTCTGCCCGACCTCGGCGATCGCCCCGGCTGGTGATCACATCGCCATTGATCCGAACATTTGCGCAGGCTGCGGGGCCTGTGCCGCGGTCTGCCCCTCGGGCGCCGCGTCATCCGACGACCCGCCAGTGCAATACCTCTTCAATCGGCTGCGCACGCTGGCCGAAACCTATCGCAAGGCCGGTGGCACTGCGCCACGGTTGCTGGTCCTTGATGACCACGGGGCCGAAATGGTGCGTCTCGCGGCCAGGTTCGGACGAGGTCTGCCCGCCTATGTGATCCCACTCGAAATCCCGGCGCTCTCCGGGTTCGGCCATGCCGAGATGCTGGCAGCGCTCGCCGTCGGGTTCACGCATGTCTCGATCCTGCCCGGACCAAAGACCGAACGCGACGTGATCGAAGCGCAGATGGCGCTGGCCGAGGCGATCTCTGGTGCGGGCAGGATCGCCTTCGCGGACACCGACGATCCGGACGCACTGTCGGACATGCTCTATGTCGCAACGACAACGGCGCTCGCGGTCGAGCCCATCCTGCCCCTTGGCGGACGGCGCGAGGTCACTCGCGTTGCGGCCACCGCACTGAGCGGCGGCACCGCCCCGGAAACGCCGATTGTGCTGCCAGCCGGCGCACCCTACGGCGAAATCGAGATCAACACCGAGGCCTGTACGCTTTGTCTTGCCTGCACCTCACTTTGTCCGCCTGGTGCTTTGGGCGACAACCCCGACAGCCCAGAGGTAAACTTCCGCGAAGAGGCGTGCCTGCAATGCGGACTTTGCGCCAACATCTGCCCGGAGAGCGCCATCACGCTGAGGCCGCAGCTTGATTTGCGCCCGGCAGCGCTTTCGCCGCGGACCCTGCATCGCGAAGAACCCTTTGCCTGCATCGAGTGCGGCAAGCTCTTCGGCGTGAAGTCCACCATCGAGCGGATCATGGACAAGCTCGCTGGCCAACACGCGATGTTCACCAACTCGGACAATGTGCGCCTCATCCAGATGTGCGACGATTGCCGGGTGGCTGCGCAGTATCACTCGGATGCCGCGCCGTTCCAGGGCGGCGAACGCCCTCGCGTGCGAACGACACAGGATTATCTGGACGAGCGCGAAGACTGAGACTGGCAGAAATAGAAAAAGGCGGCCCCAGTGTCGGGACCGCCTCCAAATTCATTCGGCGACCGTTCGATGAACGATCGGGCCGCTAGCATCACTGTACAACCCGGGCTTCTTCGACCGGATAGCCCAAACCGCCCTGCGCTTCGAAGTTGCCCTGATGGCATTCGGAACAGGCGGTGAAAACGTTGATCCCCTGCGGGACGCCCTTGGCGGAGACCATGCTGTAGAACCAGTCGTCCGTCTTGGGTGACGAACCTGCGGCCCCCTTCTCCATCAGGAACAGCGGGCCTTTCTTGACCTTGCCAGACGAGGTTACCGAAAAGCTCTCCTTGGCCAGAACGGTGCCAGCGGGGATCGAGGGGTTCTCGGCATATTTCAGGTATTCGGCTGCGCCGACCGGGTTCACCCAAGTCATAAGGAAGCGCTCTGTATGCCATCCCGGGTTCGCGGGCACGGTGCTGGCCTGGACCCATCCCCGATAATCCGCGACGTGACTGGCATTCACCCAGCGCTTGTCACCTTTTTTATAACCCGCGTGAAGCGCATCGGCGATGCACTCGTAGACGACGTTCGCCTCGGCAAAACTCAGTTCGTCACCCGGCTTGCTCGCCTTGCATTCGGCTTTCTTCGCGGCCTGGTCTGACGATCCCGCACAAGCGGCCAGCACAAGCCCCAGCGTCGCCGCTATCGCAGTCATCTTAAGCATTTTCGGCACTCCCTCTGGTACGGGGCGCCTATTGGCCCCTTAGGATCGAGGGGATACATAGAAGTCGGCGAACAGGTCGATTCACAGGTCCTGACGCCAGCGTGAGATCGCGAAACATCGCGGGATGGAGCAGGTCCCGCCACTGCTCCCGGATGCAAAGCCAGACGGCGAAATGTGCCGCTCCCTTGACATTCACCCCCCTGCGCCCCACTCCTCACGCCATACCAGAGCAAGAGGGTCGGGAATGAACGAAGACGCTTTCAACATGTCGATGCGAAAGTTTCTCAAGCAGGTCGGCGTTACCTCGCAACAGAAGATCGAGGAAGCCGTGCGGGCAGCCAATCCCGCCGGGCCGGTAAAGGCGCGCGTTGTCCTGACGATCGAAGGTCTCGACATGGAGCACGTGGTTGAGGGTGACATCGAAACGGGCGGCAGCGCATGAGCGTCACCCGTGATCAGGTCATCGCCGCGCTTTCGAAGATCATCGACCCCGGTTCGGGCAAGGATCTGATCGCTGCCGACATGGCCAAGGCCATTATGGTCGGCGACGAGGGCGGCGTGAACTTCGTGATCGAGGTCGACCCTGCGGTCGCAAATCAGGCCGAGCCACTGCGCGCCGCCGCCCAACAGGCGGTCGAAGCCCTGCCCGGTGTGACGCGCGTGAACGCAATCCTGACCGCCCACTCAGCCGATCCTCAGCCTTCGCGAGGACCGACGCCCAAGGGGCCACCGCCGGATCTTGGCACAGGCGGCCGGGCCAAACCGGCCGAGCCGGAGGACAAGCGCATACCCGGCGTCGACAACATCATCCCGATCGCATCGGGCAAGGGCGGGGTCGGAAAATCCACGGTTTCGGCCAATCTCGCCGTGGCGCTGGCGGCCTCCGGCAAACGCGTCGGCCTTTTGGATGCGGATGTCTATGGGCCGAGCCAGCCACGCATGATGGGCATTTCCGGACGCCCCTCATCGCCTGATGGCACCATGATCATGCCGCTGAGAAACCACGGCGTGACCTGCATGTCGCTTGGCTTCATGGTGCCCGAGGACGAGGCCGTGATCTGGCGCGGGCCGATGCTGATGGGCGCCTTGCAACAGCTTTTGAATCAGGTCCAGTGGGGCCGGCTCGATGCGCTGTTGATCGATCTGCCGCCCGGCACTGGGGACGTGCAACTCACGCTCAGCCAGAAGGCCGAAGTGACCGGTGCGGTTGTCGTCTCGACACCGCAGGACGTTGCGCTTCTCGATGCGCGCAAGGCGCTCGACATGTTCCACAAGACTGGCACGCCGGTGCTTGGCATGGTCGAGAACATGTCCACGCATATCTGCTCGAACTGCGGACACGAGGAGCACATCTTCGGCCATGGCGGAGCCGAGAAGGAAGCGGAAAAGATCGGCGTACCGTTCCTTGGCGCGATCCCGCTTGATCTCTCGATCCGTGAAGCAGGGGATGGCGGCGCGCCCATCGTGGCGGCCAAACCGGAAAGCCCGCAGGCCATGGCGTTCCGCGATATCGCTGACGGCCTGATCCGCCTCGGTGCGGTCGGGTGAGACAGGCATGAGCGGGGACGGCCCGGTCTTTCCGCCGCTCTTGACGGGCGAGGAGGCCCCACCGGGCGCAGACCCGTTCGACAAGGCCGTGGCGCGGGCGCTCGTTGGTTGCGATCCCGGGTTGCTGGTCTGGGCCCCTCGAGTGGATGCATTGTCCGCCGCCGTTGTTCTGGCCCCGGAAGACCCGCTTGAGCGCGCGCTGTCGGTCAGCTTCGCGGTCTCGCTCGGGTTCGGCGACGCGCTCGGCGCGCTCGGCCCGCCCGAGGTGGCCGTGCATTTCGTATGGCCGGGCGGCATAAAGGTGAACGGTGGGGACTGCGGCGAGCTGCGCGCGGCGGCCTCGACGAGCGACCCCAATGCCGAGCCGGACTGGCTGGTGGTTGGTCTCGATGTGCCGATCCTGCCCGAGCGCGGAGATGGCGGCGAGACCCCGGACCGGACGTGTCTCTTTGCCGAGGGATGCGCCGAAGTCGAACCCATGATGCTGCTCGAAAGCTGGTCGCGTCATATGCTGGTCTGGATCAACACCTGGCTGGATGATGGGATCGCGCCGTTGCACGCGGCCTGGCGCGACAGGGCTTGGCAAATGGGCGAGGCATTGCCGGATGACACTGGCGTCTTCATGGGACTGGACGACCTCGGCGGTATGCTGGTGAAAGACGCTGAGGCGACTTCGGTCAGGCCTCTTACCGATTTGCTGCGTCCCGCATGAGACCCGCGCTGAAAACCGAGGGGTGCTAAGATGCGCCTGGCCCGCACGATCCGGTTCGACGAATCCGATGACAACGTGTTCGAGCACACGGCGGCGCCGGATGAATGGGCGGTGTCCGGCGCGTTCGCGTTCTCAAATCTTGCGCAGGCTGATCTGACCGGCAAAACGCGGCAGGCCTTCACCAATGGCTGGCTGGGGCTGGAGAGTTTCGGGCGTTCGACATTCGTGGCTGTCGCAGAGATCACCGAGCGGGAGTATGACGCTCTGATCGATACCTTGGCCGCGCACTTTGTCGCCGAGTATGGAGCGCCCGATACCAAAGCGGCACGTCCAGCCGCCTCGGAAGAGCTCGATTACATGCGTTCGATGTGTGACGACCACGATCCTAACACGCTCCTGGTCGTCCAGCGGCATCTTGTGGACGCCGGCGTGAATGAAGCCTTCCGCGCGATCAAACCCAGTGACGCGTCACTCGACATGGTCGCTATTCA
The DNA here is from genome assembly GCA_964475765.1 of uncultured Limibaculum sp. Lineage (GTDB taxonomy): Bacteria > Pseudomonadota > Alphaproteobacteria > Rhodobacterales > Rhodobacteraceae > Thermohalobaculum. The sequence continues at coordinate 9,524 of CAYYZH010000021.1, forward strand.
CGGTGAGTTGGACGATCTTTGATCAACAAGGGTTCGTCACGAACCCACCCTTGGTCAGATATCCAGTCCCTCGGCCTCGGCTGCATCGAAGTCGATATGAATATGGTTGCCGTCCGGATCCCAAAGGTTGACCTGCACAATGGGGAACCCGGGCACGCGCCGGACTTCGCATCTTTCGCTCGCCGCCTTGGCCCGTTCGATCAATCGGGTCAACCCGGTTGCCGAGAGTGCAAAGTGCTCAAGCCTGAGATCGGCTTCTTCTGCGTCCGGACGTGCGCTCTGCCCGACCAGATGCACGACCGGGTGGTCGCCGATATAGAGCCAGGCTCCGGGAAACGGAAAGTCCGGACGGGGGCCAGAACGCATGTCCAGCATCTCGGCATACCAGGCGATCATGCCCTCGAGATCAGCGGTTCGGACGTTCACATGGTCCAGACGTTTCAGTGAAAAGGCCATAGCCCCCTATCCCTGATCAGCCTTCAGAACCCAGTTGCGGATCAGAGCCCGCTCGAACCCCTTGGCCCGGCCCATCCAGCGCTTGTTGACCCGCTGCGGTCCGGACGCCCGGCGCGGCAGATCGTTGGAAAAAATCGCGAAGGCCATCCGCCGTCCGCCCGGTGTTGCGATGTAACCCGCCAATCCTCGGACGAAATTGATCGTCCCGGTCTTGGCCACCACGTCGAGCTCATCGTAATTCAACGGAAACGACTCCGCCACGACATTATGCGGTTTGAGGTATCCCGCGATCCCGCCGGGAAGGCGACCATGCTGGCGGCCGGGATCAGCTGCACGCCGGGCCAGTGCGCGCAACAGATCCACCATGCGCCGCGGCGAAACCTTGCTGTCCAGCGTCAGGCCGGAGTGATTGACGAACCGGAAACCGGGATCGCCAAGCGGGAACCCAGCTACGCTCGCAGCCCATGCGTTCATCACCTCGGCAGACGCACCCAGTGTCTCGACATCCGAGCCAGTGGCCCGGGTCGCAGCAACGCCGGTGACTTCCGCAGTCAGATTTGTGGAGTAGCGCAACATGTCACGCAGGATACTGCCAAGCTGTCTGCTGCGCTGCGTCGCGAGCACTTCCGCTCCCCGAGGCGCGCTTCCCGCTTCGATCGGCCCGAGACGTACGCCTTGGCTGGTCGCGAGATCGCGAAACACTTCACCGGCATACCGCTCCGGTCCTTTGACCGGCAGCCAGCGCGCACCGCGTCCACGATAGGCCTTTTGGGACATCTCCCAGACCTCACGCTCCCCGCTTTGCAACAGCGAAAACAGCGGCCCACCAGGAAACGAGGCCACGGCGACCTGAACGCCCTGCACTCGTGGGCTCATGCTTTCGGACACAGCTTCGACCGACAGCTGGTCGCGCCCGTTGCGGGCATCCCATTTCACATGGACCCGATTGAAATTGAGGTTCAGGCCGGACACCGACGGATTGTACGACGCATCGACAGCCTGACTGTGATCGATCTCGGGCACCTGAACAAGAGCCGAGCCGTCGACCACGAACCGCCCCGTTGTCCCCTTGACACCGCGCGATACAAGGGCCGCGCTCATGGCTGCGAGACCGTCCGTGTCGAGTTCGGGATCGCCGCCGCCGGACAGGATCAGATCACCCTGCACCTGCCCGCCCCGGACAGGACCGGTCGCCAAAAGGCGGGTCTCAAACCGGTGCTTGGGACCCATGGCGTCCAGCGCGAATGCTGCTGTAGGTAATTTGGCGACTGACGCTGGCACGAAAGGCTGGTCTGCGCTTGCGCTATCCAGAACCTCGCCCGTGTCGATATCTACAACCATCCAGCCGGAGACACCGCTAAGACCCAGCTCGCTCCGGATGTCCACGCCGGCTTGCGGGATCAGCACTCGCGCGGGCTTGGACACGGGATGCACGACCTTGTCCGCGCCGCCCATGACCATCACGGCAGCGCCCAAGGCTGCTGTCAAAGCCGCACGCCTCGAGAGCCCACTCACGCTCTTCACAGTCGAATTCTTCGATCTTTTGCGGATCGACAGCATATCTGCTCGCTCCTGCTACTGTCCCCGTCGCCATAGAATCGCAAAACAGCAAGCGACGTGCAAGGACCGCTGTTCGTAAAACCTTAACGTTAAAATTTTGTCGAGATCAGGGCCAAGCGCCGCTCCCGCGGATTTGGGTAGAAGAAAGATCCGACATAGCACCGGTCAGAAGGCACCAGCGGGCCCGCCCCTCGCGGCCAAGGCTTGCCGCTGCAGATTGCGGAATCCGCCGCTCGGAAAAGCGCTGCGCCGCAAGACTGAGGCCAGCCTGCACTTGCGCCCCGGGACGACCGAGAACACAGACCGGCGTTTCGCGCAGGATCCACTCCCACCCCTCCCAATGGTGAAAGGTGATCAGATTGTCTGCCCCCATGAGCCAGACGAAACGCACGCCGGGATAACGATTGTTGAGATGCAAGAGAGTGTTCGCAGTGAAAGGTGAGTTCAGATACCGCTCGATATCAGTGACGATCACCCTTGGATGGCGGATCATCCGGCGCGCCGCTTCCACCCGACGGTCGAGATCTGCGGGCCCGCGATCCTTCAGCGGATTGCCGGGCGAGACCACCCACCACACGTGATCCAGCCCAACGGCCCGCAGCGCCCAGCGCGTGATGTGGATATGCCCGGCATGGGGAGGATCAAACGAGCCGCCCAAAAGTCCGATCCGCTGCCCGGGCATGGCCAAGGGTCCGTTCACTCGTCCGTTTCGGATCATGATCTCTGCGCACTGTTTGGTCCGGCGCGCATCGTGCCCAGCCCGCGGCGTCTGTCAATCCACCTAGTCAGAACCGGAGGTGACTGTTATGGTCGAGTGCATCGAACCGTCACAGGCAAACGCATGAAGGAAGACCGAAACCTTCACGAACGCCGCGAAATCGCGGCAGCCTATGCGGTGCATGCCTTCACCGCATCTGGGATCGTGCTGGGTTTTCTCGCCCTTATCGCGATCATTGAAGGTGACCTTCTGGCGGTGTTCCTGTGGCTGGGGCTTGCGCTTTTCGTGGACGGGATCGACGGCACCTTGGCCCGCAAGGCTCGCGTGCGGGAGGTGACACCAGCCTTCGATGGGGCGACGCTGGACAACGTCATCGATTACTTCAACTACGTCGCTGTGCCCGCGATGATGATCTACTGGTTCGGTTTCGTGCCTGAGGGGTGGGAGACGGCAACCGCAGCGGCGATCATGGCAGTCTCGTGCTACACGTTCGCCAACATGAACATGAAGACCCATGATTACTGGTTCTCGGGCTTTCCTGCGCTCTGGAACCTGGTCGTGCTCTACTTTCACATCCTCGATACGGATCCGTGGCTGAACCTCTGCGTCGTCGGGATCTGCTGTGTGCTGACGTTTGTGCCTTGGAAATACGTGCACCCGCTTCGGGTCAAGGGCTGGCGCGGGGTGACCATACCGGTGACGGTTCTTTGGGCAGCCACGACGATCCGGTTGGTGCTCTATGAAGCTGAGGGGATCGAGGCAAAAGCAGCCTCGCCACTGGTCTTCTGGCTTTGGGTCGCCGCATCGGCCTACTTCGCCGCGCTGTCGATCTGGCGATCTTTCTGGCCAGGCGCCGATCAGACTTGACACGATTGCGGGTTTTCTCACCCGACGGTCGACGCCCCAGCCCCTGGTGTTACTTGCGACGCTCCAGCACGCGCCGCGTCATATCGGGTGCTGCGCCAAGGTAGGCAGCCGGATCCACCAACTTCGCAAGCGCATCTCGGTCGAGATGTGCCGTGACACGAGCATCCGACGCCAGAGCATCGAGGAAGCTCACGCCCTCGTTCAGAACCCGCTGCGTACATTCCTGCACCACATCGTGCGCGATCTGGCGGCCCATGGTCGGTGCAAGACCCATCATCACGGCCTCGGCGACGATCAATCCCCCGGTCCGGTCCAGCACAAGGCGCATTTGGTCGGGCCGAACTTCGAGCCCGTCCAGCGTCTCGCGCGCCGCACGCAATCCGGCGGAGGTCACGACAAAGGCCGTCGGAAGCGCCTGCCACTCCACATGCCACTGCCCCGTCGCGCGCTCATGATCCTGCACCATGGCATCAAGCATCGCGCTGTGTTGCTCGCGCACAATCTTGGCTGCTGCCAGCATCACCTCGGACGCGATGGGGTTGCGTTTTTGCGGCATGGTCGAGGAGGCCCCGCGCCCTGCCTGATAGGGCTCGAGCACTTCGCCAGTCTCGGTTTGCATCATAAGCATGATGTCATAGCCGATCTTACCGATGGCAGCAGAGGTCATCGCAAGCCAGCCCGTCGCCTCGACGAAGCCATCCCGGATCGTGTGCCAGGTGATGTCAGGCACACCCAGCCCCAACGTTGCGGCCAACGCCTCCTGCGTTGCCAGACCCCGCTTGGCCCCGAGCGAGGCAAGCGTGCCCGCAGCGCCCGAAAACTGCACAACCTCGAGCCGGGAGCGCAGTTCGGCCAACCGCTGGCGATGGCGATCGATCCCTGAGAGCCAGGTCGCCGCCTTGTAGCCGAACGACACCGGCAGGGCATGCTGGAGATGCGTGCGCCCGGCCATGGGGGTCTCGGCATGAGTGCGCGCCAGATCCGCGAGCGCCTCGGCAACGCCGTCAAGATCCGCCGACAGAAGATCAAGCGCACCCCGCATCTGCAGCACATCGGCGGTGTCCATGATGTCCTGGGTCGTGGCCCCGTAATGGCACCATTGCCCCAACCCATCCGGCGCCCAGGACGACAATTGCTCGACAAGCGGAAGGATCGGATAGCCGACAACACTTGTGCGGGCCTGAAGATGCGCCCAGTCGAGGCGCGTCACATCCGCTGACGCTGCAATCGCGTCTGCCGCTTCCCTTGGGATAATATCCAGATCAGCCTGAACCCGGGCCAGCGCCACCTCGACATCGAGGTAGCGCTGCATCATCGCTTCGTCCGAGAACAGCGCCCGCATCTCGGCGGTGCCAAACATGTCGCCCCAGATCGCGGAACTCATCACCAGCGCTGGCATGTTTTCGTCCCTCGAGGGCTTGGGCGGTTGACCCGCGCCGGGCTTACTCGGCGTCCTTGAACTTGTCGACGACCCAGTCGGTCAAACCGCCAAAGGTCTCGGAAACCCCGACCCGCCAGCCGTCAATGGTGGCAACATACTCGGTCAGTGCAGGTTCCGTTCCCGGCATGCGGGCGATGATCTGCGGATGCAAGAGATAGAGCGCGACCATGATTGCAGCCACCACAACCACCAGCAGGAACCCGGTCAGGAATGCTCCCGACCCCTGTGCCTCACGGCGCCGACGATGCGCTTCCTTTCGGGCATGCGCCCGGCGCAGTTTCCTTGTATCTGGCGGCGGCGGCGCCATCCGCTGAACATCCTTCTGGCTCAGCTTTTCCCTGAGTGTGTCGATCGGATCGCCGCGATCCAGATCGGCAACGTTGCGCGGCGCATCTGCTGACCGTCCCGAAAGAGACGGCTCTGCCCCCAGTGCACGGTCCTGCGTCGCTGCAGACACCGCGGCAGCACCTGCAGCCCCCGGCGCAATAGCAGCCGTCGCCCGGCTTTCGGTCTGCACCTCGGCCAGCATCTCCCGGATCTCGGCAAGTTGTTCATGGCGGGAAGCAGATGCCGGTGGCGGCGCAATCGGGGCCACATCGGAGCTGTTGTCCTTTGCGACACTGCTATCCGACAGATCGTCCTCCGGCGCCGTCCACTGCGAAAGCCGCGAGGCCCCGGCGCCCGCAGGGGCTGCCTTTTCCTCCTCCGACTTCCAGCTCGGCACTGCCTGTTTCGGTGCATCCTGAGCTTCGAGCACAAGCGGCGGATAAGCATGCCAGCTATGGCCGCAATTCAGGCAGGAAACCTGACGGCCTTTTTCGCCAATAGCGGCACCCGGCACTTCATAACGCGCCTCACAAGATGGGCAGATCAGCTCCAACAGCACATCCTCTCTGATGCGATTTGCTCAATGTTCGCACCTCTATAGCGAACGAAATCTAAAGCGCCAAGTTAGACGCTGTATTGAAGGGCGCGCCAAGCTCTGCAATGGTCTCCCCGACACGGGCACGAACGGGGCCGACAGGGGAACGGACAACATCGATGGCGGCAGTGATCGGGCTCAATCAGGTATCCTTTGGTTATGACGGACGCGAGACTCTGAGCGATCTAACCGCCGAAATTGAGGCAGGGAGCTTTTATTTTCTGACCGGCCCGTCCGGTGCCGGCAAAACTACGCTGATGAAACTCTTGTATCTCGAACACAGACCGATCCGCGGCACCTATCAGATCTTTGGGGAAGACCCGACGGTCATGCCCCCGCCGATGATCGCCCGGACCCGGCGGCGGATCGGTGTGATCTTTCAGGACTTTCGCCTGCTCGACCATCTCAATGTGCTGGATAACATCGCGCTTCCCGTGCGCGCTGCCGGGCGGTCGATCAGCGATCACCAACAGGATGTGGCGGATCTGGTGGGCTGGGTCGGACTGGAGCATCGCAAGAACGCCCTGCCCCCTCAGCTCTCTGCCGGAGAGAAACAGCGCGCTGCCATCGCCCGGGCCGTGGTCAACTCGCCAGATCTCATTCTCGCGGATGAGCCGACCGGCAATATCGACCCGGACATGGGCACGCGCATCCTCAAGCTGTTGATTGAGTTGAACCGACTCGGCAAGACCATCGTGCTCGCCACGCATGATCTGACGCTGATCCGAAATGCCAAGACGCTGGTCGAGGCGCGGATTCTTCGACTGGCCGATGGATATCTGACCCAAGGGGAGATCCCGCTGTGAACCCGATCGCACGATTTATCTCGGGCGCCGTCGGCAATGGCGAGGGGCCGGAAATTGTGCCCATCTCGGGCTGGTCTGCGCCCCTGACCACACTGATCGCAGCGGCGATGGGATTCCTCGCAGTCCTGACCCTGGCGGCCGGGATGGCCGCGAACAGGCTCGCTGCGGAGTGGCGCTCGGACCTCGCCGGAGTAGCCACGGTTCGCATCACCGGTGCCCCCGACGAGATGGAGCAGAAGGTCAAAACCGTGCTGGACGTTCTCCGCACGACGCCGGGGATCGCAGAGGTTCGGGTGCTTGGGCCCGATGATCAGGCCGAATTGCTGCGCCCATGGCTCGGCTCGGACATCAATGTCGGCGACCTGCCGTTGCCGCAGCTTATAGACGTTGCGCTGGATGGGGCCGGGCCGAATGCCAAGGCGCTGCAAGATCGATTGGCGTTGACGCTCGACGGCGTGATCTATGACGATCACGCAGCGTGGCGGGCGCCGCTGGCGGCCACGGCAGGATCGCTAGAACGACTGGCCTTCGGCGCGTCGATCCTCGTTTTGCTGGCCGCAGGAGCAATGGTCGCGCTCGCCGCGCGGACCACGATGGCGGCAAACCGTCAGGTGATCGAAACCGTGCGCCTGATCGGGGCAGAGGATCGCTTCATCGCCAATGCCTTCGTACGCCGCCTTGTCTCGCGCGCGGCAACCGGGGCGTTTCTCGGCGCTGTCTTGGCCAGCGCGGCACTCTGGTTCCTGCCTGCAATCGAGGCGGACTCGGGCCTCGGTGTGACCCTCAGCCCGGATCGCATGGGATGGGTGCTGCTGATCTTCGGCGTGCCTGCCATCTCCGGCTTTATCGCATGGATCAGCGCCCGCATGACCGCGCGCGCGGAACTCAATCGCCTGCCGTGAGCGCCGGACTGACACCGCCTCCCGGTTTCAATCTCTCGCATCGGCTGCGGGGCACCGTCTTTGTCGTTGCGATGTACGGCCTGATGCTGGTCATGGGGCTGATCGTGCTGATCCCAACGCTGGCCTCACGGGTCTGGGCGCTCGCCCTCGCAAAGCTCTATTGCCGGATGGTCTTCGTGATGCTCCGCGGGCTCTGCGGCACACGTGTCGCGATCCGCGGCCCGGTGCCGGATACCGCCTGCGTGGTAGCCTCGAAGCACCAGTCGTTTCTCGACATTCTGATGTTCACCCACGCCCTGCCCCGGCCACGCTTCATCATGAAGAAGTCGCTGCTGAACGTGCCGATCCTGGGCCTCTTTGCCCGGCAGATCGGCTGTGTCGCCATTGATCGCAGCGCCGGCGGCGATGCCGTGCGGTCGATGATCGAAGGGGTTGAAGCTCGGCGTGAAGACGAGGGCCAGACCATCATCTTCCCGCAAGGCACCCGCGTGCGGCCCGGCGCCGAGGAGCGCTACAAGTCAGGCGTGCTGCGCCTGCATCAGCATTTCGAGCAACCGGTGGAGCTGGCCGCGCTCAACACCGGCTGGTTCTGGCCCCGCGTCGGCGTTGCCCGCTTTCCCGGCACCGCGGTGATCCAGTTTTTGGGACCGGTCCCGGACGAAACGTCGCTTGATGAGATGCTGGAAGTGATCGAGGAGCGGATCGAGGCGGGTTATGGCCTCCTTGCTCAGGAGGCCTATGACCAGCGGGTCGGCAAGACCTAGTCCCGTCCCAACGCCCAGACCTTCTCGTCAAATGCGCCCGTGCGAACGCGGGTGATCTCGACCCCGAGCCCGGCTCCGTTCAGACGGTCGAGCTTCTCGATCCGGATATGTACGCGCCGCGCCCGCGGATCGACAAGGCAAAGCTGCGCGAGACGCTCGGCAAAGGTCTCGAGCAGGTTCATCCGCGGCCCGGCAATCAGATCATCGATCGATTGGACCAGATCGTCATAGCTGACCACCCGCGCGGCCCGGTCATCGATATGTGCAGTGTTGCGCGCAACCTCGAGCGCGACATCGAACCGGACACCTTGGGTAACGCCGTGTTCTTCCGCATAGGCGCCGATCTCGACCTGCCGAACATAGTTCGACAGAAAGATCCGGTCGGCAGGCACATCCCGATCCAAAGCCGCTTCAGCTTCGGTACGGGGGGTCAATGCGTGTGTCTCCGCCATGTCCAAGCCCTGGCTCCTAGATTGCACTTGGCCGAGAGATACGCATTCCTCGAAGGCGTGACCACGAAAAAGCGACGGTTTGAGCATGTTGACAGTCGGAACGGGTATGATCCCTGCCGCCGATATCCGTCTTTTGAGGCGCTCAGAATGGGTCTGAATGAAAGAATCGAAAAAAATTCATTATTCAGCTTGACGACTCGAAAGGTGCGCTAAATAATTTCTGAAATATTCATTCTTCACAAAATGCACGCATGAGGAGAGACCCGGAGATGGCCCCGAAAGACGCTGACACGCCTCGTGGTGCGATGGCCCCCGCCGCAGATTTCATCGTTCGGGCCAGATGGCTCTGGCTGGTACTGGCCGCGGGTCTGGTTGCCCTGTCTGTGGCGCGGATCGAGAACATCTGGCCGCCGAACCCTGATGCGCGAATCTTCTTCGCCGAGGAGAACCCGGACCGGCAGGCCCTGGACCGGTTTGAAGACACGTTCAACAAGAACGACAACCTCATGATCGTGATCGAGGCCGCCGATGGCGATGTCTTCGACCCCAAGGTTCTTGCCGCTATCGGCGAGATCACCGAGCGCACCTGGTATCTGCCCTTCGTGCGCCGCGTTGATTCGATCACGAATTTCCAGCACACCTATGCGAATGGCGACGAGATGATCGTGCGCGACCTGGTCGAAGACCCGGCGAACGTCACGCCCGAGGAGGCCGCAAAGGCAAAGGCCATCGCGCTCGACCGGATCGAACTGCTCGACTACTACGTTGCGCCCAAGGCCGACGTGACCATGGTCAGCGCCATGTTCACCCTGCCCCAGATCGACCCCGCCACCGAAGTCCCCTCGATCGTCAAGGAGATGTTCGAGCTGCGCGCTGACATCGAGGAGAAGTACCCCTTCGTCGATCTGCGCCTGACCGGCGGCGTGATGATCAACAACCAATTTTCGACCTCGGGTCAGGAGGACAGCAAGAACCTCCTGATGCCAATGTTCATCATCATTCTCATCATCGTTGGCTTCGCGATCCGCTCGATCCTTGGCACCGTAAGCGTTCTTGTCGTGATCACGCTCTCTGCGCTTGGCGGGTTGGGCGCTCTCGGCTGGATGGGCCTGCCGCTCAATTCAGTCACGGTGCTGGCGCCGCTCTACATCATGACGCTGGCGGTCGCGTCCGCAGTCCATGTGCTGTCCGCGGTCAGGCAAAACATGATCGAAAGCGACGACCGCAAGGAATGGGTGCGCAAAGCCCTGACCGAGCATATGGGCGCGATCATCATCGCCTGCGTGACCACGGCTATCGGGTTCTTCTGCCTGAACTTCTCGATCTCGCCACCCTTCCGCGAGCTGGGAAACACGGTCGGCGTCGGTGTGCTCGCAGCGATGGTATACTGCCTGACATTGCTGCCTGCGCTGATCATCATCCTGCCCATCGGGCGGCGCACCTCGCGCCCCTCTGCAAGCAAGGCCATGGACTGGGTTGCCGAATTCGTCATCGCCAATCGCAAGATGCTGCTGCCCACCACGGCGCTGGCCGTCGTCGCGCTGGCCATCGGAATGAGCCAGATCAAGCTTGAAGACGACTTCATCCGGTACTTCGACGAGCGGTACGAATTCCGTCAGGACACCGATTTCACCGAAAACCGGATCACGGCCGTGAACAACCTCGACTGGCCGCTGCCCTCCGGAGAGCCGGGCGGGATCAACAACCCGGCCTACCTGGCCGAGCTGGATGCCTTCGCCAAGTGGCTGCGCACGCAACCCAACATGACCTATGTCCGCTCGCTGACTGACACGTTGGCGCGGCTCAACATGAACATGAATGCCGACGATCCGGCCTTTCACAAGCTGCCGGAAACCTACGAGGAGGCGAGCCAGTTCCTGTTCCTCTACGAGCTTAGCCTCGGCTATGGCCTGGATCTGACGGACCAGATCGACATCGACCGGGAAACCGTGCGCCTGTCGTCCTTCATGTCGAACGTGACGACGACCGAGATGCGGGAGCTGACGCAGAACGCCGGGGAGTGGATCAAGGCCAACGCGCCGATCATGCAGGCCGCGTGGGACAAACAGAACCCGGAGGTCGAGCTGGTCACGCCCACGGGCATCGTCCACGTCTTCAACCTGATCTCATATCGCGATGTCCGCGGCATGCTGTTCGGCACGTTCATCGCCATCGTACTGATCTCCGGGATCATCATGCTGGCGCTGCGCGACTTCCGCATCGGCATGATCAGCCTCATTCCCAACCTGATCCCCGCAGCCATGGCTTTTGGCCTCTGGGGCTATACGGTCGGAGCCGTGACACTGGCTATTGCTGTCGTGCTGGCCGCCACGCTGGGGATCGTCGTGGATGACACCGTCCACTTCCTCTCGAAATACTCCAAGGCCCGGAAACAGGGTCAGTCCCCGGAGGATGCCGTGCGCTATACCTTCCGCTCGGTGGGGATGGCGCTTTTCGTCACAACCCTCAGCCTGGTTGCCGGTTTTGCCATCCTCGCCCAGTCCGGTTTTGCCGTGAACGGCGATATGGCCAAGCTGACCGCCATAACCATCACATTGGCACTGATTGCAGATTTCCTTCTGCTGCCATCCCTTCTGATCTGGCTCGACAAGAGGAGTTCAAAGATGCCCAACCCCACCGCTGTGACCGCCACCCTGCTGATCGCCGTGATTGGCGGCGCCGCCCTTATGGCCACCGACACCCGCGCAGAGACGCCCGAGGAGAAAGGGCTCGCCATCGCCATCGAAGCCGACAAGCGCGATCTCGGCTTTGGCGACTTCAAGGTCGAGGGCGAGATGGTTCTGCGCGACAAGGGCGGCAAGGAAAGCCGCCGCAAGTTCGAGAACCTGACGCTTGAACGCGAAGCCGCCAGCGTGGGCGACATGGGCGTGATCGTATTCTCCAAGCCGCGCGATATCCGGGGCACCGGGCTTTTGACCCATGCCAATATTGAACCGAACGACGATGATCAGTGGCTCTATCTGCCTGCGGTCAAGCGCGTGAAGCGGATTTCCAGTTCCAACCGCACGGGCAAGTTCGTGTCGTCCGAGTTTTCCTATGAGGATCTCGGCAGTCAGGAAGTCGGCGACTACACCTATAAATGGCTGCGCGACGAGCCCTGCCCGAACGACACGTCGCTGACCTGCTTTGTGACCGAGAGCTACCCGAAGAACCCCAAATCCGGTTACTCCAAGCGCGTGGCGTGGACCGACACAGGTGAGTACCGGCTGATGCATATCGAGTTTTACAACCGCCGCGGCGATCTGGAGAAAACGCTGACCTTCAACGGTTATCAGCAGTATCTCGGGAAGTACTGGCGGGCTGCGGAGATGAAGATGATCAACAAGCAGACCGGTAAGGAGACCGATCTTCTCTGGACAAACTACGAGTTCCGCACCGGGCTGAGCGAAGCGGACTTCACCTCACAGCGGCTGCAAGCCCGTGCGCGCTGAGGCTGACACCGGGCGTGGTTCCGGACCCGATCCGGAACCTCCTTGCGGCGCCACGAGGAGGTCCCGGGTCAGGCCCGGGACAGTGCGGCATTGGTTGGCGGGCGGACTCGCCGTCCTGTCGCTCTTCACGCTTCCTTGCGAGGCCGAAGCCGCGGAGTGGACGCCAGAGACAGAATTCTTCGGCGAGCTGGAATTCGAAAGCACGCTGTTCTTTCAGGACCCGCAGTTCCTGGGTCAGGACCGCGACGGGTTCTCGGTGGCGGGCAAGGCGACATTCCTTGCGGAATGGGCCGATGGCGATGTCACGTTCAAGTTCACGCCGTTTGCCCGGTATGACATTCAGGACGACCGGCGCACCCATGCCGATATCCGTGAGCTGAAATTCGACATCGTTCAGGACAACTGGTCCTTCACCATCGGCGCCGACACGGTGTTCTGGGGCAAAACGGAAGTCCAGCACCTCGTCGACATCATCAACCAGACGGATCAGGTCGAAGATCTCGACGACGAGGACCGGCTGGGCCAACCCTTGATCCGGGTGGGATACCTCTCGGATGTCGGGGAGTTCTCGGCCTTCTTCCTCCCCTACTTCCGCGAACGCACGTTTCCCGGTGTCTCCGGACGGCTGCGCACCAATCCGCCTGTGAACACCGCCCTGCCGCTCTACGACACGGACGCCGAGGAATGGACGCCCAGTTTCGCGCTGCGCTATGACGGCGTCTTCGGAGATGTGGATCTCGGCCTTTCGGCCTTTCATGGGCTGGGGCGCGACCCCGCTTTTTTCTTCGATCAGCGCACGGGCGTCCTCAGACCATTTTATGAGCGGATCACGCAGGTCGGCATCGACGCGCAGTACACCAGTGATGCAACGCTCTGGAAGGGCGAGGGCATCGGGCGATTCGGCCAAAAGAACGCGCGATTCATTGAAGAAGACTTCGTGGCGCTCACCGGCGGGCTTGAGCACACGCTCTTCGGGGTCGCCGAATCAAACGCCGATCTCGGCCTGATTGCCGAGTACGCATGGGACAGCCGCGGCGACGATGCGCTCACTGCGTTCCAGAACGATCTGATCCTCGGCACCCGGCTGGCCTTCAACGACGAGGCCGACACATCCCTGTTGCTGACCGGAAATGTCGACGTCACCGATGGCAGCGTCGGGCTGAGGCTCGAGGCCGAGCGGCGTGTCTTCGACGACTGGAAAATCGCGCTCGAGAGCCAGGGTTTCGTCAACAACGATCGCGGCTCGACCACCGGCGCATTTGCGGATGATTCGTTTTTCCGGCTAAAGCTGACATACTTCTTCGGGGCAGAGTGAGGCGACGCATGAAGGACATGACAGCCAAAACACCTGCTGACGCGACGCGCGAGGAGATCCTGCGCCACGCCATCGACCTCTTCGGCCATTACGGTTTCAACAAGACCAATATCGCGGACATTGCCGAGCGCTCGAACATGTCGCCAGGCAATATCTATAGGTATTTCAAGAACAAGCAGGCCATCGGTGTCGCCGTGGTCGGGTGCTACTTCGAGATGACGCAGGCCGCGATGGACACCGTCCTGCTCATCCCGGAGGGCTCGCCGGAGGACCGGCTGCGCAAGTTCATCGAAACCGGTGTGGTGCATCTGAAAGACGAGCTGGCCCGTAATCCGAAGATTGTCGAGCTGGCCGAATTCATCTGCAACGACGAGGACGGCCTCGAAGTTCTCAGCGCCCATGTGACGTGGCGGCGACAGCGGTTGATCGCCGAGTTGCGTCGGGGCATTGCCAATGGCGACTTCGCCGATCACGACCCCGAACAGACCGCCATCGCGATGATGCACTCGGTGAAGATGTTCCTGATGCCGATGGCACTCGCGCAGTGGCGTGATCCCGAGACCATTCTGCCGGAGCTCAACATGGTGCTCGACCTGATGTTCCGAGGCGTACACGCACGAAGCTGAAAGAACGCCGTGCGCGGGTAGGCCACCCTCTTCCTGATCTCACAGCATCTTGTCCAAAAGTCGGGTTGACCCAGGCGAACAGGGATTCAATTATAGGGATGGTTGACGCAAGTTCGCCCAATGAAACACTTGGAGGAAACGATGGCCTGGACAGCACCTGTGATCGAAGAAGTCACCTGCGGCATGGAAATCAACATGTATTTCCCGGCTGAGGAAGACGGCGACCTCTTCTGAGCGCCTAGGCGCGCCTGCGTGCAGGGATGCCTCTGCGCGCCCTAATTGTTGGTGCGGCCGCCGGTGGCGGCCTTCCGCAATGGAACTGCAACGCTCCGAACAGTGCCAGTTTCTGGCGCAGTGCGGAGCGTTTGTCGTCGGGGGGACTGGTCGCCGCGTCGCAATCCTCGCTCGCGGTCTCCGCCGATGGCGAGAACTGGGCGCTGCTGAACGCCTCGCCCGATATCCGCTCCCAAATCATGGCAACGCCGCAGCTTCAGCCGCGCGACCCAGAAAAATACGGTCTCAGGGATACGCCGATCTCGTCGGTCCTGCTGACCAATGGCGACATCGACCACATCGCGGGTCTGCTGACGCTGCGCGAAAAGCAACGCTTCGATCTGATCACCACGGCTTCGATTGCCAAGGTCTTGGCCGAGAACCCAATCTTCAACGCGCTGGACCCCGAATTTGTCACCCGACGCGTCATCGGGCTGGACCAGATGTTTGATCTCGCACCCGGTGTCACCGCGTGCCTCTTTGCGGTGCCCGGCAAGGTGCCGCTCTTTATGGAGGGCGATCATGGCGGCGATGCCGTTCAGACCGACCTGATGGGCGAGCAGACCGTGGGCGTCGAGATCTCCGGCGATGGCAAGACCTTTCACTATATTCCTGGCTGCGCGAGGATGATCCCAGATCTCGCGGACAGGCTGACAGATACGGCAATGGTGTTCTTCGACGGCACGCTCTGGGCCGATGACGAGATGATCCGGCAGGGTGTCGGCAAGAAGACCGGCCAGCGCATGGGGCACATGTCGATGTCCGGACCGGATGGCTCGATCGCGGCCTTTGCCGCGTTGAACATCGCGCGTAAGGTCTATGTCCATATGAACAACACCAACCCGGTCTGGGGCGATGGTCCGGAGCGGGCGGAGGCCGAGGCCGCGGGTTGGCAGATCGGCCATGACGGGATGGAGATCGTGCTATGACCCGGACACCGGCGGAGATGGAAGCGGCGCTGCGCCAGATCGGCGAGGAGCGCTATCACCACCTGCACCCGTTTCACAAACTCCTGCATTCCGGCGGCTGCACCAAGGATCAGGTCCGGGCCTGGGCGCTGAACAGGTTTTGCTATCAGCGGATCATCCCGACCAAGGACGCGACACTTCTGGCTCGCATGGACGATACCGAGATGCGCCGGGAGTGGCGCCAGCGTATTGTCGATCACGACGGCGAGATCGGTGATGCGCCGGAGGGCGGGCTGCGCCGCTGGCTTGCTCTGACCGATGGTCTGGGATTGGATCGCGACTATGTCACCTCGATGCAGGGTGCCTTGCCGACGACGCGGTTTGCCTGCGATGCCTATGTCGCCTTTGTCCGCGACCGCACGCTGCTGGAGGCGATTGCGTCAAGCCTGACCGAGATGTTCTCGCCCATGATCATCGGCCAGAGGGTGAAGGGGATGCTGGAGAACTATGACTTCATCACCGAAGATATCCTGCGGTATTTTGGGCATCGCCTCACGCAGGCCCCTAGGGATGCGGACTGGGCGCTGGACTATGTTGTGCGCAATGCCGTGACTGCCGAACAACAAGAAGCGTCTCTGGCCGCGCTTCGCTTCAAGTGCGGTATGTTGTGGAGCCAGCTCGACGCGCTTCACCATGTCTACGTCAACGACAACCCCTGCCCCGGAGCGTGGCGCCCCGGTGACGCCCTTGTCCGGAACGCGGCGTGAGCCTTTTCGGATTTAACGGCGTGCCGGGCCTTTCGGCCCGCCACACGAGATACCGCCGTGCTCGCCCATCCGGGCTACGCGCGGCATGGGCGCCCGGCTGCACCTGATGAGTGACCCGCAAGCAGAAGCGCTGGACCCATGCGCCGTTCCCGCGCTCCCCCGCGGCGTACGCCTGCACTGGTGCTCTGTGCGCGAGACCTGGTTCATTCAAGCACCGGAGCGGGCTGTGAAGCTCGATCAAATTGCTGCGGCGATCCTGGAGCGCATCGACGGCGCACGCAATCTTGGCGCGGTGGTCGACAAACTGGCGAAGGACTTCTCCGCACCGCGCGACCAAATCGACCGCGACGTACAGCGCTTCCTGTCGGATCTGATGTCCCGGCGGATGTTGGACCTGCGATCCCCCACGGCACAGGGCTAGCCCCTTGACCGTTCTGATTGCCGGGGGCGGCGTCGGCGGGCTGACCCTCGCGCTCAGTCTCCACCAAGTTGGCCAGCCCTGCCGAATCTTCGAGGCCGTTGCAGACCCGCGCCCGCTTGGCGTCGGGATCAATCTTCAACCCCATGCAGTGAAGGAACTGGACCGTCTTGATTTGCTTCCCGATCTCGATGCGATCGGGTTACGCGCCCGTCACGTCGCCTACTTCTCCAGCCATGGCCACGAGATCTGGCGCGAGACACGCGGCGAGGCCGCCGGCTATCGCTGGCCACAACTCTCTGTGCATCGCGGACACCTGCAAATGCTGTTGCTTCGCGAAGTCAAGAAAAGGCTAGGCGAGAATGCTATCATGACCGGCACCCGCCTCATGGGATGGCAGGACCACGACACCGCTATCACCATCCAGCTCACCTCGGGCGAGCGCGTTGAAGGCGAGGTCCTGATCGCGGCGGATGGCATCCATTCCCAATCGCGGGCCAAACTCTTTCCCGGTGAGGGCCCGCCTGTCTGGAACGGCATTCTCATGCGGCGCGGCACAACATGGGCGAAGGGGTTCCTCGGCGGACGAGCCATGGCGATGATCGGGCACAAGACCCGAAAATTCGTCTGCTACCCGATTGCCGAGCGCGGCGAGGACGTGCTGGTCAACTGGATCGCAGATCTCGCCGCCGATCTCGGGCAGCCTTTGGATCGTGCGGACTGGAACAAGCCTGGACACGCCGAGGATCTCCTCCCGCATTTTGGCGACTGGCGGTTCGACTGGCTGGACGTACCCGCCCTGATCGAGCGTGCTGAGGGGATCTTCGAATGGCCCATGGTCGATCGCGACCCGCTGCCGCGCTGGACACACGGACGCATGACGCTGCTGGGAGATGCTGCACATGCAATGTATCCCATCGGCTCGAACGGCGCCAGCCAGGCCATACTGGATGCGCGCGTTCTGGCTCGCGAGATCCGCGATCACGGGCCGACCGAACAGGCGCTCACCGCCTACGAAGCCGAACGCCGCCCGGCAACCACCGAGATCGTTCTGGCGAACCGGGGAGACGGCCCGGACAAGGTGCTGGACATCGTCGAGGCGCGTGCGCCGGACGGGTTCGAAACGCTCGACAGCGTAATCTCCCAACAAGAACTGCAGGACATCGCCGCGGGCTACAAGAGCACGGTCGGCATGGACCGCGACCGCCTCAACGCCAGCCCACCCATCCTCTGAGCCCGCCACAGGCGCCCATGCCGCACGCAGGCGGAACGCCGAGTACGGCGGTTTGTCGTATCCCGGCCCACCCGGGTCGGGATGCCGTCTGCCCCGTCACTCCTCCAGAAACGGCGCAACCACCTCGCGGGTCTCTGCAGACGGCACCACCGGAACAATCTCGAACCGGGCACCAAGACCACGGAACCCGAGCACCCATTCCTGCAACAGCCGCGCATCCGCGCATTCCATGATCTGGAAACACCGCCGGAACCCCGGTTCTATCCAGCTGTTTACGTATGTCAGTCCCTCCGGCAATTGCCGCCCGTGGTCGCGGATATGCCGATAGATCGGCACCATATCATCCGCCTCGAACGTCTCGATCACCATGAACTGCATCGCCGCCTCCCGTCGTTACCAGACCCACCGTACCCATTCCAACACGCTTGGCAATTTACCCCGGGCTTTGGGTTCACTATGTCTGGGCCAGACAGCGGAGCGATGGAATGGCCTTCACCGACGACGAACTCGAGCGTTATGCCCGCCATATCGTGCTGCACGAGATCGGCGGTCCGGGACAGCAGAAACTGAAAGCGGCCCGTGTTCTCGTGATCGGCGCGGGCGGGCTCGGCTCTCCGGTCATTCTCTACCTTGCGGCGGCAGGGGTCGGCACCATTGGCGTTGTCGACGATGACGAGGTCTCGCTCTCGAACCTGCAACGTCAGGTGCTTCATGCCACCGAGGAAGTCGGTCAGCCCAAAACCGACAGCGCCGCGCGGTCCGTCGCCCGGATCAATCCCGATGTCACAATGGTCTCACATACCGAAAGACTGAACGACGAGAACGCTGACGACCTGATCCGCAGTTATGATCTGGTGATCGACGGCTGCGACAACTTCGAGACGCGGTATCTGGTCAACCGGACCGCCGCCGCGGCGCACGTTCCGCTTGTCTCTGGCGCAATCGGCAGGTGGGAAGGTCAGCTTTCCGTCTTCCGACCCTGGTTGGGCGGGCCCTGTTATCAGTGCATCTTCCCCGAAGCCCCGGAGCCGGGCCTCGTGCCCGCCTGTTCCGAAGCAGGCGTTCTCGGCGCGCTGGCCGGTGTCATCGGCTCGATGCAGGCGACCGAGGCTGTGAAACTCATCACCGGGGCGGGCGAGCCGCTGGATGGGCGGCTCTGGCTCTTCGACGCCCTGCGCGCCGACAGCCGGATCATCCGTCTCAGCAAACGGGCGGACTGCCCCGTCTGCGCTGGTCTCTAGGCAGGTGCTGTCCCGGGCACGAGCCCCGGGACCTCTGCGTTGTGCCACGAGGAGGTCCCGGATCAGGTCCGGGACCGTGCCCCGCCTTGTTCGTCTCGCCCAACCCGAGCCTATGGAATCGCCGCAATGTCCACCCAGACCAACCGATGGTCGGAACTCGCCCGCTTGCGGCCCTTCTCCCTCACCAGCCGGGCGAGCGGATCGTCGGCTTGAGGCCAGAAGACGCCAGCACCGGTCACCTTTAGGTCTGCCGAGGGCAGAGCATAGTCGACGCGTAGGTTCCCCGGCCCTGGCTCATCGCGCCAATCCGCCGTGTCATATGCGGGGGTGCCCGCCTGCCGTGTGTTCGCGCCGCCCTGCTGTGTGGCTTCCTCAGCGCCGGGACTGGCCGGCATCGGATCCTGCACGCGGGGATGGCCGAGCAGTCCCCGGATCGCAGACTTGTCGCCGTCGCCGTCTTCAGGGTCGTTGTTCAGATCACCCAGAACCACGAAGGACGCATCCTCGGCCATGCCGCCCTGATGCCCCGCATCATCAATGGGCCAAGTCGCACCGCCGATATACGACGTCCAGAAGCCGATCTCGGCGGCATTGCGCAGCCCGTTGCGGTCCTCTGGCCCATCAAACACCGGCGGCGTCGGATGGCTCGCCAGCACATGCACCGGACCGCCGGGCAGCATGACCTCGACATCCCAGTGGCTTTTGGAACTGAATGGCAGGCGCTCCCACAGCTCGCCGGGAAAGTAGCTCTCCCCCTCAGGCGTCTTTGGCCGTTCGGTCCGCGGGATCTGCGACCATGGGAAATTCTGGAATGTCCTCGCCGGACCAATGGGATAGCGGCTCAGGAGCGCCATCCCGTATTGCCCTGGGAACCGCCCATAGCCGAGCGCGTCCTCCGGCTCCATCGTCTTCCCGTCCCCATCGTGATCGAAGCCCGACGGCACGCCGGTATTGGACGGCGCCAGAAACCGGTGCGCATAGTCCAACCCCGCAACATCGCCAACGCCCGCCGCCAGCACGTCCATGAAGGCGGCAAGAGCCCTGCCCTCCGGGTCGTGGTCGATCTCGTTCAACAGGAGGACGTCCGGCCTGACCCGCAGGATGATCTCGGCCACGGCCAGAACCTGCGCATCCCGCTCGGCGATGTCCTTGATCAGAACGCCTGCCCCCTTGCGGGCCATGTCGGCGTTGAACGTCGCGACCCGCACCGATCCCTCGGCGCGGGTCAGATCCAAAGCGCACACCGGGCCTGCCATCAGCCCCACCAGCGCGGCGACAAGGCCGGCGGATCTAACGGGTCTCAGCAACCGCCTCGATACCGGTTAGGATCCGCCGCTCGGCCTCGTGCGACGACTGGCAGGTGCGCCGTGGGACGGTCCCCGTAGCCGGGTTTCCAACATCGAGCACCGAGCGGTCGTTCGTGGTGAACTGCCAGACACTGCCACTGTCGTTACGCAGGACATAGAGGCTATCGATGCGGACATCCGTGAATCCAGCGGCGCGCTCCTGCACACGGATGTTCATGCGCCCGTTCAGCCTGAGCCCCTGATCAGTCCGTCCTGCATAGGGCTGACTACGCCCGTTTACCAACCAGATCCCGCAATCGACGAAACGCGCAATGTCCGTCTCGCCGAAGCGAAGCGTCAGCAGACCGGATTCCTTCTCGAACGCGTCGATGGTGAAGCTGGTCCGCGCCACATGGTCGATCAGCCCGGTCCAGGTTGCATCGTATCCCGCCGAGACCTGGCGTGTGTTGCGCAGATCCTGCTGGCGCGCGGGTTCGCGATATTCAACGGCCTTTCCGGCGATCGGCTGATGGCACCCCATCAGCACGGCACACGCGGCCGCAAACAGCATACCCGGTTTCAAAAAGAACATCCCTCATCTCCACAAATGAATACGGAGTAAGAAATGTCAGCAATGCTGCCGGAGGTCTGTGACACCTGTTACAGAGCCGGGATCAACCCGCCTTGAGCCAGGGCGTCTCGGCATCCCGGCGGCTCTCATGCGCCGAAATCGCCTCGTCCTTCTCCATGCTCAGACCGATCTCATCCAGACCGTTCAGCAGGCAGTGCTTTTTGAACGGGTCCATCTCGAAGGCGATCTCGCCGCCATCGGGCCCGGTGATCACCTGATTCTCGAGATCCACCGTCACGACCGCGTTGGCGCCGCGGCCCGCATCGTCCATCAGCTTGTCCACATCTTCCTGCGGCAGCTTGATCGGCAGGATGCCGTTCTTGAAGCAGTTGTTATAGAAGATGTCGGCGAAGCTCGTGGAGATGACGCACTTGATGCCGAAATCGAGGATCGCCCAGGGCGCATGCTCGCGCGACGAGCCGCAGCCGAAATTGTCCCCGGCAACCAAGATCTTGGACTCGCGATAGGCCGGTTTGTTCAGCACGAAATCCGGATTTTCCGAGCCGTCATCGTTGTAGCGCATCTCGGAGAACGCATGCACACCGAGGCCAGAACGCTGGATCGTTTTCAGAAACTGCTTGGGAATGATCATGTCGGTATCGACGTTGATCATGTCCAGCGGCGCGGCAACACCGGTCAGTTGAGTGAATTTGTCCATCGCTTCGGCCTCCTCGTGCTCTTGCTCCGGTAAAGCATGGCGACCGGCTGAGCGCAAGCGGCGGGGTCTCGGCACTTCTTGAGTGACGCAAGTTGACGTATACGTTACCTGCGATTGCAGAACCCGGCCCACGCCCCATTTCTTGATCCATGACGAGGCACAAACACGAGGACAGACAGATGACAGCACGTATCACTTTCGCCGCCGCCGCAATGATCGCCGCCGCTGCCCTGACGACTGCTCCGGCTCAGGCCTTTCAGACCAATTCGACTCAGCCGCAAATCACCTCAGCCCAGATCACCCAGGCTGTCGACACCGGTGCCAAGGCCGGGATCATCGAAGCGGGCTTCAAACACCGCAAGTTCCACCGTCGCGGCGGGTTCGGGTTCCGCAAACGCTTTGGCAAGCGGTTCAACCGGTTCGGACACGGCCACCGCTCGCATGGCACCAAGCTGCACAAGCGCCATGACGGATACTATTTCGACCGCGGTCACAAGGGTCATGCCAAGTACGACCACGGCCACCACAAGGGCCACGGCAAGACCAAGGTCATCATCGGCCCCTTCGGCTTCTTCAAGTAAGAGTGGGAGGATCCAGCGATGCAAATGACCGTCAAAATGACCACCGCCGCCGTTCTGTTTGCCCTCTCCGGCATCGTTGCGGCGGCCCCGGTTCAGGCCGGTATCCTGATCACGCCCGAGGGCATCTCGATCACCGGGCCTGATCCGTCGCTCTCGACCGGCGCCGTGGGCAAGACCCGCTGGGGCAGCCCGGCACGCGGGTTCCGCAGGTTCGGTCGGGACGGGCAGTTCTTCGCCCATCCGCGCGACCCAGGCCTGCCCTTCCACGGGCGCACGGCTTATGGCGCTGCGGGACGCCAGCTTGACGATGCAATCCGCGCCGAACGCCGCCAATCCGGGCAGGCCCGCAGCAGCATCTTCACCTGGCTCTTCAACTGATCATGGTCCCGGGGTCGACGCGGCCCCGGCACCGCCTCAATACCTATCCATCTGGCTAAGTTTCTCTGGACAATTGCCCGGCCTCCTGATTACTTAGCCATATGGCTAACAATCTTGACCATTTCTTCTCCGCGCTTGCCGATCCGACACGCCGCGCCGTGATCGAGCGTCTGGCGACCGGCCCCGCGCCGGTCTCCGAACTGCACGCCCCCCATGACATGGCCCTGCCCTCGTTTCTGAAGCACCTCGGCAAGCTTGAAGCCGCCGGGGTCATCCAGTCGGAGAAAATCGGGCGTGTGCGCATGGTCCGGATCGAGCCCGGCCCGATGGACGAAGCGCAGACTTGGCTGACCCGGCAGCGCCGCCTCTGGGAAGGCCGCCTCGACCGGCTGGCCGCCCTTGCAGAGACAATCGAAAGTGACCCGAGCGATGGCTGACTACGAGACCCTGACCCTGACGCGCGACATCACATGCTCCCCTGCGCAGCTCTTTCGCACCATGACGGACCGGGAGTTGCGTCAGAAATGGAGCGCGCCCGACGACGACAGCGTCGTGGTTATCGACGCGTTCGACTGCCGCCCCGGCGGGCGCGAGACGACGCGCTGCGGCCCGACCGAGGCGCCCGAGTTCAGCACCATCGGGGACTTCCATGTCGTCACGCCCGAGTTCCTCTCGTTCACGGAGACGCTGATTGCGGGCGGCGAGACGCTGTCGATCTCGCTTTGCAGTCATGAGGTCTCGGCCACCGATACCGGGTGCCATCTGCGCGTCACACTCCAGATCACCAGCCTCGCGGGGCCGGATCTCTTCAGCGAGTACAGTCAGGGCTGGTCCGCCGCGCTCGACAAACTGAGCCTGCTGGCAACCGACGCGTCTGAGGCCTGACAATGGCGCCCCGGGCCTGACAGCCGCGCCGGAATTTATCGGCTTTATCTCTCCCCCCCGGTCGGTCAGACATGAGGTCCAAAGACTGGGGAGACGAATCCATGTCAGCAGAGCGGATCGACACTGTCGTCGTGGGCGGCGGTCAGGCGGGGCTCGCCATGAGCGCCCATCTCCGAGCTGCGGACATCCCCCATGTCGTCCTCGAGCGCAACCGGATCGCCGAGAGCTGGCGCACCGCCCGCTGGGATACGCTGGTCGCCAACGGGCCGGCTTGGCACGACCGCTTTCCCCCGCTTGAGTTCCACGATGTCGACCCGCACGGGTTCGCCGGCAAAGAGCAGATCACGAAGTACTTCGAGGACTTCGCAGCGCAGATCGATGCGCCGATCCGCTGCGGTGTCGAGGTCACGGCAGTGTCCCGCAAACCGGACCATCACGGGTTCGTCGTCCAGACCTCTACCGGAGAGATCCACGCCGACAATGTCGTCGCCGCGACCGGTGCCTTTCAGGTCCCGATCTTCCCCCCGATTTTGCCTGAAGATGCGCCGCTTCTGCAGATCCACTCCAACACCTATCGTAATCCGGAGCAGTTGCCCGAGGGCGGGGTTCTGGTGATCGGCGCCGGGTCCTCAGGCACGCAAATCGCTGACGAGTTGCTGGGGGCCGGACGGCAGGTTACGCTTTCGGTCGGGCCGCACAATCGCCCGCCGCGCGGCTATCGCGGGCTCGACTTCTGCTGGTGGCTTGGCGTGCTCGGCGAATGGGATGTGCCGACGCTCGATCCGCGCACGGCCCACATCACCATCGCTGTCAGCGGCGCCAATGGCGGGCGCACAGTCGATTTCCGCAGGCTTGCCGAGCGCGGCATGACGCTGGTCGGTATGGCCGAGAGCTATTCCAACGGCACTCTCAGCTTTGCCCCGGATCTTGGCGAGAACATCGCGGCGGGCGATGCCAACTATCTCGGCATGCTCGACCGCGCCGATGCCTACGCCTCCGAGAATGGCCTTGACCTGCCCGAAGAGCCCGACGCCCGTGCAATCGGCCCAGACCCCACCTGCATCACGGACCCGATCCGCGAGATCGACCTCGCCGCCAAGGGCATCTCCACGATCATCTGGGCAACGGGCTACAAACAGGACTTCGGCTGGCTGCACGTCGACGCGCTCGACGAGGCCGGCAAGCCGCGCCACCATCGCGGGATCTCGCCCGTGCCTGGCGTCTATTTCCTCGGCCTGCCCTGGCTTTCGCGCCGCGCCTCGTCTTTTATCTGGGGCGTCTGGCACGACGCCAAGTTCCTCGCCAACCACATCGTGCAACGCCGCGACTATATCGGATTTGATCCCGCCATGCCGGCACGCCGATGATTGCAGCCTTCTATCGCGAGAACGCACGCTGGCTCGGCGTCGGGCTCACTCTCACGCTGGTCTCTTCCTTCGGACAGACCTATTTCATCTCGATCTTCGCCGACCGGATCATGGAGGATTACGGCCTGACCGATGGCGAGTGGGGCCTGATCTACACCATCGCCACACTCAGCTCCGCGGCCAGCCTGATCTGGGCCGGGCGCTTTGCCGACCGCATAAGGGTCGGACGGCTCGCGACCTTCATCCTGATCGCCTTCGCCGCGGTCGCCATCGGGATG
Source organism: uncultured Limibaculum sp. (assembly GCA_964475765.1). GTDB lineage: Bacteria > Pseudomonadota > Alphaproteobacteria > Rhodobacterales > Rhodobacteraceae > Thermohalobaculum. Next base: position 34,710 of record CAYYZH010000021.1, read on the forward strand.
GCCGTGAACGAGAACCTCTATGTGCTGGTGCTCCTGATCTTCGGCCTGCGCTTTTGCGGGCAAGGCATGATCAGCCATCTCGGCATCACCGCCATGGGCCGCTGGTTCCGCGCCCATCGCGGTCGCGCGGTTGCCATCGCGGGGCTCGGTTATTCCATCGGCGAGGCCTGCCTGCCCCGCATCGCCGCGCTGGCCGAACCGGTCATCGGTTGGCGCTCGGTCTGGCTCGGCGTTGCTGTGGTTCTGATCGCTTGCTTCCTGCCGCTGGTCCTCTGGCTTGCGCGCGACGAACGCAGCCCACAATCCATGACCGAGGCCGAGCAGAGCCCCGGGCGCGATGCCACGCACTGGACCCGCAAGCGCGTGATGGGCCACTGGCTTTTCTGGGCGCTTGTGCCCGGCATCATCGCGGCGAGCTTCATCGGAACGGTGATCTTCTTTCAGGTCACCCATATCGGCGGGGCGATGGGCTGGTCGAAACTCGACATGACCACCGCCTACCCGGTCTATGCCGCGACCACCATCGTGGTCTCGCTGATCGCGGGGTGGAGCGCCGACCGCTTTGGGCCGGACCGCCTGCTGCCCATCTTCCTGCTGC
>CAYYZH010000022.1:0-33431 GCA_964475765.1 uncultured Limibaculum sp.
CCCTCAGTCAGCAGCAGCACGTTCTGTCTTGAGCGCTGAGACCTCTTCGGCAGACAGCGGACGGCTCGGCACCCAAGCATACCCGTCTGAACAAAGGATCGTGCATTCTCGCAGTCCGTGCATGTGATCGGCTGGGGCGATCAGAAGGGATGAGCCGCAGGAGTGTGCACTCGCGCGCCGCGCAGCCTCATCCGGGTCGGTGTCATAGAGCCGGATCTCGGCACCTCCTCCTCGCGCACCATTCTCTGGCAACAGCGAAAGCACCGGATTGCTATGATAGGTTTGATCGCCATGAAGCTGAAACAGCTGGTCTCCATAACGCAAGATCGCAAAGTCAGCTGAAACCCGAAACGCCGACATGGCAAATACGTTCGTCAGGAAGTCGGTAGTTGCCTCGACATCGTGTACGATCAGGTTCAGTCCGATCCCGGTAAGCGAGCGACCAAACACGTCCGCTGCGACTGTTTCGTAGTCCATTTGCACCGCTCCCACATTGCACTGAGGAAGATCAGCGTAGCGCTCAGAGGGTCCCGACCGCAAATTGATGCAGGCCTAACGCTACGAAGAATTGTTGGGGTGCCAATAAGGAGGCGTTATGGGACCCAGCTTCTCCTTGACACCAACAGATCGCGAATGGGCATCGAATTGAGGTGGTCTTCTGACTACGTCCCCAATCGTTCCAGACGAGCAGCGCGCAATCGGGCGAAATCGTCGCCAGCATGATAGCTCGAACGGGTAAGCGGCGTTGATGAGACCATCAGGAAGCCCTTGGAAAAGGCGGTCTTTTCGTACGCAGCAAAGTCCTCCGGCGTCACATACTCAGCCACCGCATGGTGCTTTTTCGTGGGTTGGAGATACTGTCCAATGGTCAGGAAATCCACATCTGCCGCGCGCATATCGTCCATGACCTGATGAACTGATTGCCGGTCCTCGCCGAGCCCGACCATGATGCCAGATTTCGTGAATATCCCTGGATCCAGTTCCTTGACCCGCTGCAAAAGCCGGAGGGAATGGAAATAGCGCGCGCCGGGCCGTACTTCGGGATAGAGGCCGGGTACTGTCTCAAGGTTATGGTTGAAGACATCAGGGCGCGCCTCGACCACAGTCTCCAGCGCACTTTCGTGACAGCGCAGAAAATCGGGGGTCAGCACTTCGATCGTGGTCTCTGGCATTTTGCGCCGGATCGCTCGGATCGTCTGTGCGATATGATCAGCGCCGCCGTCATTGAGATCATCGCGATCGACCGAGGTGATGACGACATGCGTGAGGCCCAGCTTCTCGACAGCATCGGCGACCCGCACCGGCTCGAACACGTCAAGCGCATCAGGCCGCCCGGTGGCGACATTGCAGAATGTGCAGCCTCGGGTACAGATCTCGCCCATGATCATCATGGTCGCATGGCCCTGAGCCCAGCACTCGCCGACATTCGGGCACCCCGCCTCCTGACAGACGGTTGCGAGCCCGTGTTCCTTGATCACTTGAGATGTCTCGAAAAAGCCCTTGGCTGTCGGCGCCTTGACCCGGATCCACGGCGGCTTGGCCGGACTGGCGTTGTCCGGGCGGTGCGCCTTTTCCGGATGACGCTGGGCTTTGTCGGTTAGATCGCGCGAGGCCATAATTCGGATATAGGCGCATGCCCGCATGGGCGAAAGGGCTAAGTCGACGCGGGCCGCGTGAACCAGCCAACTCGGCCAAGCACATGCCAGTAGCTGGGTGCAATGTCCATGTCCGCCCCGTGCCCCTTGTCGATCATTAGCCGGTGCAATTTGGGCAGCTTCCAACAGGGCACATGCATCACGAGATGATGCTCAAGGTGATAGTTCACCCAATAGGGCGCCACGAAAAGTCCCATGACAGGACCGGCCAGCGTGGTTCGGACATTGCGCAGTGGATTATCGGAAAACTCTACACCTCCGTGCTCGGCTATGTTTCGCAGACGCACGACAAACTGAAACCATGTCAGTAGCGGCGCAAGCCAGAATGCAAACCACCACCACCAATCCCCAACCGCCCAAAGAAAAGCGAACAGGATCGCGTTGACGACAAGCGCGGGGCGCAGGTCCGAGGACTGGAAAGTCTGCGCCATCTCGGCGCCTTCGATCGCGTCGTGATCAAAAGCCAACTGAAACGCACGAACCACCTGCCGGAAGCGCAGCTTGAGACCTGTGCGGCCCAGAAGATCACGGGAGAATTTCCGGATCAGGCTGTCGCGGGTTGTGGGAAACGGTTTGGACAGCGCTAGGTCGGGGTCGCGCTCGGTCTGCGTATACATGTGATGGGTGAGATGATAGCGCCGATACGAGACGAGATCAGCAAGAATGGGCCGTGCGCAAAGCCATTGTCCAACAAGATCGTTTGAAGATTTGCGCGCAAAGAGGGCATTGTGTGCAGCTTCGTGCATCAGGATGGCCATGCCGAGTTGACGCGATCCGATCAGCATTACGGCGAGCAGCCATGTCGCGACAGATGGCCACCAAGCGAAAAGAGCAATCGCCACTGCGATCACACCCCAGCAATGCGCCACCAACGCGGCTCCCATCGCGTCCGACCGCCGGGCAAGCGGGCGGATCTCCTCGGGGCTCAGAAATGTTTTGCCAGCAGCCATCTATCCTCCGACCGATAGCAAAGGGTACAGCCATTCGACCGGCCCACGCAAATCACTCGCGGCATAGGTGATGCGCAGACTATTGTTGAGACTGGGATTGCGCGACTTCTTCGACGGTGACGCCGACGGTCATGTCTTCCTCTGCCTCTCCAAGGATCGTGCCCCGGACCGGTGCCGCATCATAGGCGTCCAAACCACTGGACAGACGTACATAGCGGTCGGTCGGGCACAACTCGTTCGTCACATCGAAACCGACCCATCCCAAGCCTTTCACATGAGCTTCGGCCCAGGCATGGGTTGCACCTTCTTCGGTTGCTGCATCGCCATCGGGGTCGATCAGGTAACCCACGACATATCTGGCCGGGATGCCACCGATCCGTGCGGCGGAGATGAAGACATGCGCCTGGTCCTGGCAGACGCCCGCCCCACGGGCCATGGCCTCTCTAGCGGTAGTCTCGGCCTCGGTCGCGCCCTTGCGGTAAGTGATCGCCGACCGCACAGCATCCGACAAGGCATGCAGTCGGTCGATGCCGTCTAAGCATTCAACCGACGCCGCAATCTCCTCGATGGCTTCATCGGGCCGGGTCAGATCGGTTTGGCGTAGGAATACCGGCGGGGCCATGGTTTCCCGGTGATCCTTCAGAACCCCGGCCGTATCGGTCGTCGTGACCTGACCAACCGCATCGACCGCTATGTCCGCCGCTCCCTCGTGGTCGTGCCACAGGGTTACCCCGTCTCCCGCCGCATCTCGCAGAAGCTGCGAGACCTCCGCACCATTGACGGTAACCGTCCACCAATTCGGCGATTGGCCCAGATGTGGTTGAGGGAACAGTTTCAACCTTAACGCAGCGCGCACCGGCTCTGGTTCGTATCGGTAGGTGACATTGTGCTTGATCGAGAGCAGCATGTCGTTCCTCAGAAATGATAGGCTTGGTAGATCTCACGGCCCAGTTTCTGGGTCGTGCCGATTGTGGTCTGGATAAACTCATGCAGGCCCTGGGAGAAGATCTCCCCCATCTGCTGACTGCTCAGTTCGTGGATCACTTTCGCTGCCGTCTCGTGGCAGGAATGGTGTTCACCATAGGCTGCCTCCAACTCGTCCAGGTACCGCCCGATCTGTGCATACGAATAGGCCACCGATCGGGGAAATCGCCTGTTCAGAATCAGGAAGTCGGCAATCTGCCCCGGGCTGTAATCTCCGCGATAGGTGTGATGATACGCACGGATGGCCGAAGTCGCATGTAGCACGCTGGTCCATTGGTGATGATCGCGGCCACCTCCGACCACGTCAGTTTCCGGCAGAAGCACGTAGTACTTGACGGCAAGAAGCCGCAACGTCATGTCTGCGCGCTCCAGGTGCCCGCCCATCCGCAGGAAGTAGTACCCGTCATTGCGGAGCATCGAAGCTTCCACCGTACCGCGAAACATCGAGGCTCTTGCCTTGACCCAGTCCAGAACCGCAATCAATTCGCGTTGCGCCTCGGCGGCATCCATCAACTCGAGCTTGCGCCAGCCGTCGTTCAACGCCTCCCACATCTCGATGGTCAACGCAGTGCGGATGGACCGCCCGTTGAACCTCGCCTGCTCCAAACAGGATCGGATCGACGACGGATTCTCGCGATCGAGGATCAAGGTGCGAATGATAGCGGCCTCGTTAATCCCATCCGGGTCTTCGAATTGATCGAGGCAGCCAGAAGCCTTTGCGACCGAACGCCACTCATCCGTGGAGTATGACCCCGGCAGCATCGCCATCCGGTGCCCCATTTCAATCAGACGCGCGGTCGAGCCGGCCCGTTCGACATAGCGGCCCAGCCAAAAGAGATTTTCAGCGGTCCGGCTGAGCAGCGTCCTCATTCGCTCAACACCCATGTGTCCTTCACGCCGCCGCCCTGGCTGGAGTTCACCACGAGCGACCCTTCGCGTAGCGCTACACGGGTCAACCCGCCCGGTGCCAACCGCATCTGCTTTCCAACCAGGCAATAGGGTCTGAGATCGACATGCCGCGGCGCGATACTGGATGGAGCGAGCGACGGAACAGTCGACAATTCAAGTGTTGGCTGAGCGATGAACTCGGCAGGATTCGCCCGGATCCGCTTGCCATACTCGCTAATCTCTTCAGAGGTGGCTTTAGGCCCGATCAGCATCCCATACCCGCCCGATCCGTGAACCTCCTTAACCACGACGTCCGCCAGATTGTCGAGAACGTACGCGCGTTCGTCCTTGTCCGCACATCGCCATGTCGGAACGTTCTCGAGGATTGGTTTCTCACCAAGATAGAAGCGGATCATGTCGGGCACGAAGATGTAGATAGACTTGTCGTCGGCAACCCCTGCCCCGGGCGCCGAACAAAGCGTCACCCCGCCAGCCCGATAGACATCAAAGAGGCCGGGGACGCCAAGCAGGCTCTCGGGTTTGAACGCGAGCGGGTCGATATAGTCATCGTCTATCCGACGATAGATGACGTCGACAATCTGCGGACCACGGGTCGTTCGCATCCACACCCTGCCTTCGTCCACGAAAAGATCCCCAGCCTCAACCAACGCGATGCCCATGAGATCAGCTAGAAACGAGTGTTCATAGTAGGCGGAGTTGTAGGCACCAGGGGTCAGCAGAACGATGTTCGGCTCGCCCTTGCAGGCAGGCGGCGCAACTTCCTCAAGTGTGCGCAGCAGATGATCCGGATAGGCATCCACTGGCTCGACACCGCCACCCTCGAACAGTGCGGGAAACATGCGCATCATGATCTCGCGGTTCTCGAGCATGTAGGAAACTCCGGACGGTGTACGGCAATTGTCTTCGAGGACCTGAAAATCGGTCTCTCCGGTGCGGACGATATCGATTCCCACGATGTGGCTGTAAACCTTGCCTGGAGGTTCCACCCCGACCATCGCCGGCACAAAGGCCGCATTCTGGTAGACCAACTGCTCCGGCACAACGCCGGCCTTCAGGATCTCCCCGCGATGATAGATGTCATAGAGAAAAGCGTTCAACGCACGGGCCCGCTGCCGGATGCCGCGGTCCAGAACTCGCCATTCCGCAGCAGCGAAGACTCTCGGGATCAGATCAAACGGGATGAGGCGTTCTGGATCGCCGCCTTCCCCATAGACGGCAAAGGTGATCCCGATTCGGCGAAAGATCGCCTCGGCTTCGAGCGCCCTCTTGTGGAGAAAGTCTATGCCCGAAGATGCGATCCAGTCTGAGACGTCAGAATACGGCGCGCGTACCTTCTCCCCGGCCCCGGACATCTCATCATACATCGTCACCTCTGGTGTTGGCTCTCGCCTACCTTAACCCGGCGCAACCACGACGCAACTCTCGTTGCTGTTCTCTTGGTGTGCGTAAAACTCGGTACGATCTCGCCATTCCCATCAGAGTCGAGGTGAGACGAGAAAACTTTACAGATCGTGCGATGCACCGCTTGCAGTCCTGAGCAAACTATCATACACCGCCGGTCCTTGGCGCGGGGTGGAGCAGCCCGGTAGCTCGTCAGGCTCATAACCTGAAGGTCGCAGGTTCAAATCCTGCCCCCGCAACCAATTTATGACGCCTCAACCGTAACGGGTTGAGGCGTTTTGCTTTTTCGGGACCGTGAAGCCAATCTTTCGTCTCGCCCAAATCTAAGATCCAGGGGTCGAAACGGAACGGCGTAATGCAGAGCGATCGCCACCGAACACGCCGATCGTGCGGGTTCCCTGACGCCGATTGCGCGAGTCGAACTGGCCCGCTGTCGCCGCGATCCCATCACCAAGTGCGGTCCGCGGATCGATCGCCGGATTGGCAAGAAATGCGCCATTCACCAGCGTGCCATTGGCTCCGTCGCTTGCGAAACCGTCATACTGAGTTGGATCGAACCGTGAACTGACATCAATCGTCTGATTCAGACCTGCGGCGGGAAGGTTCAGCGTGACGGACCCGGCCCGCGTGGCAAAATCAAATTCCAACGCAAAATCGCCGCCAACGATGCGGGTTGTGCCGGTATCGAGGTTCGCATGCGTTGCCAGTGCAAACCCGTCATAGGTTCCCACCACATTGTTCGGGATCAAGTCAGCCGAAGAGGGTTCGATCCCAGCCACCCAAGTGCCGAGATGTATGGTGTCGGTCCGCGACGCGAAGCTGTCTATGCCGTTCCCCATCTGGTGCTGCACATCATAGGTCGCGGACCACCAACCCCATCTCAAGTACTCGTGGTCGCGCGGGGTTCCGGCTGGAAACTCAAGACCGCCGCTGCCGACCAATCCCGCACTGGCAAGCGCGATGTCTGCCGAGACGGTTTGACCCGAAATGCGTGCCTCGGTCCCGATACCCGTCAACCCGAAACGGTTGTCGTCGATGACAGCGGAAGTCGGCCCGCCTGCGGAAAACTCAAAGTTCGTGAGAACTTCAAAGCCATCGAAAGCGCCTGTTACCGCGCCGGCATCGAAGGACTTCAAGCGCAATGAGGCCGTTACTTCATTTTCGATCTGAGCGCTCGCCAGCGTTGTTGTTCCTGGAGATGGTTGCGGCGTTGGCTCACCACCAGCAAAGTCGAGCCGGAAGTCTGTCGGTCCAGAAGATCGCACACCGTAAAGGCCGTGGAAGTTCTGCGACGTAAAGCCGTTGTCGCCACACAGACCCGTCTCACATCTGGCAATTCCCGTCGCAAAGCCCCGATCGAGTTGCAGATTGCCCAGAGCCGATCCGCTTTCGCCGGAGGCGTCGAGCCGACCACCTGCAAGCGGAAGCGGGTCAGCAATCCGCTGGGATAAATCGTTATCGGCGGCCGCAAGGTTCACGAAAGGCTCAGCTTCAAGACTGCTGATCGAAAACTGGTTGTTTGTACCATTGGCACGATTGTCGGGAATGTGCTGATGCGAGAGCCCACCACCCGCCTCGAACAAAGGATCCGCTGGCGACATGTCGCCGTCCGCCAGGTCCGGGCGATGAAGCGAGGACAGCAAAAGGTAGCGATTTGCATCGCCGAACACGGTGTTCAAATCGGCGTCTTCAAAGGTTCCGACACCAAACTGGAGCGACGTGGCATCCTGCCCTGTTTCCGCGCCATTCGCGTTCAGGGAGGTGCCGAGATAGGTCGACGAAATGACAGGTCCAGAGGTCTGGCCACCCCCCACCGTGAAGCTTTTGATATCGTCGGCCAGAACCAGAAATGTCGACTGTTGCGCGGAACCATCGGTCGATAAACTAAGTACGGCATTGAGCCATTTTCCGCTGCTCTGGAGGACGCCCTGATTGGACCGGGTTGCTGTGCTGGTGTCCCCGAACCGAGCCATGCCATGATTTCCGATCATGAACAGAGGTGTTGCCTCGCTGAGATCAAGGGTTGTCCGCAGATCCATGTCGCCCAGTGATGTCTGTCCCGAGAACGCCAAAGCAGGCTGGATGATGAAGGCATCCACAGTGTTGACCGAACCGGGATCGACCAAGTCTTGCGCGCTGACGAGATCAGCGTCCGAAAAGCCACCTGGCCGCGAGGAGTTGTCAAAGAACTGCGCCTGACCCTGCGTCGCGCGGCCAAACAGGGCAAAGCCCCCATTCGGACCGGACTGTTGCAGAGTCTCTCCGACGAACTCGACAAAAGTAAAGTTCTCTTCGAGATCGACCACACCGCGTCCTGCCAGATCGCCAAGTTCGGAAGAGAAACTGCCAGCCGTGACCGTTCCCAAATCCGGGTCGCGCTCGACATCTCCGAAGTCAAACTCGAAGACGCCAAGATTTGGTGAGAACCCGACCACACCTTGCAAAAGCTCCACTTCGTTCTGTGCGTCTAGCGACGTTCCCGGCACAGGCAATCGCAATTCCGAGCCATCGCTTCCAATCCCGATGAGAGATCCCTGCCGGACTTCGGTGAATGTCGTGAACTCCCCAGTGGACAGTTGAAAGGATGCGCCTGATACGCCCTCAATGACTGTCGGTATCGGGTTCTGACCGATGGGAACAATCGGACGCGGGATCGGAACAATAGGGATCGGGATCTCCCGGGGCGGCCTGTTCACAAAGGCAACCGGGATTTCCTCATCCTGGATGATCCCGTTGTCATCATGGTCTGCCCTATCTTCCGGAGAGCTGTGCCCGCTTGTCGACACCGGATCGTTTTGCTCGCCGGACTTTTCGCCGGAGTTGATCTGCTCGATACCCGTCAGATCGATAGGACCGGCTTCGGCGCTTTGACCGCCTGTCCCTCGCCCCTCCAGAAGATCGTAGATTTCCTCCAGTTCTTTCGACGAGATGAGACCTTCATATGTCACTCTGGCCCGTGTCGCGACTGCACAGGCGTTGGGGCGAGACAGGGTTACCGAGCCATCCAACTTAGAGCTCACAACCGAGTATTCGCCCGCCATATGACAGATTCTCGACCGTCCGTTCGCCTTCACCATGATCAGAACAATGGCGCCCCGGACACCAACAGTGGCCGTCGGCGTTTCAATACGGACGTCCCGGGTTTTAGAGATCCGTCCCCCGATGAACCGCATGACACCCTTGGAGAGTTTCAAGGCGACGTCGCCCACTTCCCGATCAGGGTCATAGATGTAACTGTCCAGCACGAGATCGCTGTTCGGCGCGACGGTCAACGAAGTCTGGTCGAGAAACAGGAGCTGCCCCGAGCCCGCATCCGATGTTTCGACCCGGTGATCCTGGATCAATCGCGCGCCAAGGGTCATAGTTTGCCTGTCGGCAATCTGACTTGTGCCAAACATCGACGGATTAACAGCGGATACACTGCCGATCTTGTCCCGGCCGAATGCCACATCGGGAGCCCAGAAACCTGAAATTCCAATAACGCATGTGAAACACAGGCGGATAATTCCGCAACGCATACTTGCCCCCACCATTCAACAACAAACGCGAATACCGTTCACGCTGCATTCAAAAAGGGGTTGTTTATGCTGAGCGTCCCACACGCCAACTCCTCCCCCGGTGGGGAAGTTACGCCAGCGTTCATGTCACGTCATCCAATTTCTGCCACATTCTTGCCATTTTTCGGCCCCGCTTATCGAACGTCGGGCCGTGAAACCCTCGATGGTCTGAACGGCATTCTGAGGTGAGTTAGGGGTGGTGGGTCGTGCAAACTCAATTGGCTGCCGCTTTGCGTATAAACAAAGCAGCGCGTGCTCAGCATCACATGTGGTCCACGCCGCAAAGCATCAACGAAATGGTTAACATCTGGAAACGCCACAATTGAGACCACTGGCTTGTCCCAATTGAAGGCCACACTGTTCGGAGGAGCGAATAGACGGTCAGACAACTGCTACGACGAAACCAGGGCTGACCCACCTTGGACAGGTCTCAGAGAAACTACAATTTATCAGGTTCGGGGCAATCCGTGCGAGCCGGAGCGTCCCGAACCGTATCAGTGTCGTTCACCACATCGAGAGGATTTTGGCCAACCCGACCAGCGACCCGACGCTTCAGTTGTTAGATCGACAGCGTCGCCTCAAGCTTCTTCACCTGCAAACGCGCCATGCCGAGGTTGGCCGATTTTTTGTCCAAGGCAACATACATGAACACGGTCGGGTTTTTCTCAAGCGGACGGATCAGGTGGAACTGCTTGCCGAGTGTGATCAGGATGTCTTCAATCGCGTCGTCCAGGTCGAGCTGGGCAATCGCAGCCAACTTCGCCTTGACCACTTCGGTGTTTGCCGCACCGGCAGTCTCCAGATCGAGCCCGCCACCGCCTTCCGACGCCAACATCAGGCCGGTTTCACTATCGACTACGCACCCGCCGATAAATCCGGAAAGGTCTGACAGCGAACTGATATCCATAGACATATTTTTACTCCTTACTTGGGTTTCCAGTTGGTCTTGTACTTCGTGAGATGCATCGTCTTGTTCCGACGTGCCAAGTTCAGAAGGTGCAGTGGTTTTCTGCGACTCGTCCGGCGGAGTGGACTTCAGAAATCTCCCAAGAAGTTTGATCGGTTTCTCCTGATGGCGGTGTGCACAGAAGCTGGGTCTGATTGGGCGTGGCCCGACTTCGCAAATACTGCTTAACCGGCCAACCTATTGAGCAGTGGTATTGTCTCAGATCATGACCAGATTACGGCATTTGCAAAATAAAAATGTGTCCTAATCGGCTATAATTGAGTGTTTTTTCTAAATCCAGAACGGTCACGCGCGACGTCAACAGCGACAGCTTGCAGGCTTAGCCGTGCACGCGCAAGGTTGCCTCCATCTCTCGAGATAAGAACCACAAGATGAACGTCTGGGCAGTCGTGCATACACCGCAGCAGTTGAAATTGTTTACCTGTTGAGATGACAATATCCTCTATCGCACCGTCTCCTCCGACCGCCGGTAATGCGATCAATTGCAGACGCAGGAACAGCGAGCTTCTCGCAGCGATCTGCTCGAAATCAGCCTGACCAATTTCCGCCAGACAACGCCGAGTTTCGGTCTCGATGATGCACGCCGCCGAAAAACCCGGCAACGCCTGGAGCGGAGCAAGAACGTTCCCACCTGGCTGCGACGTGTCTTCGCCCTTTGGTACTGGTAAAGGACCTGCCTCAACACTTTTGGCCGCAACGGGGGCCGAAACTCCCGCTCCTGAAGCGACCAAACCAAACGGGTCTTTGGTTGTCTTTGGTGTCACTTCCGCGCCCTCAACGCGCAATGCCAAGTCCACCAGAGTCGCACCGCCTGATTTGTTCCAGAAGGCGTCATCATGAAGCCGAGCCATTGCAGCTCCACCTGCGGAAACAAAGACATTCTCGGAAAAGAACGGCTCAACCTCAGAGCCGAGACGCGCGGACACTTTTCGGCGATCACTTTCCGAGCGCACGAGATCGCTACGGGTAACGGCCAGAACGGATCGGGCCGCGAGATCGTCCGGGAGCTGCTGGACACAGGCTTTCTCGCTAAGGCGCCAGGCCTGTGAAGCAATCGTGCACCATATGAAGAGATCTGCGGACGCGGCCATTTCTGCCCAGGCCGGGTCCAACGGTCCATCGGGAGGAGCCGGAAGTTCAACAATCTCAAGACCCGGGAGCGTGCTGAACGGCGTTGCAATCAGAACTTCGCGGCTATGCGGATCTCTGAGGCCCGCATCGGGATCCGGCATCTCTAGGAGTCTGTCATCTGTCATAACAGCTGTCACAAGTGTTGCATCAGCGTATCGGATACGTGTGAGAGGCCGTGTTTTCAGGCCGACGGACGGCAACATTAAGGGTTCGCGCAAAATCAGGTTGATGACTGACGATTTGCCCGAACTAAACTCGCCGGCAACGACCACACGCTTGGGTTCGTCCAGCGTATTCACCGGACCCTCATCGATCATCAGTGTCCGCGAAGAGGCAGATCCGTTGGAAGCTTTCATCCGGTGCTGCGTAGCTCTTCGTCAACACTCTCTTGTCCGTACTTCGAAATAACGCCATCGAGTAGTTCAATCTTCTGATCCATCGCACCGATCTCATCAGAGAGCTTCGCCCGCAGCTCACCTATGGCTACGTCGGACGACGCCTCAGTGAGCTTGGCCTGATCCTGATCGTATTGCTCGACATGCTCACTGATCGCTTCGACGGTTACATTGGCCAGCGACGTCATCCGTCGCATCGCCTCTGCAGACCTCTCGACCAAGGCCTCGTGCGCGATCACCGCAAGGTTTTCGATCGACGGATTGAACTCCGCGAGAATAACACGCTTGAGGGCGACAGTGGCCTCGTCTGACGACATCTTATTGTTCATCCAGAATTTCCAGCCACGCTCGGTTGTCAGCTCCAACGTCATGTTCTGCGTGCTCGTCAGGAAGATTGGAGCCACCTCGGTATAGGGAAGGTTCTCGGCGCTCAACGAAAGCTGTGACGCACCGAGCAGCGGTCGGATCAGTCGCGATGCATGCGCCGAAGTGCGCGACAACACGAAGTCGAGCTTGTCACGCGCGGAGGCATAGCTCTTGGTGATCTGATCCCCAAGCTGATTGCGCAGATCAATCGCATCAATTTCGATCTTGGTGTCTTCGAAATTGGCCCTAACAACGCTGCTCAGAGCTTCTGTTTGTTGGTCGATGAAGTTTTGGCCGATCAGATTGAGCTCGCGTTGAAACGCTTCCCATGAGGTAGCTACGATACCACCCAGAACATTCTCAGCCTCGCTGAAGACTTCGTTCAGTTCATCTGTAATGTCGCGCGCTGCCTCAGAGCGCGATGAGAGCGAAGCGCGTAAAGCTTCGGCAAGTTCTTCCTTGTCGGCCCCGGCATCTTGAGATGCACGTAACTCATCGGCTTGGGTGCGATGCATGGCACACACTGTGGATGTGATCGACCCCAAAGCATGCGCAACTTCGTCCAGAAGGGTCTTTCCAACACCGTCGGTAATCGAGGTTTCTATTGCCTTTTCGACGGCGGTCAGCCCCGAGGCAAGGCGGAGCTTCTTCACTGGGTCTGTCTCGCTCGACCCGTAGTGATCCTTGAGAAATGCGTCGAGGCCGTCGATCTCAGAAACCCGCGCGTTTACGTCCGCTGAATCGCCCGCCGCACTCTCGGCCCAGTAGGCGCTGCCTATGATAACGTCGAAGTTTCGATCTGGCACAGCCTCAAGCATGCGCTCGGAAACGCTGGCCTGAATCTGTGCACCTGTCTTTGCGAAGTTATCAAGTTCATCGATCCGGTTGATGAAGATAATGATCCGCTTACCCTTGTGCGCCGCCAGCATTCTGATCAAGCCGAGATCAACTTCGGTCAAAGCCTGGTGGGCCGACAGTGTCACGACGAAGATGTCGGACTGCAAAAGTGTCCGGCAGGTGAATTCGTCACGCACCAGAAACGGATCGTTCACACCGGGCGTATCCGTGAACACCATTGGGATAGCAAAGCGTCCAGGCGGAAAATAGATGTCCGCGCGCTCGGTAATGTCAGAGTAGCGTCCAACCTTTGCGGTGATTTCTTCGACCGGAGTCTCTTCCTCGGTCCCGGCACAGACATACCGTTCAAGGATGTCACGGCTTATGAAGTCATACTCGTGCTTGCGTCCGAGCAGCACGTTGTAGAAACGTCCCAGACGTTTGCGCGCCCGCTCCCGCATCTCCTTGACTTGCCGTTCCAGCACTTCGGACGTGAACCCTGGCAGCAACTCTTCCGCCAACTCCCGCGTCTGCTTGTCGCCTTCGATAATCCGGTCCCAATCATCCTCGCCGAAGAAATGGAACACGCCGCCCGCCTTGGGGTCGGAAGAATGGCCAAAGTGCAGGTTGGTGATCACCGATGTCCAGGGATTGATCTCGGACGGTAGGAACTGTGGTTGCCCCACCAGTGCACTGAGAAAAGTGCTCTTGCCCGCCTTGACTTGCCCAACGACAGCAATGCGCGCCCGCCAATCCGACAGCCTTTGCCTTTCGGTCTTGAGCAATGGCGCGAACTCGGGCGAAGCGACGTCCAGAACGGCTTCAAACGCTTCGGCAAGTTCAGCGGCCTGCTCCGCATGCACCACGCCGACAGCGTCAGCTTGTTCCATCACAACCATCGTTCTCACAGTTTTGCGCATGCCATTCCGGAATCGCGCAGGCGCATTCGGATAATCCCTTGAAGTTGAGTACTCTATCAAGTTTCAGGCAGAAATGTGAATGGTGCTTTGCAAAATGGCACATTTCACGACACATCCTGCGAAGTGTCGCACGCACGTTTTGCGATTTGCCGTTGTTCACGGGAAAACCCCTAAAACAACTGTAAATGTGCTCTTTTTTTACAGAAATCCATGATATGGGCGTGCCATCCAAGTCGTTGGAGGTTGTTTTGCTTGCCCGGACCGAGTGTGTTTTTCATCTGCTTTATTGCAGTCGAAGCCTTCTTTCGCCCAGGCAGGTCCGTACGGATATGAAGGCGATCCTCAACTCCGCACGGAGAAACAATGCGGCCCGGAACGTAACCGGGGTACTAACTCTTCATCGGGACAAATTTGTTCAGATGCTAGAAGGGCAGCAAACGGACGTCATGGAGATCTTCTCTAGGATCGAACGGGACCAACGGCACACGGATTTGATGATGCTCAGAAGTGGTCCGTCCGACAGCCGTGTCTTTGCCGATTGGCACATGTCACTGATTGGGGACGAAGGCGAGGCAGATATCCCCCTGCTTGCAACGGAAAACACGCTTGCACTAGCCAACCTACCAAAGATGTCCGCGCCTCAGCGCCAAGCTCTTGACGCAATCCGGGAAATTGCACGCACCTAACCGGATTTATTGTTATATTATAACTATTTATGCAGTTAACATTTCGTTAATTTTCGTTGCCTTCCCCTTTCGACGAGCTAGTGTCTGCCCCATCAAAACAACCATAAAGCAAGTCGAAATGAGGAGGCAAAGATGCGCCTTAAGCATCAGTTCACAAACCTTGTAATCCCGGCTCTGGTGGCATTTGGCTTTACCGGGACAGCCATGGCTGCCGACCTGTGTGTCGGGTACGGTCCACAGACACCGCGCGATATCTCACTGACAGAGGGATTGAACGAGCGTGTCTGGGCACTGGCTGGCGAGTCCAGCAAGATGAACCTCTGTAACATCCACACGCACACGAACGCAGAACACAAAGGCCCGGGCTTTACGGTCTACGCAGGTGATGGCAAGCATGGTGGTTATCAGTGCAACGAAACTGCGGACCTGACCGAAGCCGAACTGACTCCGGCTGAAGGCGGCGAGTTTGCCGAGGTCAAACCCGGAGACACCATCGAAGTGCATTGGGTCCACACATCGTGCGCAGTCACTCCCGGCAAGGGTCTCGGGTCGTGCCTCAGCGAAAGCTGCGCGAACCCCGAACTGCGCGTCGAAGCGCAGGTGTTTCTCATCGTGAATGACGAGAATGCCCTTGATTTCAATGACTTTGCCTATGGCGGCAACGTGGTTAATGGCCTCCACCAGCCCAAGGCAATCCCCGGTGACACGGGCACACCGGTCGTGTTTGCTGGATCGACAACCGGCCCGAGCTACACCGAGGCCAAGTGCTCGCCCCTTCAAGTGACATGGAGTGTGCGTCCTCAGTGCGCAAAGCTCGACATCAATTCGCTGATTTCATGGGGCAAGGACAATGTGTTCAAGGAGAGTTACAGCCACGGCGTTCGTCAACTGGTGAAGTCTCGCGAACTGCTCTCCCCGATTAACTGAGCATACAAAAGATCGCGCCCGCCGGCGAGCATCGCCGGTTGGGCGCTTTCGCGCCGTACGAGCCAAATGCAACTCAAGGGGCTGGCATCTAACGCCCCTGTTTCACCATTTCGCCCCCACCTGAACGCCACTTTTACCGAGTACGCATTCTCCTCTTGGGATCGTGCTCACGTAAAATGAGGCTTGTTCATGCGTACTCTTACTCTCGTAGCCCTAATGGCTTCCATGTCCTTCACTTCGATTGCTGCAGCAGATCAGCACTCAACCGACGCCCAGCTCGAAGGAAAGTTCTACGTCACTGCGCATTCGGCTCTGGCTCAGGTTTTGTCCACTCCGGATGATGCGGACTATGAGCGAGACTTTCATGGCACGGCCAAGGCTGCGCTCGACTCTGTCCTGGTTCAGCGCATCACTTTGGCTCCCCACGATGACGCGACCTACGAGCATCTGTTCTATCAGGCTGCCAAGAGGGCGCTCAGAGCCTACGATGCGCCCGACGCTCTGGCACAAAATCTGAACTGATCGGAGCAACTGCTCCCGCAGCCCGGCTGACGGGCTGCGGTCCGTTCAAGCTTAACAAATCTTGGCACGCCCGAGGCTTTTCACTCGGCGTGCCCGGTATCTGTTGAAGCCAGGGCAATCCTGTTGTCCCGACGCAATGATTTTCGATCGCGCCTTGGCGTAGGCGACAGAGTCTGCAAATCTAAGCGTTTAGGTTGTGGCAATGCACGGCGTCTCGGTCTAATTCGCCAGCTAGCCAAGCAAACCACTGAAACCCCGCAATAAGGATGTTCCGGATGTTCAGATCCCTCACGGCCAGCCTGCTCATCAGCACAATCTCCGCCGCGGCTACAGCTCATGCAGAAGACGTTGAGATCTACCTCACGGACATGCTGGACAACATTCAGAACGGCTATTGTCTGGATATTGCGGGTGGTCGGGAAGCAGAGGCTGATCCGGTCGACGGACTGCAAGGGCATACCTGCTATAGTCCGGGCGGTGCGCTCGGGGTGGACCAGACCTTTGATACGGAAAGGTTTGCCGACAACGTGCTCTACATGACGAAGTTCAATGTTTGTGCTGAGGTCACCTCCTTTGAGGCTGGCACATCCGTCGGACTAGCCACATGTGACAGCGGTGAGAGCCAGAGCTTCGTGTTCTCGGGCGATGGCGCGATCGTCCCGGCCGCTGCTCCCGCTCTTTGCCTCACAGTCGGCGAGACTACGCGCACGGGTCGAAGCAAACGCAATCAGATCAAGATCCTGACGCTCGAGGCCTGCAGCGAAGACAAAGCGGCCTACCAGAATTGGAGCACTCGCACCGTCGAGTGAGCGAGGTTCAGCTACGCAAACGCCGCGACTTCTTCGCCCACGATCTGAACGATTGTTCTGCAATCTTCGAGATCAAAGGTTAGCGGCACCCTGATGTCACATGTACGGGCCAACGCCGCGCGCGTGTGCGGCAGGTCAGGCACCTTGCCCAGATAGTGCCAACTGTCGAACCGGCTGGTGAAAGCTGTGGGTTCATCGGCTCCGAACCACTTGATCTCGACACCCCGTACAGCGCAACGGGCCAACAGATCTGGTATCTCAACTGGGTCTACCGCCGTCACATGAAACTGGAAAGACGATCCGACAAAGGCTTCATGCTGCGCCCGCGGAGGCACCTTCATGCCCTGAATTGCGGCGAACCCGTCGGACAGCACCTGATAACGCTCGTTCCAGCGGCGAATGTTGTCCTCCAGTCGCGGTAATTGTGCCCGCAGCAACGCGGCCCTTAGGTTGTCAATCCGGGCGGAGCAGTTCGGCGCCTCCAGCCGCAAGCGGCGAAAGACCTCCTCCTCCGGAATTGCTCCGTGTGCGCCGTAGAGCATGTAGGAGCCTGAGGTTACCACAGCTCGAGCGGCAATCTCCGGGTCATCCGTCGTGAGGAACCCGCCCTCCCCCGAATTCATATGCTTGTAGGTCTGGGTGGAGAAACAGGCGACATGACCGAAGTTCCCCGACCGGGTGCCCTTCCACCGCGCGCCCATCGTATGTGCACAGTCTTCGAGCAGGATGAGGTCGAACTCCCGAACCACCTCCATGACCCCATCCATATCGCAGATATGCCCGCGCATATGCGAGAGCATGAAATGAGTGGCACCGCTCGCCTTGGCCTTTGCCCTCAGATCATCAATGTCGGTGTGCCAGTTGTCATCGATCTCGACCAAGATCACCTCGGCACCCGCGGCATGGAGCGCACCGGGAACGGGCGCGAGCGTGTAGGCATTGGCCAGAACTTTTGTACCTGGCTTGACCCCGGTCGCCCGCAACGCAATCTGCATGGCCTGCCCGCCCGAGGTGACCGCGAGACAAAAGCGAACGCCCTGCCATGCAGCATACTCCTCCTCCAACAGCGAAGCCTCGGCGGTCTCGTCAGGCGTGGTGTTGTAACGGTGCAGACGGCCCGACCGCAGGATCTCCGCTGCCCGTGTGATCGCTTCATCGGGGATCGGTTCTTGCTGGGTGAACGGTTTTTCAAACCGGATCGTCATCGGCACATCTCCGCAATCGCAGCGTATCTACGGCAGAGCCTTGTCATGATTCCGATGCTCAAAAGCTGCCGTTCTGAGACGGTGTGATGTGCGCGGTAGATTGTCCAGCTCCGAGACGACGTCTTGGCGCTAGGCTCAAATGATCACTGACCTGTTTCGATCAACCCCGGCAGCGTGAGCGAGATTGCCGGAACGAATGTGATCAGCATCAGTGCCACGAAGATCGCGAGATAGAATGGCCAGATCGTCCGGACCGCCTGTTCCATCGGTAACTTTCCTACCGCACAGCCGACGAACAGGCAGGACCCGACCGGCGGCGTACAGAGACCAAGGCCGAGATTGACCAGCAACATCATCCCAAACTGTAACGGGTCCATACCCAAAGCCTGTGCCACGGGCAGGAAGATCGGTGTGCAGATCAGTATCAACGCGGCCATGTCCATGATCATGCCCAGCAGCAGCAGCACTGCGTTGATCATCAGCAAGATCAGGATCGGATTCTCGGTCAGGCCAGTCAGCAGATCGACCGTCTTTGACGGAACACGATAGAAGGTCAGCATGTAGGCGAATGCACCGGCGCAGGCGATCAGGATCATCACCATCGAGGTCGTGCGAACCGAGGAGATGACCGCGACCTTGAAGTTATCCCAGGTGAGACTTCGATAGACGACCAAGGTCACAACAAAAGCGTAGAGCGCGCCGAACGCACCGGACTCGGTCACGGTGAAAACGCCAGAGAGCACACCGCCAACGATGATGATGGCCGTGAAAAGACCGGGTATCGCCCCGGCAAACGCCATGGCGAGCGCGGTGAAACCGGGGAACTTCTCGGCGCCATATCCGCGTTTGACCGCAACGAGATAGGCGGTGACGGCAAGGCAGATGCACATGAGTACACCTGGCACGACGCCGGCGAGAAAGAGTTTGGAGATAGAAACAGCGCCGCCCGTGGCCAAAGCAAAGATGATCATGTTGTGGCTGGGCGGGATGATGATCCCGGCGATCGACGACGTAACGGTCACGTTCACCGCGTAGTCCGCATCGTACCCCTTGTCCTTCATGACAGGCACAAGGATCGAGCCAAGAGCCGAGATGTCTGCGATGGCCGAGCCGGATATCCCGCCAAACAGCATGGAGGAAAATACGTTAACGATGCCGAGCCCGCCACGAACCGCACCCACAGCGGCTTGCGCGAAGCGAACCAGTCGCATGGCGATGCCGCCATGGAACATCAACTCGCCCGCGAAGATGAAAAATGGGATCGCCATCAGTGAGAAGACGTTGATCCCGGAAACGATCCGCTGAAATCCAATCAGCAGGGGTAGCCCCTCGTGAAAGAATGCTGCCAGAGCCGCGATCCCCAGAGCAAAGGCTACGGGTACGCCGATGATAACGCAGAGGGCAAAGACCCCGAGGAGCAGCATCAATCCCATAACCAGCCCCTATTCGATATTGTCGCGGCGTTCATCCCGCCCAAGCAGCAGGCGGATCAGATGACCGCTTGAGAACAGGAACAGCAGCGCGCCGCAAATCGTAAGTGGCAGCGACCGCAGACCTTCCGACCATTGGATTAGAGGGATCAGCGTGTTCCACTTGAATTGGGTCAGCTCAATACCGTGCCAGAACATCAGACCGCCGAAGATGGTCATCAGCACGTCTGTCACAATGACGAACCCGGTCCGCATCCACGACGGGGCGATGTTTCGAAAGATCACGACTGAGAGATGCGTGTGCTGATGCACACCGACAGCCGCGCCAAGAAACGCGATGACCATCACCAGTAGGAGGGAGACCTGCTCCACCCAAGTCGGCGTGTCGTTTAGGACATATCGCCCGAAAACCAGCCACGCGAAGATGGCGGTCATCACCACGAGGGCCACACCGGCGATAAGGAGACAGATCCGGACAATCAGATCATAGGTCTTGTCCATGATCTTCAAAAATACCGGCGGCGCATTGGGCTCGCCCATCGGTTCCCCTCCCTCGCTGCGTGTCTCATTTGTTTTGGTTCAAGAGCTTTACTCAGAACGCTCAGCGTACTGAACAATCTCGTTGTTTGCATTGGCGAGACGCGCCTTGGTGAGACGCCCGGCATCCGCTGAGGAGCCGAGCGCTCGTGATCACTCAGAAACTTAGCTTCACTCGGTCGACTGAGCGATTTCCACCAGTTTCTTCATGTCCGGATTGGCCGAGAGATAGTCGTCATAGACTTTGGCCATGGCATCCTGGAACGGACCCTTGTCGGCGATCTCGTTGACCGCAATCCCGGCAGCCTCGACATCCTTACGGGCCTGATCGGACTGCACTGCCCAGAGCTCACGCTGGTAGAGAGCAGCTTTCTCTGCGGCATCACGTACCTGTCCTTGCAGTTCTGGCGACAACGCATTGAACTTCGCGGTGTTCACACAGATGCACTCGGGGATGATAAGGTGCTCGCTCAGCGAGTAGTGGGTGGTTACCTCATAGTGGCCGACGTTCTTGAACGAAGGGAAGTTGTTTTCCGCCCCATCGACAACGCCCGTTTTCAGCGCTTGCTGAACTTCCGAGAACGCCATCGGCGAAGGGTTACCGCCCATGGCCGAAATCATCGCCGTGTAGAGATCATTGTTCATGACCCGGATTTTCAGGCCCTCGACATCAGCCGGGGTGTTGATCGGCTTCTGGCTGTAGAACGACCGCGCACCGGCATCGACCCAAGCGAGCGGCATGACACCGGCTTCGGCCATGGCGTCAGCCATGATCCCGCCTGCCTCACCTTCGAGGACACGGAACATGTGCGGGACACTCTTGAAGATAAAAGGCAGGGACACAAGGTTGGCTTCCTTGACCATCGGACCGATCGGGCCGAGGTTGAAGTTGCCGATTTCGATAGCCCCGATGCGGACCTGCTCCAGAGCATCCGGCTGCGAGCCCAGCACGCCGCCGTGGAACACTTCCAGATTGATCTCGCCGTTGGTGTTTTCCTTGACGAGTTCCGCGAACCGGTCCATCGCGGCAGTGTTCGGGTGGCCGTCATGGTGAATGTTCCAGGCACGCCAATCGGCGGCCGTAGCTGCCGTTGCGAACGCCGCAGCCGCAGCGATCCCGATGGCTGTTGTTCTTACGAATGTAGTGATGCGACTTTGCATGATATCCTCCCTTGGATTGTTTTGCAGTCGACTTGAAGTTCGGCGGCTGAGCCACCTTACGAAAAGAGCATACCTCCGTTGATGTCGATGTTCGCCCCCGTAATGAACGCTGCTTCATCAGAGGCAAGGTATGTGACCAGACCGGCCACGTCCTCTGATGTGCCTTCACGCTTCAACGGCGTGATGTTGGCAACATGGGCGCGCACTTCGGGTTTGGTGAAGGTGTTGTGAAAGTCGGTGTCGATCATGCCGGGGCAGACTGAGTTCACGCGGATATCGGGTCCCAGTTCCTTTGCCATGCCTCGGGTCATCGTCATCACGGCGCCTTTTGAGGCGGCATAGGCTACCGCGCCGGGCCCGCCGCCATCACGCCCGGCCTGACTGGCCAGGGCAACAATTGACCCACCTGTTGTCATCGCGGGAACGACGGCCTTGGCAATGCGCAGGAACGAAGTGGCATTCAAATCCATCACTGTGTTCCAGTGATCGACATCCATTTCTGCCAATGTCTTACGTGCAACCAGCCCGCCGGTGACATGAACAAGAGCATCGATCTTGCCACCGAAGGATGAGACGGCTCTATCGGCAAGCGCTTTGACATCCGCGTCCGATGTCATGTCACCACCCAGCGCAATTGCTCGTCCGCCGAAGGCCTCGATCTCGGCAACAGCGCTTTCGGCGCCTGCGGATGAACTGTGATAGTTTATCGCCACAGCCGCACCGGCGGAGGCAAGGCGCAGAGCACAAGCCCGACCAATATCCCGGCCACCGCCAGTTACGACAGCGACCCGCCCATCGAGCGAGATTCCTTTGAAATCCGACATTGTGCCCTCCCATAGGCCGTGCGGGTTTTCCGCAGTCAGAGGTTGGTCCTCTGAGAATCAGTATTGTAGTACGCTAGTATACTAGTATAATTCGAGCAAGAACGGATCTTAGCAAACTGGGGCCCCGGTGCAGCGAGTGAGGCACCGGCCTTCTCAAAATCCGGGTTTGCCGTTAAAGACATGGCAGCGAGGGAGTGACTGGATGGCATCTCAAATCGACGTCTTCGAACGCCGGACATCAGCAGACATCGTGTTCGATTACCTCAGAGGTGAGATCTTCTCCAACACGCTCGAGCCAGGCACCAAGATCTCCGAAGTCGACATGGCGACCAGGTTCGGCGTCTCACGCCAACCCGTACGCGACGCGTTCAGTAGGCTCGCCAATCAGGACCTACTCCTGATCCGCCCGCAGAAACCGACAGAGGTCAGAAAATTCTCTCTGGCCAAGATCACTCAGGCCCGCTTTGTCCGGCTTGCAGTTGAGCTGGAGGTCTTGCGACGCGCGTGTGATGTCTGGGACGACTGCCGCGCTGTGCTGCTGGAGACAAACCTCAGCAAACAACGCAGCGTCGTCGCAACCGAGGACATCGCAGCGTTCCATCAACTCGACTACGAGTTTCACAAACTGATTTGCGAGCAAAGTGGCAATGCCATGATGTTCGAGACGATCCAGGCCTACAAATCCAAGATTGACCGGTTGTGCATGCTTAGTCTTGGCGAGCCCAGCGAAGCCGCTGACCTGCTGCAAGACCATCAGCAAATGGCCAATGCCCTCCTGGCAGGAGATGTCCAGGCAGCCGAACATGTGGTCAGACTTCATTTGGGGCGTCTGGACGAAACCATCATCGAGATACGCGACAATCACGTCGAGTTCTTCGAGGACTGAGCATTGCCCGGTTAACGCTGTAGCGGATAGTCTGGTGGGGGACCCTGGAATCGAACCAGGCATGGGTTGCCCCGGCGGAGTTACAGTCCGCTGCCGCACCTTGCAGCACGTCCCCCGTCAACGCGCCCTGAGACGCGCGACCGGCGCTCGGGATAGGATTACGGCTGGGGTGTGTCAACTGTGAATGCACCGGGCTCCAAGAGCTTACGGTAGAACACACGGTGAAACCCGTCCTGGGCCCCTCGGCCGGTTTCGACAAAACCGAGGCGAGGGTAAAGCGCCAAGTTGGCCGTCATTTTCTGGTTGGTGTAAAGTTCAACGGCCGCCGCTCCTGCGGCGCGAGCCAATCGCTCGACATCTTCGATCAGGAGGCGGCCGACACCCTGCCCTTGTATTGCAGGATCGACAGCGATGTTCTCGAGATGCCAGTCGGGCCCGCTTGCATAGGAAACGGCATAGCCGGCAACGCCCGCGTCGCACGCCACACGTACAACGCCCTCACCAACCAAGGTGGCGAAATCAGCCAGCATTGGGGCCGGCTCGCGCCCGATAGCCGCGACATAGGGCCGGTAAGCCACCAGCGCGATTTCACCCAGTCTTGGCACGTCCTCTGGTTCTGCATTCCGAATTGATACCGCCATGTCCCACTTTCCATATCGCGTGTTGCCAATCCGTCCCTCGACACTCGACATGATCAAACGTTAATTGCCATACCGACCGGAGATCTCCGGATTAGGGCATACCGGAATCGGCTGTCGGCTGCTGCAGTCGTACACGTATTCAGGACTGGAGATGGCGGTTGAGCAATGAAAACTCTGAACGCGGAGCCAGAAAATCGGGCACGAGGAAGCCGGACTGGGCCATCCGCAGGGATCGCGCACGCAAAGCTGGCCCCGAGCCCGTTTGGCTCTTCGGCATCCATGCTGTGCGTGATGCTCTTCTAAATCCGGAACGCCGGAAATCGCGCTTGATCGTGACGCGTAATGCCGCCGATCGTCTGTCCGAGGCCATTCAGACCGCCGAAATCACCCCCGAGATCGCCGATGCCCGCAAGTTCCCGGCGCCCCTCGATCCGCAATCCGTTCATCAGGGCGCTGCGATGGAAGTCTTACCCCTGGACTGGGGTAACGTGTCGAGCCGATGCGCGCCGACCGAAGAAGACCCCAACCCCGTAGTTGTTCTCCTTGATCGTGTCACCGACCCGCACAATGTCGGAGCAATCCTGCGATCAGCCGAAGTTTTCGGCGCACGAGCCGTGATCGCTCCACGTCACCATTCCGCTCCGGAAACCGGTGCGTTGGCGAAATCTGCAAGCGGCGCCCTTGAACGCCAGCCCTACCTGCGGGTGCGCAATCTCGGCGATTGCATGGTGGAACTGGCCCGACTGGGATTTCAACTGATCGGGCTCGATGGTGATGCACAGTCCGAGATTGGTTCGGCCTTGCGAGAAACGCCGCCTCAGCCGACCGGTCTCGTCCTCGGCGCAGAAGGGCCAGGACTTCGGCCGCGAACGCGAGAGCTTTGCTCTACTCTGGCGCGAATCGATTCTCCACGAACCTTTGCATCTCTGAATGTATCGAACGCTGCAGCAGTCGCTTTATACGCCTCTAAATATCATAATGACATATTTTGAATCGTGACAAATCAATCGCTTAACGGTTTATTGATCACGAGATTGCGACACAGGGTTACAGAATGTAAACTTCCGCACCATATTGGTGATGTGGAGGCGAGACCTGAACGACCTCGCTTCAACACTCACTGTCCCTCGTTCCGACTTTAAGTCCGCCGGCATTCTCCCCCAAGAGCTCCCGGCGGACCTTTTTTATGCATCGGTTGTGCGGTATTGCCATCTGGACGCAGATCCTTGGGAAAACCCAGATGCCGAACCCCACATACACACACAGACACCTACGCGAAGTCCTGACACGCACGCACACGATTGCAGCTGTCGGGGTGTCGTTGAACGAAGTGCGACCGAGTTATTTTGTCGGGCGATATTTACGTCTGAAGAGCTACAAGGTACTGCCGGTTAATCCGCGTTATGCGGGTCAGATGGCGTTTGGCGAGACGGTTTACC
Source organism: uncultured Limibaculum sp. (assembly GCA_964475765.1). Classification (GTDB taxonomy): domain Bacteria; phylum Pseudomonadota; class Alphaproteobacteria; order Rhodobacterales; family Rhodobacteraceae; genus Thermohalobaculum. Next base: position 25,140 of record CAYYZH010000022.1, read on the forward strand.
CAAGTCTCGCGGACATCCCCCGGACACATGATCCCGTTCAGATGGTCGACATCTTCCGCCGGTCTGAAGATGCCGGAAACGTTGTCGACGAAGCGCTGGATGTCCTTCTTGATCGCGGGCTTCAGACAATCTGGATGCAGATCGGTGTTATCGACGCGAAAGCTGCCCGGCGCGCTGAGAAAAAGGGCGTCACGGTGATTATGAATCACTGCCCCAAGATGGAGTATCAGCGTCTCTGGGGAGAGTTGAGTTGGGGCGGCATAAACTCCGGGGTGATCAGCGCGAAGCTCTGGTAGCGCCGCGAAACCACTTTCCTGCCGTCAGGATTATCCACCAACGATCGACGACGGGCCTTGTGTAGAATTTCCTAAATCGCATAAATGGGGTGGAAATACCCAATCTCGAAGGGACAGGACCCATGGCCGACAAAAGCTACGGCTTCGACACGCTGCAAATTCATGCCGGGGCACGCCCGGACCCCACAACCGGCGCCCGCCAGACGCCGATCTATCAAACGACAGCCTACTGCTTCCGCGATGCCGATCATGCCGCGGCATTGTTTAACCTGCAGGAAGTGGGGTTCATTTATTCTCGGCTTACAAACCCGACGGTGGCGGTGCTGCAGGAACGGATCGCAACGCTTGAAGGTGGTGTGGGCGCGGTATGCTGCTCGTCCGGACACGCGGCGCAGATCATGGCGCTTTTCCCACTCATGCAGCCTGGCGCGAACGTTGTGGTCTCAAACAGGCTCTACGGCGGCTCGATAACGCAGTTCAGCCAAACGATCAAACGCTTCGGTTGGGAAGCAAAGTTTGTCGATATCGACAAGCCCAAAGAAGTCGAAGCAGCCATAGACCTGCAAACCAAGGCCCTATTTTGCGAAACCATTGCAAACCCAGGTGGGCACGTTGCGGATCTGCCGAAGCTGGCAAAGATCGCGGATCGTCATCGCATTCCACTGATCGTCGACAACACATCAGCCACACCATACCTGTGTCGACCAATTGAGCATGGCGCGACACTGGTGGTTCACTCGCTGACCAAATACCTCACGGGGACCGGAACAGTGACCGGTGGCTGTGTAGTTGATTCCGGAAAGTTTGACTGGTCTGAAGATCCGGACAAGTTCCCATCGCTGAGCCAGCCGGAGCCCGCCTATCACGGCATGACCTTTCATGAGACGTTCGGCCCGCTGGCCTTCACCTTCCACGGCATCGCCGTCGGTCTTCGGGACCTCGGGATGACACTCAACCCGCAGGCGGCGCACTATACGCTGATGGGAGTAGAAACACTCAGTCTGCGCATGGAGCGTCATATCGAGAACGCGACCAAGATTGCGAAATGGCTGGAAGGCCACAAGGCGATCAAATCCGTCACATATGCCGGACTGAAGTCTTCGCCCTACACCAAGCTTGCGAACAAGCTCTGCCCGCGCGGAGCCGGTGCGCTCTTCACCGCGCAACTCAAGGGCGGGTACAACGCCTGTATGAAGTTCGTCGATGCGCTGGACATCTTCAGCCACGTGGCAAACCTCGGCGATGCGCGATCTCTTGTGATTCATTCGGCGTCAACCACACACCGGCAACTGACGCCGGAGCAGCGTAAGGCCGCCGGCGCCGCAGATGATGTCGTCCGCCTATCGATTGGCATTGAGGATGCGGAAGATCTGATCGCGGATCTTGATCAGGCGTTAAAGGCTTCGCAGAAGAAGTAGCTTTGCGGGCTCAGGCCCGCTGATGCGAGCCGGAGACAACGTGCCTCGCGCTGACGCCTCCGGCTTCGCGCTCGTGTGGGCGCCCGGCCTTGGACGTCTTGGCGGTGATAGATGCGGCTCTCAGACTTCGACTTCGATCTACCGGACGAGTTGATCGCCCTGCGCCCGGTGAAACCACGCCCGGCCTCGCGCCTTTTGGTGGCGGATCAAGAAACGCTGAGCGATAGTCATGTGCGCGATCTTGGCCAATGGCTCCGGCCCGGTGACCTTCTTGTCTTCAACGACACGAAGGTGATCCCTGCCCGTCTCTTTGGTCAGCGCCACCGGGAGACAAGGGACGGCAGTGGTATCGCCAAGATCGAAGTCACACTGATCCGGCAGGAAACCGCGGATACGTGGGCCGCTCTCGCTCGTCCAGTTCGGCGTCTAGGCCGAGGTGACAGGATCACTTTCGGCAGTTTGACCTGTCAGGTCGCCGATGTCCGGGACGCTGGCGAGATCGGTCTTCGGTTCGACCGATCCGGCTCCGAACTGGATCTTGCGATTGCGCAGGCCGGTGTTATGCCCCTGCCCCCCTACATTGCTCAGCGCCGCGCTGCGGACAGCCAGGATGCCGAGGACTATCAGACGATCTTTGCGGAGAAAGCTGGCGCTGTGGCTGCCCCTACAGCCAGTCTGCACTTTGATCAGAACCTGATTGCCACGCTTGAGCGGTCTGGAGTTGTCTCTACGAAACTCACGCTGCATGTCGGCGCCGGAACCTTTCTGCCGGTCAAAACCGACAGCGTTTCAGATCACAGGATGCATGCGGAATGGGGAGAAATCTCACCTGCCGCGGCAGAGACCATGAACCGTGTCCGAGCGTCAGGCGGGCGCTTGATCCCGGTGGGCACAACGGCCCTTCGCCTGATCGAAACGGCCGCAGATCCGGACGGTGTAATCCATCCGTTCACCGGGGAGACCGAGATTTTCATCACGCCGGGTTACATGTTTCGCGCCGCAGACGGGTTGATGACCAACTTCCACCTGCCAAAGTCGACCCTTCTGATGCTGGTCTCCGCGCTGATGGGACCTGAGCGGCTTCGGCAGATCTATGCTCATGCCGTACGGAACAGATACCGTTTCTACTCTTATGGTGACAGCTCCCTGTTGCTGCCAGGAAAGGCGTAAGCCCCGCGTCAGCACGCCACGCAAGACATCACCTGATACGACATCCGATGGCGCTGACAGACCAGCGCGCTATCCGCGTCTCGCACATTGTGCCCTTCGTTGAGTCTCGTTGGGAAAGATCCGTCGATGCTGACCGCAATCCGAAATTCCTGGGCGCTCCTTTTTGGAATGTTCCTGCTGATGGTCGGCAACGGCCTGCAGGGCACGGTCTTGGGTGTACGTGGAGACGCCGAGGGGTTTTCGGCAGCCACGCTCGGCTATGTGATGTCCGCTTATTTCGTCGGGTTTCTGGGTGGCACGCAGCTTACGCCCTATATGCTGCGCCGCGTCGGGCATGTCAGGGTCTTCGCTGCCCTCGCCTCACTGATCTCTGCCGCCTTTATTCTATTTGCGGCCATCGTGGACCCAATCGCGTGGATCGCCTTGCGTTTGGTGATCGGTTTCTGTTTCTCCGGTGTTTATGTGGTCGCGGAGAGCTGGCTTAATGACGGCGCAACGAATGAGACCCGGGGGCAGACGATCTCGGCCTATGTTACAGCGCAGATGTTGGGCATCGTGCTGGCTCAGGCGCTTCTGAACGTCGCCGACCCCGCTGGCTATGATCTCTTTGTGATCATGTCAGTGCTGGTCTCGATCTCGTTCGCACCGATCCTGCTATCCTCAAGCCCCGTGCCAATGTTCGAGACTGCGCGCCGCATGACACTCAAGCGGCTCTTCGACACCTCTCCGCTCGGCTGTGTGGGCATGTTCCTGCTCGGGACTGTCTTTGCCTGCCTGTTCGGGATGGGCGCAGTCTATGCATCGGCAATCGGTCTAAGCACGGCCGAGATCTCGATCTTCATCGGTATGATCTATGTCGGCGGCGTCGTCCTGCAGATCCCAATTGGATGGGCCTCGGACCGGATGGACCGGCGCATTCTGATCGCAGGGGTGACATTTGCAGGTGCGGTGGCGGCCTTCCTCGCGCCAGGGTTCAGCGGATCTTTCGTGTTGTTGACCGCCATGGGGTTCGTGATCGGAGGAATGGCCAATCCGCTCTACTCGCTGCTGGTCGCCTATGTGAACGATATTCTGGACCATGAGGACATGGCCTCCGGTTCGGGCGGGCTGATCCTGATCAACGGCATCGGGGCGATGGGCGCGCCCGTGGCTGTGGGCTATGTCATGGATGTCGCCGGGGCCAATGGCTTCTTCTGGTTCATGGGAACCGCACTCGCCCTGATCGCCGCATATGCGTTCTATCGCATGAGCGTGCGCCCGGCGACGCCAGTGCAGGAAACCGGACCGATGGTCCTGATGACCCCGGTTGCGAGCCCTGTCGTATCGGACGCTGCTTGGGAAGATGTTGCTGAACAAGCTACCGAGGAGGACGCGGGCAATCTCGACCCCGCCACTCCGTTCCCTCGAGTTGAACACGGCACCAACTCTTGACCGGCAATACGGCCCTTCAGAACGTTTACCGATTGTCTGCGGCACTTTGGCTCTCAGCCAAAAGCAGGTCGTAGAAGGGCCGGTGATGCGAGACATGGTCCGTGAAGGGTGGACCCAATGTTGCCAGTTCCGCGGCAGTGTTCCGGCCCGGATCAGGCGGCAGGATCTGGTTGGTTTCCATAACTTCCAAATGCCATGTATCGACGGCACGCCATCCCGCCGGCACGGTATCGTCCCAGCTCAGTGCATTCGCGCAGTCAGGCAAACCCGCTGCCTTCCAATACCGGCCCATCTCAGCTGCCGGGTTCTGCCGGATCGCGTCTGCGCTGAGCACAATCGGTGCAAGTCCCATGTCCCTCAAAGCCTGATAGAGACGCCACTGCGCTTCGAGACCAACCTCCTCGAGACTGAAGTCACGTTGACGCCGCGCGTAAGAAACCACGCTCTCGGCGGGATCCCTGATCAGGAACGCATGGTGCATTTGGCGGGCGAACTTCGGATCTTGGCTCAGAGTATCGACCACGTAATAGCCCATGTCCTTGAGAAAGACCTGCGTTTCGGCAGCAAGGCGCAGGATCATGTCCCGGATCTCCGGGTAGCTGCGGGGGTGATCTGCTTCGGGCTCAAAACCCGCAAATTCGCCGCGTCCTCCGGCGATGTAGTAGTCGTACATAAAGGGCTCGTGGAGGACCGACAGATCACCGCGCTCGCGCATGATGCGCTCGACAGCGGTCGACATAGAGCGAGGGTGACACCAAAGGGCAAGGATCTTCACCGGACGAGCCTAGGCGACGGCGGGTCGACCCGTCAAACTTCGCCATGTGCCCGGTTGTTTCGGCAACGCCTTTGACACGACTACTTGTGATGTGCATGGCCGCACGCGGTCGGTTTCACCGAACTGAACGGCCCCCAAACGGTTCGCAGCGGTTGCCCAAATCGCTCACTGTGCCGCTAATTTGGAAACAATTGTAACCGGCAGTCGGTCCCACGTGATCACCCGGCATGATACCACAACACAAGTCGCAAGAATTAGTTCTGAAAACGTGCGTTCAGCATCAAAGCGCGCCGTGTAACGCCCTGATCCAAAGCCATTTCTACGGGTGCACTCAACGTGTTTCAACTCTGCACTCGCTCGTGATCCAGGTTCATTTCTACGAAATTCGCCTTCGCCTTAACGTGATCGGCGATGACACTTGCACCAGGGAGGATTTGGGAATGTCTCGTTCATTTGCAATTGGTCTGTTCTGCGCCGCAGCCATGGCCATCGCGGGTTGTGCACAGCAAACCACGACCGCAAAACCGGCGCCGACAATCAGCGCTGAAGCTGCCAAGACCGCTGCCGTTACGGCACGCGGCACGTTTGTCGGTAAAAGCAATCACGTGACTACGGGCCACGCATCGATCGCATTGGTCGATAAGCAGTGGGTCGTGATCCTCGAGGACGACTTCACCTTCGACGGAGCACCCGACCCGCATGTTGCGCTCGGCTCCGGCGGATATCGCAAGGACGCCAAACTGGCCCTGCTCTCGTCGAACAACGGTAAGCAGGTCTATGCCATTCCTGCCAACCTTGACGTCGCCGACTTCAACGAGATCTGGATCTGGTGCGTCAAGTTCGCTGTACCGCTGGGCGTCGCCGAGCTGACACTCACCTGATTTAGCGAACAACTAAGGCTGAGGCGCTCGTCAAGCTGCTGGCGGGCGCCCTTTCGGTTGACCCGAGACCGATACAACCAGGATCGCAACGATGACCAGAACCACTGCGGCGAGGTCACGCTCGCGCAGGCCATCTCCCAACAGCCAAAGCCCGGACAGGACCATCACCGGAAGCTCGACACTTCCGCAAATGGCCGTACGAACCAACCCGATCCTGGGCGCCGCGATCGCATAGAGAACACCGGGCAACAGCAGCGTGAGAACCGCCAGACCGATCAGCGCCATCCAGTCCACCTCGGCTGGAAGAACCTGGCCCCCTGTTGTGATCCACATCGCAGGCGCAAGTCCGATACAGGCCCCAAGCGGCACGCAAGCCAGGCGCTCCAGCGGGTTCAATCGTCCCAGCCATCCCGACATAACAGCGACCGCAAAACCGAAGCTCAACGGTGCCATCAGAAGATAGGAGATCCCGGCGATCTGCATATCGCCGAAGACATTCGGCGTCAGACTGATGTAGACCGCAGTCAGCGCCATAAAGCCCGCAAGAAATCCTCGCGGCCCGGGCGGACTACCTAAGAGCGCCCAGGCAAAGAGCATGGTGAACATCGGGTATGCCATGTAGCTCACGCCAGCCGTCACAACGGTCGTGTACTTCAGGGCCATGATGAAGCCGACCCATCCGAAGCCCATCAGGATCCCTGCCACCATTCCCATAAAGCTGGCCGAGCCCTTGCGTCCGCCAAAGGATAGGAACGGCAACATGATCACTGCCGTCAGGGCAAACCGGGCAAACGCGATCACCGACGGGTCGGTGTCAGCGTCCAAAAGCGTGCGGACAAAATAAGGGGCTAGGCCAAAGCCGATCCCGGCTAGGACGATCATCATCATCCAGAACCATTGGCCGGGCCCATAGGGTTGGTCACTCATGGGGACTGTCTCTCCGGAAACAACGCAAGAATTCCGTCTTCGGTGGCGGACGCGATACCGCGCTCGGTGATCAGCCCGCTGACAAGGCGGGCGGGCGTGACATCGAAGGCTGGATTTGCCGCGCCAGACCCAGGCGCGACGACGCGGGTTTTGACCGCCGTTCCGTCCAGAAGCCCGGCGACATCGGTCACTTCACCGGCGTCACGTTCCTCGATCGGGATCTCTGCGCAGCCATCCCGCACTGTCCAGTCGATCGTCGGCGACGGCAGACAAACGTAGAACGGCACGCCATTGTCATGGGCGGCGAGCGCTTTGAGATAGGTGCCGATCTTGTTGCAAACATCGCCCGTTGCCGTGGTCCGGTCCGTGCCGACGAGACAAATGTCCACCGCCCCGTGCTGCATCAGGTGGCCACCCGCATTGTCCACAACGACAGTATGGGGCACACCGTGGTTGCCCAGCTCCCACGCGGTCAGATGAGCGCCCTGATTGCGCGGCCGGGTCTCATCAACCCAAACATGCACATCCATCCCGGCATCATGGGCTTGATAGATCGGAGAGGTTGCCGTGCCCCAGTCGCAGGTCGCCAACCAGCCTGCATTACAATGGGTTAGAACGTTTATCTTGCCTTTTTTCTCGGCGATTTCAGCCAGCAGGGACAGCCCCTCAGCCCCAATTCGCCGATTGATTTCGACGTCGTCTTCGACGATCTCCGCAGCCCGCGCATAGGCACGCTTGCATCGGTCCGCTGCCGACAGAGCCGCCATTTCCCCGCGCATGTCATCGAGCGCCCAACGCAGATTTACCGCCGTCGGGCGGGTGGCCAAGAGCTTGGCGTAGGCGGCTTCGAGATTTGCATCCGAGGCGTCCTCGGCCATCGCCAACGCCATTCCATATGCCGCGGTCGCGCCGATAAGCGGGGCTCCGCGCACCAGCATGTCACGGATTGCGCGCGCTGCGTCGGCTTCACGCCGCAACGTCACCGTTTCGAAATCGAACGGCAGTCTGGTCTGGTCGATGATCCCGACACTGAGACCGTCGGGTTCAAGCCAGATCGGACGCCAATTCCTGTCTCCGACGCGCATATGTCCACCCCTTGAACGCGGCGATTATGTCCCAAAAAACCGCTTGATACCAGCCTGTTACGCCGTAATTGCGGAAAGCGGCCAATGCGCAACCCATAGACGAACTCATGGCCGCGCGATTCGTGCATGCTGAACGCTCGAATGACCCTCACACTACGCGCAGGCACCGGAGCGCCTGAATGTCGTCGGAAAGGTCGATGACCCAGACGCGGCGGACGGGCGACTGATCGAGATGGTGGATGCGGTATTGTTGTCCGAACTCATGACCCCGGCGACCATGACGGCCGTTGGGAGACGCCGGTTCGGGGC
>CAYYZH010000023.1:0-33082 GCA_964475765.1 uncultured Limibaculum sp.
GGTGCTGCCCCCGGCGGCGCACCCGGCGGTCTGCCCCCGATGCCGGGCGGCCCCGGCGGACCCGCACTTCCCCCCGGCCTTGGCGGTCTGGGCGGCGGCGCGCCCCTGCCCCCCGGGCTGTCCGGGTTCGGCAAGAAGAAATGAGCGTCATCCCCACAGATTGGCTCTTCGGCCTTGGCGGCGGCCTGCTGATCGGCTGCGCGGCGGCGATCTACCTTCTGGTCAACGGCCGTATCATGGGCGCCAGCGGCATCCTTGGTGGGCTGATCGAGGCACGGCCGGACTGGCCCGAGCGCGCCGCCTTCATCGCGGGCCTCGTCGCTGTACCTGCCATCGTGGCCAGCGTCTCTTCTGCCGAAACCGGAGCCACCGCAAACCTGGCCGTCCTGGTCGCAGGCGGCCTGCTGGTCGGCTTCGGCACACGGCTCGGCAATGGCTGCACATCCGGCCACGGCGTCTGCGGTCTGTCGCGGTTCTCGCTGCGCGGACTGGCGGCGGTGGTCACGTTCCTTGTCGCTGGCGTCATCGCGATGGCCGTCCTGCGCCACGGGCTGGGGTGGATCTGATGCGCCTTCTGACCTCCTTCGGCGCAGGCGGGCTGTTCGGCCTCGGCCTCATCCTCTCGGGCATGACCGACACGCGCAAAGTACAAGGCTGGCTCGACCTGTTCGGCGCGTGGGACCCGACGCTGGCCTTCGTGCTCGGCGGAGCCATCCTGCCGATGCTGATCGCATGGCGCATCGCCGCTGGGCGGCAGCGCGCGATACTCGGCACGCCGATTCCGGCAGCACCGGACCCCATCATCGACCGCCCGCTGCTTTTGGGCGCCGCCCTCTTCGGCACGGGCTGGGCAGCGGTTGGGCTTTGCCCAGGACCCGCGCTTGCGTCTGCCGGCTTCGGCGGGACGGCCGGGCTCGTCTTTCTCGCGGCCATGATTGTCGGCATGGGTTTGCATCGGCTGGTGCGGCCACCGGCGCTTGGCACGGCATGAACGCGCTCGCGCTCGATATCCCCTTGCTCGAAACCGAGCGACTGCGCTTTCGCATGGTCTCGAAAGATGACTTCGAGGAGGAGCGCGCCTTTTACGCGACCGACCGCTCTAAAGGTGTCGGTGGGCCGCTGGACGCCCGCATGGTCTGGCGCACACTGGCCTTCATCATGGGCCACTGGGTGATGCACGGCTATGGCCTCTGGGGGCTCGAGGACAAGGCGACCGGGCGCTATGTCGGTCGTGCGGGGTTCCTCAATCCGCATGACTGGCCCGAGCCGGAAATTGCCTGGACCCTGATGGAACATGCCGAGGGCAAGGGCCTCGCCTTTGAGGCCGCCCGCGCCGTGCGCGACTTTGCCTACGGCACTCTTGGCTGGACGACAGCGATCAGTCTGGTCAAGGCGGACAACACCCGCTCCGCTGCTCTGGCCGAACGGCTCGGCTGCTGGCGCGACAGCACGTTCCAACACGCCACAGAAGGCGAGGTGCCGGTCTGGCGCCACCCCGGCCCGGAGGCGCTGGCATGACCGTGGAGCTTTCCGGCATCCCTGTGCTCGAGACTGAGCGGTTGATCCTGCGCGGCCCGAACACCCATGACGAGGCGGGCTATGTCGCCTTCATGATGTCCGAGCGCTCGCAATATGTCGGCGGGCCGCAGAACCGCTTCAAGGCCTGGCGCACCTTCGCCATGGAAATCGGCCACTGGGCCGTGCGCGGCTATGGCATGTGGGCCGTGACCATGAAGGGCGACGACACCTGCCTTGGCTACGTCGGCTGCTGGAACCCGGGCGGCTGGCCCGAGCCGGAACTGGGCTGGACGCTCTGGCCGGAAGCCGAAGGTAAGAGCATCGGGTATGAGGCCGCACTGGCCGCGCGCGACTATGCTTATGGCACGCTCGGCTGGAAGACGGCCGTCTCCTATATCGACTTTCCGAACGAACGCTCCATCGCGCTCGCCAAACGGATGGGATGCGTTCTGGACGAAGACGCGGCATGGCCCGGCGACACCGAAGAGGACCGCTGTGCGGTTTATCGCCACCCGGCTCCGGAGGACCTCTGATGTCGACTTTTTGTGCATACGCTTGCCATACGCGAGCCATACGCGAGCCATACGCTTGCAATACGCCTGCCATACGCTTGCCATACGCCCGGATTCCTGGCCCCAGCCCGGCGATCGGGGGAGGTTGGCATGTCTGACATCGAACGCGCTCAGGAGCTGTTGTCGGACCTTCGCAAGTCCATCGACAACCTCGACGCGGTACTGGTGCACACGCTGGCCGAGCGGTTCCGCTGCACGACCACAGTGGGCAAGCTCAAGGCCGAACATGACCTGCCGCCCGCCGATCCCGACCGCGAGGCCCGGCAGATCGAACGGCTCGAGGGCATGTGCGCCGAGAGCGGGCTCGATCCCGAATTTGCCAAGAAATTCATGCGCTTCATCGTCGATGAAGTGATCCGACATCACCAGAAGTTTCAGAAATAGCCCCCGTTGGGGCAACGCCATCCGAAGGAGAAAACCATGGCAATGAAGATCAGACTGGCCCGCGGCGGGTCGAAAAAGCGGCCCTTCTACCGCATCGTTGCAGCCGACAGCCGGATGCCCCGCGACGGGCGCTACATCGAGCGGCTTGGGACCTATAACCCCTTGTTGCCAAAGGATTCCGAGGAACGGGTCAAGATGAACATGGAGCGCATCCAGCATTGGCTGGACAAGGGCGCTCAACCATCGGACCGGATTTCTCGCATGCTGGAAGCTGCTGGAATCGTTGAGAAAAAGACCCGCAACAACCCACAGAAGGCCGAGCCGGGCGAAAAGGCCAAGAAGCGCGCCGAAGAGAAGGCCGAAGCCGAAGCTGCCGCCAAGGAAGCTCCCGCCGAAGAAGAGGCCCCGGCAGAGGAGGCCGCAGCCGAAGAGGCTCCCGCCGAGGAAGCAGCCGCTGCTGAGGAGGTGCCTGCTGAAGACGCTCCGGCAGAGGACGCCCCTGCTGAAGATGGTGGCGAAGAAAAACCAGCCTGATCAGCAGGTTATCCCCGGTTCGCGACATGGCGATCGAGAACATGGTCTGCGTCGGCGCAATCGCCGGAGCCTTCGGGGTCCGGGGCGAGGCGCGGATCAAATCGTTCTGCGCCGAGCCCGACGCCATCGGGGATTATGGCCCGCTGAGCAGCGAGGCGGGCCAGTCCTACGACGTGAAGATCACCCGCCCGGTCAAGGGCGGGTTTGCCGCCCGCCTCTCCGGCGTTCCAACACGTGAGGCGGCAGAAAGTCTAAAAGGCACAAAGCTTTACGCCCCGCGGGAGCGGCTGCCCGCCCTGCCCGAAGATGAGTTCTACCACACCGACCTGATCGGTCTGGAGGTCGTCGATACGGGCGGTGCGGCGCTTGGGAAGGTCCGTGCCATCCACGATTTCGGTGCAGGAGATGTGCTGGATATCGTTGGCGGTCCGGCCCCGGTCATGCTGCCGTTCACCAAGGCGGCTGTGCCCACCGTGGATCTTGCGAAGGGCCGGTTGATCGCAGATCTCTCCGAGGCGGACGACGCCTGAAAGGCTCAGCTTTTGCGGCCTTCCTTTTAAGCGTCTCGCCTCGGTCGCGAACCCCTTGCAATCCGCACGGGATGGGCGTATCTCATTCCCAACATCGCGGCGGCCTCGCTGGCACCAGCGGGACCCCCACCGGGTTAGCGAGGCAGGCCATCGAGCCTGCTTTTTTATTTCGATCCGGGAGATACGCCCGTGACCAACATGGTCGCAAAAGCACCGATAGATCAACGCCTTGCCACCATCGTCATGCCGACGATCGAGAGCATGGGCTTTGAACTTGTGCGCCTGCGGTTGATGGGAGGCAAACGGGCCACGCTGCAAATAATGGCCGAGCGTCCCGATGGGACGATGGAGGTCGAGGATTGTGCGGGGCTGAGTCGGCAATTGTCGGTCATTCTGGATGTCGAGGACCCGATTGCTGCGGAGTACACGCTTGAGGTTTCCTCGCCCGGCATCGATAGGCCTCTGACGCGACTGACCGATTTCGACCGCTGGGAAGGGTACGAGGCAAAACTCGAGACCACCGAGCTGATCGAAGGGCGCAAGCGGTTCAAGGGCCTGTTGGCAGGAACCGAGGGCAACGAGGTTTTGCTGGAGATCGAAGAAGGTACGGTCGGACTGGAGTTCGACTGGCTGGCGGACGCCAAGCTGGTGCTGACGGATGAGTTGATCACCGAAAGCCTGCGCAGGTCGAAAAAGGGTTTCGACCCAGAGGATTACGACGAGATCGACGAAGCCGATCCCGAGAGCGAAGACACAACAGAGGATGGACCTGATATGCGAGAGGACGCCTGAGATGGTCAGTGCTAACCGTCTGGAACTTCTGCAGATTGCCGATGCAGTCGCGCGTGAGAAGCTGATCGAACCTGAACTGGTGATCGAGGCGATGGAAGACAGCCTGGGCAAGGCTGCACGCTCGCGCTATGGCGCCGAGTATGACATCCGCGCCTCCATTGACCGCAAGTCCGGCGAGCTGTCGATGGCCCGCGCCATGGAAGTTGTTGAAGAGGTCGAGAACCATTTCACCGAGATTTCGCTGGAAGAGGCGCGGCTGAAGAACCCGGAAGCCGAAGTTGGCGCATTCATCACCGATCCGCTGCCGACCATGGATTTCGGGCGGATTGCCGCACAGACCGCCAAACAGGTGATCGTCCAGCAGATCCGCGACGCCGAACGCGAGCGCCAGTACGAGGAGTTCAAGGACAGGGTCGGCGAGATCATTAACGGGATCGTAAAGCGTGTCGAATACGGTAATGTCATTGTCGATCTCGGCCGGGCCGAGGCGATCGTGCGCCGTGACCAGCTGATCCCGCGCGAAGCATACCGGAACGGAGACCGCGTGCGGGCCTACATCCGCGATGTGCGCTCGGAGACGCGCGGACCGCAGATCTTCCTCAGCCGGACCGCACCGGAGTTCATGGCCAAGCTTTTCGCGCAGGAGGTGCCGGAGATCTACGACGGCATCATCGAAGTTAAAGCGGTCGCACGTGATCCAGGCAGCCGGGCCAAGATCGGGGTCATCTCGTATGACAACTCGATTGATCCTGTCGGCGCCTGTGTCGGGATGCGAGGATCGCGCGTTCAGGCCGTGGTCAACGAATTGCAGGGCGAAAAGATCGACATCATCCCGTGGAACGATGACGCCGCGACCTTTATCGTCAACGCGCTTCAGCCCGCCGAAGTGACCAAGGTCGTGATGGATGAAGATGCCCAGCGCATCGAGGTTGTGGTGCCGGACGAGCAGCTTAGCCAGGCCATCGGACGGCGCGGACAAAACGTGCGTCTGGCCTCTCAGCTCACCGGCTGGGACATCGATATCATGACGGAGGCCGAGGAATCGGAACGTCGTCAGGCCGAGTTCAAACAGCGCACTGGTATGTTCCAGGAGACCATGAACGTCGACGAAATGGTTGCACAACTTCTGGTCTCGGAGGGCTTCACCTCGCTTGAAGAGGTCGCCTTCGTCGAGGTCGAGGAACTGCTGGTCATCGACGGCTTTGATGAGGCCACCGCCGAGGAGCTTCAGGCCCGTGCCCGCGAAAGCCTTGAAGAGGTCAACCAGAAGACCCTGGAAGAGGCCCGCGGAATGGGCAGCCAGGACGATCTGATCAACTTCGAGGGGCTGACCCCGCAGATGATCCTGGCGCTGGCCAAGGACGATGTGATGGATCTCGCGACCTTCGCGACCTGCGCAGACTGGGAACTGGCAGGCGGCTACACCGTCATCGACGGCAAGCGCGTCAAGGATGACGGGGTGCTCGAACCGTTCGATGTGAGCCTCGAAGAAGCCCAGTATCTGGTCATGAAAGCCCGGATCGAACTCGGCATGGTCGATCCGAACGAAATCCTCGCGGCCGCCGAAGCGGAAGCCGAAGAAGACGGCGAGGCCGAAGATGGCAGCGATGAGAACACATCAACAGAGGAAGCGACCACCGCGTGATATCCGGCCTGGACATATCGGAGCGTGAGATGACGCGAGGCGGCAGGCGCAAGGACCGTGATGCACCGGAACGCCGGTGCATTGCCACGGGACAGAGCGGGCCGACCGTGTCGCTTATCCGGTATGTCATGGGGCCGGAACGCGACGGTCTGCCCGATATTGTGCCCGATCTTGCAGCCAATCTGCCGGGTCGTGGTGCCTGGTTGACCGCTGATCGCGCCTTGACCGAGCAGGCGGTACGCAAGAACCTCTTTGCCAGGGCCTTCCGCCAAAAGGTGAGAACTGACCCGGATCTGCCGGATCAGGTCGAGGCCCTGCTGGCTCGCCGCCTGATCGATCTGACCAGCCTTGCGCGCAAGGCGGGACAGGCCGTGACAGGTGCCGAGAAGGTCCGCGCACGTCTTTCCTCCGGCGAGGCCGCGGTGCTGATCCAGGCACGCGATGGCGCAGCGGACGGTCGGGCAAAACTCTCGCGTCTTGCAAAAGCCGCCGGAGAGGGCCAGATTGGAGAGATCTCCTGTCTGGACGCCAATGAATTGGGTTTGGCATTTGGCCGGGACTTTGCCATACATGCCGCGCTCGACTCAGGCGGGTTTGCCGGGCGTGTATGCGCCGAAGCGATGCGGTTGTCGGGGTTCCGCACCGAAGCAGATGTCGGCGCACCAGACGGTGATACGAGTGACGACCCGAAGGCCCGCACGCCGGGCCACGATGTGAGTTGAGACGACAGGGCGGCGGCGTTCGCTGTCCGGAACAGGAAGATAAATGAGCGACCAGGATCAAGGCGACAGCAAGGTTGGTGGACGCGGGCGCGGCGGTGGGCCGAACCGTGGATCGGTGCGCCAGAGTTTCAGCCATGGGCGCTCCAAGGCTGTTGTCGTTGAGAAAAAGCGCAAGCGGATCATCCCAGCCGGCGCAACCGCCGGTGGCGCCAGTGCCGCGGCTGCCGCAGCTGCCGCTGCCGTGGGCAAGACTGCGCCAGCGCCGAAGAAACCTGCAGCTCAGCCGGAAACTGAGGCGAAGGCAAGTCCGCCCCCCGCCGAGGCCAAGCCGAAGCCTAAAGCACCGGCACAGTCCAAGGGACGCGGTGAGCGCGGGGCCGTCCTTAAGACGCTCTCGGATGATGAATATGCCCGTCGCCTCGAGGCCCTGAAGCAAGCCAAGAAGGACGACGAAGTTCGCAAGGTTCGCGAGGCGGAGGACGAGAAACGCCGCGCCGCTGCCGTGAAGCAACGCGAAGAAGAGGCCGCAAAGCGCGCCGAGGAAGAGGAAGAAGCCAAGGCCCGCGCTGCTGAGAAAGAGGCCGAGGAAGAAGCCGAAGCCGCCAAACGCGCCGCCGAAGCTGCAGCCAAGGATGCAGCCGAGAAGGCAACGGCATCTGCCGCCGCTGCAGCAGCAACAGGTGCGGCGGAAAAGACTGCAGGACGCCCTGCCCCGGCGCGCGAGCGCGAGGATGCACCTGGACGTGGTCGTGGAGGCCCCGGACCCGGACCGAAGAAACAGACGCCGTCCCGCGGGCGCGGCGGAGACGACCGCAGACGTTCGGGCAAGTTGACGATCAGTCAGGCGTTGAACGACGGGGATGGCGGACGGCAACGCTCGCTCGCGGCCATGCGGCGCCGTCAGGAGCGGGAAAAGCGTAAGATGATGGGCGGCCCCGTCGAGCGCGAGAAGGTCGTGCGCGATGTGGTCATCCCCGAGGCGATCACCGTGCAGGAGCTCGCCAACCGGATGGCCGAGCGCGTTGCCGATGTGATCAAGTCGCTAATGAACAACGGCGTTATGGCGACGCAGAACCAGTCCATCGACCAGGACACTGCAGAACTTCTGGTCGAAGAGTTTGGACATAAGGTCATTCGCGTGTCCGACGCCGATGTCGAGGATGCAATCGAAAGCACCGATGATACGGACGAAGCGCTGGAATCGCGTGCACCCGTTGTGACCATCATGGGTCATGTCGATCACGGCAAAACCTCGCTGCTTGACGCACTGCGCAAGACCAATGTGGTCTCGGGCGAGGCCGGCGGGATCACCCAGCATATCGGTGCTTACCAGATCACCACCGAAGGCGGGACGCTGATTACCTTCCTCGACACACCTGGCCACGCCGCGTTTACGTCGATGCGGGCGCGCGGCGCGCAGGTGACCGATATTGTGATCCTCGTGGTCGCGGCGGATGACAGCGTTATGCCGCAGACCATCGAGGCTATTGCTCACGCTAAAGCCGCCGAAGTGCCGATGATCATCGCGATCAATAAGATCGACCGCGAGGGCGCAGACCCGAACAAGGTGCGGACCGAACTCCTGCAACACGAGGTGATCGTCGAGGCGATGTCTGGTGAGGTTTTGGACGTGGAGGTCTCTGCTATTTCCGGACAGGGTCTGGAGACACTCGTCGAGAACATCGTGCTCCAGTCTGAATTGCTGGAGCTGAAGGCCAACCCGAACCGCCCCGCCGAGGGCGCGGTGATAGAGGCGAAACTGGACACAGGCCGTGGTCCGGTTGCAACCGTGCTGGTTCAGCGCGGCACCCTGCGCAACGGCGACATCTTCGTGGTCGGCGAGCAATGGGGCAAGGTCCGCGCACTGGTCAACGATCAGGGCGAACGGGTCAAGGAGGCCGGTCCTTCGGTGCCTGTCGAGGTGCTGGGCCTGAACGGCACGCCCGAAGCAGGCGATGTTCTGAACGTGGTCGAGGACGAGACCAAGGCCCGCGAAATCTCGGAATACCGCCAACGGTCGGCACGCGAGAAACAGGCAGCCCAGGGTGCCCGTGCGACGCTGGATCAGCTTATGGCGCAGGCCAAGGCCGATGAGGATGTCTCGGAACTGCCGGTGCTCATCAAATCGGACGTACAGGGCTCCGCCGAGGCGATTGTCCAGGCACTGGAGAAAATCGGCAACGACGAGGTTCGGGTGCGCGTACTGCACTCCGGCGTCGGCGCGATCACGGAATCGGATGTCACACTGGCCGAAGCGTCGGGCGCTCCGATCATCGGCTTCAACGTCCGGGCCAATGCTCCGGCCCGCGAGTCAGCGAACCAGAAGGGTGTCGAGATCCGCTACTACTCGATCATCTATGATCTGGTCGACGACATCAAAGCGGCGGCCTCTGGCCTTCTTTCGGCAGAAGTGCGCGAAACTTTCATTGGCTATGCCAAGATCCTGCAGGTCTTCAAGATCACTGGAGCGGGCAAGATCGCGGGTTGCGAGGTCACCGAAGGCGTGGCGCGCCGGTCCGCAGGTGTGCGCCTCCTGCGCGACGATGTAGTGATCCACGAAGGCACACTGAAGACGCTCAAGCGCTTCAAAGACGAGGTCAAGGAAGTCCAGGTCAGCCAGGAATGCGGCATGGCCTTCGAGAACTACGAGGACATCCGCGAAGGCGACGTGATCGAGATCTTCGAGCGTGAGGAGGTCGAGCGCTCACTCGAGTGATGCGCGGCCTCTACCGCCGACCGGACAGAGCCGAGACAAGGTTCCTTATCAACTGGATCATCGCCTGGCTGCTGGGCCTTGCGCTGTTCATCCTATCTGAAGAGGCTACCGTCTTCCTGCACGGCCTTGCGGGAGACAGCTCCGATCTGGTCGAACTTGGGGAGATTGCCAACCTGTTCATCTATGTCATTGCGACTGTTGCGGGCCTTCTTCTGCCGTGGCTCACGCTCTCGCCGCTCTACCAGCGCCCGGGTTTCGGCGCATGGCTCGGCTGGATGATCCTTTCCTTGGTGATCCTGATCGTGATCTTCATCATCGCCGCTGCGGTCCTGATTGCACTCAGCGACGCGCCGACGGGAGCGGCGTACAAGCCCGGCCCAGCCTTCTACATCTTTGCGGGCCTCGTGATCATCGCGTCCATGTCGGGATACGTTCTGGCATTTCTTACCTTGGCGTGGCGCGTTGGATTTGCGGTGACAATTGCGATCATAGGCACCTCGACGGTTCTCGTGGCGACAGATCTGTCCTCGGTGTCGCTTGGACTCCTCGAAAGTCTTCAGACACCGGACGATCTTGAAGATTGGGGCGAGGGAATGGAATGGTCCGAACTGCCGCTTCTGCTCGCCGAAACCCTGATCATGGGGGCGGCCACTGGCGTTGCGCTGGTCATCGGCTATCGATGGCACGAGCGGGACGTGGAGTCGCGGATCTTTGACTAGGTCTGAGGCAATATTCTCCAGGGCGCCCAGATGAGGGCATTGGTTCTTGGCGCGACCGGTGCGATTGGTCAGGCCATCGGAAACGCCCTGTCACAAGACGTCACTGTCACCGGCCTGTCTCGTGCAGATGGTCTGGATTGGCGCGATCCCTCGCGTGCCGAGGCTGCTTTGGCAGCAGCTGACGGCCCGTTTGATCTGATCTTCGATGCGACCGGAGCGCTGGAAATCGACGGCCGTGGGCCGGAAAGAACGGTGACCCGTCTGGATGCCGAGGCGATGGCCACGCAGTTTGCCGTGAACACCATCGGACCGGCGCTGATCTTCAAGCACTACCGCAGCCTCATCCCCCGCGAAGGCCGTGCCGTCATTGCCACCCTGTCGGCACGCGTCGGCTCCATTGGCGACAACCGGCTTGGCGGGTGGATCTCGTATCGCGCCGCCAAGGCCGCGCTCAATCAGGTCGTCAGGACCTCGGCCATCGAGATTGCCCGCTACAACCCACAGGCCATCTGTATCGCCCTCCACCCCGGCACCGTTGCGACCCCGCTGAGCGCGAAATTCGCCGGCACACGCGACACTTTCACACCCGATGATGCAGCCCGGCAGTTGCTGGACGTGATCGGCAATCTCACACCGGAGCAAAGCGGCGGTTTCTTTGCCTATGACGGTACCGAAATCCCCTGGTAGGGCGCTGGACAGCGCCGCATCCGGGTGCTAGAGCGCGGCTCCCTTCGGAGAGATGAGATGGCCAAGAGCAGGTTCGAGACCGGTCGGGGCCCGTCGCAACGCCAGTTGCGGGTGGGTGAACTCGTACGACGCACGCTCAGCGACGTGCTGATGCGCGGCGATGTGCACGAGCCTGATCTGGCCGGTGTCTCCATCACGGTCAGTGAGGTCAGGATGTCACCGGACCTGCGCATTGCGACCGTCTACGTGCTGCCACTGGGCGGCGGGGACGTGAAGACCATCATCAAGGCGCTCGCCCGTTCGGCCTATGAGTTGCGCCGGGCCGTCAACAAGGCTGTGAAACTGAAGTTCTCGCCCGAACTGCGCTTTCTGGCGGACGAGACATTTGATCAGATGGACCACACGCGGGAGATGTTGTCGCAGGAGCGTGTACGGCGCGACCTCGATCCTGCGGACGAGGCCGATAGCTAGGCGGAACGGGCCGCCCGTTATTCCCGCGCGAACCTGTCTGTCGCTTCAACCAGCGCCGATGTCACACCCGGCTCAGACAGCGCGTGGCCGGCGTCGTCTATTATGACCAGCTCTGAAGCAGGCCACGCCTCGGTCAAAGCATAGGCGACATGAGGCGGGCAGATCACATCATACCGTCCCTGAACCACAACCCCGGGAATGTGTGCGATCCGGTCGATCCGCGACATGATGTGATCGTCGCCCTTGAGCCAACCCTTGTTGACGAAGTAGTGTGCTTCGATCCGGGCGAATGCACGGGCATAACCCCCATTCACCGGAGGATTGCCACGCGGCGGACGTAAAACGGCAGTCGAGCTCTCCCATCGCACCCAGGGCCGGGCAAACCGCATCTGCTCGGCTTCGGTGCCTTCAATCAGGCGACGGTGATAGGCCCCAATCAGGTCGCCCCGCTCGTCTTCGGGGATGGGAGCTGCAAAGTCTGTCCAGGCTTCGGGGAAGAATCGCCCGGCACCTCCGCCATAGAACCAGTCCAGCTCGGGCTGTGTCATCGTGAAGACGCCGCGTAGGATCATCGCCTGGACCCGCTCGGGATGCGTCTCGGCATAGAGGAGTGCAAGCGTTGACCCCCACGAGCCGCCAAAGACGACCCAGCGCTCGATGCCAAGGCGGCTCCGGATGCGTTCGATGTCGTCGACCAGATCCCAGGACGTGTTGTCCTCGAGCGAACCCGAAGGCCGCGATTTGCCCGCACCGCGCTGATCGAAGAGCACAATGCGGTAGATCTTGGGATCGAAGAACCGCCGCATCACAGGACTGCACCCGGCTCCCGGCCCGCCATGCAGAACAATGACGGGACGCCCGTTTGGATTGCCGCAGACCTCGACATAGAGCTCATGCCCGCCACTGACCGGCAAGGTGAGGCGCTGATGCGGTTCGATCTGCGGATAGAGGCGAGGCGTTGTCATCCGGTCCTTTTGCCGCGAGCAGCGTTCTGAAAGGGTCCAACTCGCCGCATGCGGCCGAGATGCCATGGTCAAAGTGGTGATAGCGCACTATCTCACAAGCACAAAGCGCTCTGACGCCGCGCCCTGCCGGGATCCGCGCCAAGGGCTGTGCAAAGGGCCACGCGAGAGGATCCTGCCATGACTGATACCGCGACCGCGCAAGCAACCTCAGTCGATCCCGAGGAAATCGCCAAATTCGAGGCGATGGCTGACGAATGGTGGGACCCGAACGGCAAGTTCAAGCCTCTACATATGCTCAACCCGTGCCGTCTGGGATACATCGTCGATCAGGTCGGCGCGCAGTTCAATCGCGATACTTCTGCGCCCAAGGCTTTTGAGGGGCTGCGTATTCTGGACATCGGCTGTGGCGGGGGGCTGCTGACCGAACCCATGGCCCGGCTTGGCGCCGATGTCGTGGGTGCGGACGCGGCCGCACGCAACATCCCTGTGGCCCAAGTCCATGCCCAGAAAATGGGGCTGGAGATCGACTACCGTGAGACCACAGCCGAAGCGCTGGCAGCGGATGGTGAATTGTTTGATGCGGTGCTTAACATGGAAGTGGTCGAACATGTGCCGGACCCGCAGGCGTTTTTGGATGCCTGCGCTACACTGGTCAAACCGGGTGGCATACATGTCTGCTCGACCATCAATCGAAACCCAAAGAGCTGGGCCATGGCAATTGTGGGTGCAGAATACGTGATGCGCTGGCTGCCGAAGGGCACCCATGAGTGGTCGAAGTTCATAACGCCGGACGAGCTGTTCACCATGCTCTCGCGGGCAGGCCTGGAGCCAGTTGATCGCAAGGGATTCGTCTTCAACCCGCTGGGCTGGTCCTGGCACATCTCGGCGCGCGATCTCAGCGTGAATTATGTGACAGCTGCCGTGCGCGCAGAAGCCCCCTGATCAACAGGTTTACGTGATCCCGGCACGCTTGGGCTGGCCGGGTCCTGCTTGCTGAACCGATCGAAGCAGCAAGGCCAGATGCTCGGCCGAGACCTTACCGGTCGCGTTGCGCGGTATCGCGTCGACGACATGCACCATGCGCGGCACGAAGACCGGATCAACGAGTGACAGCATGTGACTGCGAATCCTGTTCTTTAGGTCCGCCGGAGGCTCGTCTCCCGGGACGACCACAAGGTGCAAACGGTCCTCACCTGCCAGTTGTTCGCGCAGGACAACCCCGTCTGAAATAGCATCGCAATCAGCCAGCACTGCGTTCAACGCGCCAAGGCTCTGCCGTTTGCCCGCGACCTGAACCATGTCACCACGCCGGCCGAGGAGACGGAACCCATCAGGCACCAGTTCGATGTCATCGTTCAGTGCGATAACGTCGGCAAGATGTGGTGCCGCCGCCCGCCATCCGTCCGGAGACGGCAGTAGTGTAAAGCCAACCGAGGGGGCCCAGATGTCGCTCTCTGTCGTGCGTCGCCACGCCAGCGATCCTGTCTCCGTACTGCCATAGATCTCATAGACCGCGCGAGCGGCGCCGCTCTCGACCCGCCGGGCGAGGTCTGCAGACAGCGGGGCTGTTGCCGAGACCACGCAAGCGATCTGAGGGTGGGTTTGAATACGGTCCGCCAGAAACTTGAGGTGGGGCGGACTGGTGACAAGGACGATCTGCTCTAGCTCAAGTTTGTCCGCGCTGGCGATCACTGCCTCGAGATCGTCGGGGTAGAAGACAGGGCGATCATAGAGGACATGGCCAAAGCCAAGACCGGCGAAGATCGTCGCCTCCAGACCGTACATGTGCTGATGCGGCGTTGTCCCCGCGATCAGGCAGTTGCCAGGCGAGAGCCCTGCCCGATCCACGATCTCGTGGGTAATGCTGGCCCCGACGCGAAGCATCTCCCATGACTTGATCTGACGCACTGGCTTGCCCGTGGACCCGGAGGTGAAGATGTGCATCCGGCCCTTCGCCCCAGCGAGCGCTTCAAGCAGTTCAGCCGGCGTCAGGGGCGAAGCACCGCCACCGGGCGGCAGATCGGCGAGCCCCGTAACGCACAGGGGTGCCTCCCATCCGTCCATAACGGACTGAACCGCCTGATCTGCCCGCGCGGGTGGATGCAGTACAGTCTGCCCATTCAACAGAGCCGCCGCAAGAAGCACACTGAAGTCAAAACGGCTAGAGGCAAGGTTACAGACGGCATCCGCTGATTGCAGCGCCGGGCGATACCGGCTGACCTCCTTTGCAAAATCACCCCACGTTCTCGCCGTCGTCGCGGCAAGGCAAAACAGATCATCCGGTTGGGGGTGCAGGGTCATTACAGAGCAGTCATTAGACACGCAGCCGCGCCCAGACTCCGGGTCGAAGCATCATCTTGAACGTGAGCCACCATGTCTCCGGTCGCTGGTAGCGGATCTGCGCATAATAATGGGAAAGAGCGAACCATCCGACCTGAGCGATCACCAAGGCCGTCAGGACGTAGGAAAACTCGATGCGCCACACCGGCAGGATCATCGCTCCAAGCGCGACCCCAGCGGTGGCAAAACACATGACGCTCCAAAGCAGACATTGACGTTCGACAAACCGCTGGAAGCTGTCATCGAGTGGACGCAGGTTCATCAACTCGATCAATTGCACGAGGATCGGTTGGCGGTCGGTCATAAGCCCGCGAGCGAAAATAACCCCCATCATGATGTTCGCGGGGACAATCAGAACGAACGGCATGTAGCGAAGGCCCGATATTTGTCCTTGCATCCAGAGCAGCAACCCAACGACCGCAGAAGCCACCAGAACTGCCAGGGCCATACCGATGCGCAATCCTGTCAGGGCGGCAAACACCACCCAGAAAACTGATGCCATGGCAACGTAGTCGAGCGCCTGTGCCGTTATCAGCCCAAACGCCTGCGCCACAATCGCCAATGCGAGCGCACATGACACCATGAGGCCCGCGGACGGCCGCCCGCGGCTCACGACACGCGGTTCTCTTTTATGTAGTGACTGAGCGCATCCAGCGAGGCGAAGATCTCGCGGTTCTTCTCATCGTCCGAGCGCAGCTTGATCCCGTAGCGCTGTGCAATCGCAAACGAGAGTTCCAATGCATCAATCGAGTCGAGGCCCAGCCCGTCACCAAACAGGGGCGCCTTCGGGTCAATCTCATCAACTGCGACGTCATCCAGAACCAAGACATCCACGATCATCGCGCCGATTTCGTTGCGAAACGTGTTTTCCATAGCAGCCTGTGCCCTCACCCAGGATTTTCCACCACCTTCAACCGGGGCTCCCTCAGTTCCGTGAGGTAACGGAACATCTTAAACAGGGCAATACGTGTCCGCAGACGCGGATCCCAGCGGAAATCCCCGGCAAGCAATGATATCACGGCTTGCTCGACACCGAGAATATTCTGAGGGTTCAACATCATTTCGCGGAACGACGGGTCGTTGATCTTGTAAATGAACCAGGAAACATAGGCGAGACGGCGACGGATTCGGCGGTCATAGGCAGCCAGAAGCGAGGTGCGGCGGTTAGCATTCTTGAGGCAGCGGCGAATCGTTTGAGCCGCCTCGCGCGCGCTGTTGAGCGCAAGATGCACACCGGTTGAAAACACCGGGTCGATGAACCCATAGGCATCGCCGACCTTGATATGACGGGGGCCAGTGGCATCTGTGGCGCGGTAGGAAAAGTTGCCGGTCGCCCGCAGCGGTCCGTCGCGCTCTGCGCTGGAGACGAGTTCGTTCATGTGGGAATGGCGCGCGCAGTGCTGGTTGAACACCTGCTCGATCGTGCCGGTACGGTTCTTGAGATACTCGCCCGGCGCCACGAACCCGATGGACGTGACGTCGTCGCGCAGCGGGATCTGCCACATCCAGCCCGGATTTGTCAGGTGGATGCGAATGTTACCGCCGCGCTCGCCCTCATGGCGTGGCACGCCGCGAAAGTGCCCGAAGATTGCAGCAGACGTATTCCGCGGATCTGGCCGCTTCTGCTCCAGCATCTTCGAAGTCAGGGTCGACCTTCCAGAGGCATCCACCAGAAACCGGGTCTGCCAGTCCGTCTCTTCACCATCCGCCGACACTGTCCGGACAACCGCTGCGTCCTCTTCAAACGACAAGATTTTGGCCTCGGTTTCCTCAAGCGTCACGGCACCGCACTCACCCGCCCGCTCGAACAACAGATGATCGAATTCCGACCGGCGCACCTGATAGGCGTGCGAGGGCCCGGGCAAGAGAGCACGGCTGAATTTGAACACGGCGTCATGGGTGCCATCGTGATTCACGAACTCCGCCCCACCCTTGAAGACACCGATCTTGTCCACACGGTCGAGAACGCCGAGTTCCTCGAGAATGGACATAGAGTGCGGCAGAAGCGATTCGCCAATATGGAACCGGGGATGCCGGTCCTTCTCGACCAGAACCGTCTCTACGCCGGCCATGGCGAGAAAAGCAGCTGTCGCGGCGCCACCGGGGCCGCCCCCGACCACCATGACATCGCATGTCCGCACGGCAGGAGCTGCGCCCTCAGCACCTGAGGGGCGCGGTGCTTTCGCATCAGATTCCGCGTTCGGGGAAGCCATCAGCTTGTTCCTCCATCAACCGCAATCATTTGCCCAGAGATATAGCTCGCTTTGTCAGAGGCAAGGAAGCCTACAATGCCTGCGACATCTTCTGGCATTCCGGCCCTACCTGCGGGACATAGCGAGCGAAGGGCATCAAAGTTCTCCATCCCTTCGGTTTCCGGCGTCGCAATCAGTCCGGGGGCCACAACATTCGCTGTAATGCCGCGGCTGGCATACTCGCGCGTGAGCGACTTGGCAAAGGCCAAGTATCCGCCCTTGGCCGCAGCATAGTTCGTTTGCCCGCGATTGCCCGTGATCGCGGTCAGTGTCGAGACCGCGATTACCCGGCCCCACCGGGCGCGCATCATTGGCATGATCAACGGGCGCAGCGCCGCGAAAAGCCCGTTCAGGTTCACATCAATAGCGGCCTGCCAGTCAGCAAACTCCATACCTGCAAAGGGCCTGTCACGATGGAGCCCGGCATTGTGGACCAGAATCTGGATCGGGGCATCTTCGGCAAGCTCAGCAAGTTTGGTCATCGCCGTATCGATGTCCGTCAGATCGAGGCTCAATGGGATGGCCGAACCACCGGCGCTTGCGACGTCAGCGCAGACCTTATCCGCCGCCTCCTGATTTGTATTCGCATGGACGAGAACCTCGTGGCCATCGCCTGCGAGCGTGCGGGCAATGGCCGCCCCGATGGGGCTGGACCCACCGGTGACCAAGGCGCGCTTCACGTCTCGCGAGGGATCATGCTGAGCAAGACCTCGCCCTCCACCAGATGTTCATTGTTCTGAGTGATCTCGAACACATAGCTGGCAGCGTTGTCCATCAATCTCACGCGTTTTGCCACGATGCGGAATGGATCAGGCGCTTCGACCAATTCCGTCCCGAACCGCGTGTTGGAAATCGACAAAATCAGGCCGGTATGCGCTGCCCCCATGCCAAACAGAGACGCATGGGCGGCGGCAGCTTGCGCTCCGAGTTCGACCAACGTCGTCGTGAACAGCAGGCCGTCAAGGCGCAGGGGATAGTGTTGGGCCGCATGCGGCTTGGCAAGGCACGTCAAAGCGTCCTCATCGGCGGCCTCAATCCTGTCGATCAGACGCATAGGCCCCGAATGGGGCATGCGCTCCAATGCCTGTTCAAGCATCGGTGGCATCACCCAATTGGACCCTCAGTCGGGCTGTGCCAGGCAGTTTCATGATCAAAGAGCCCCGATCGCCGGCGGCAATGCGGGCCAGCAGAGGGATCGCGCGGGATGCCGGATTGTGGCTCTGGATGATCCTCGGATCCAGCGTCATTGTTTCCAGCGGATCAGAGGCCTGATCATTTGTCCGCTCGACAGTCAATGAACAAAGCGAACCGTCCCCCGGCTCCGGAGAAAGGGCAAACGCGACTGCCATCTGCATCTCGAACGCCCGTTTCTGATGCAGCGGCGGCGGTAGTGGAGTGTCGAAGCAGACGAGCCCGACAGTTTGACGCTCCAACACAACCTGCATTGTAGCCTTGAGCAGCCCTGCCCCGACTGAAGCGTCAAAGGCCGCGATGCTTGTCGCTGGTCCGGTGGCCCCGCGCGCCACCGACCACTGGCCCTGCGCCGCGTTATGGACCGCATTTTGAAACCGCAACGGTTGGATCATCACCTCGGGCTCACAAAGCGCCGAGAGGATCGCGTGAAGCGTGTCGCCCTCTCCCGTCGAACTGGCAAAGACCCACCCCGCGTTAGACGGCAATGCCGGATCTATTTGTTCGGCAGCCGCCGCAGCAGACCGGATCGAAACACTCAACCGACGAGCCTGGCGTGCCGGGAGACTGGTCTGAAGAGGTTGCCATTCCTCCGCGATCTCCAATGGCGCTCCGGCAAGGTGGGCCTGCAATGCAGCAACTCCGTCGAGGCCGGGTGCAGACAGACCGAGGGCGTCGACATAGACTCGCATGCTCACGCGGCGCCCAGAATGATCGAACAATTGCTGCCACCAAACCCGAAGGCGTTATTCAATACATGCGTCATACGCGTCTCGGTCGTCGACATGCGCACGGCAACCTCGATTTCAGGATCAGGCGTCTGACAGCCAGCCGACCCCGGTGCAAACCCGCCCGCCATGGCATATAGGCTCATGACGGCCTCGATTGCTCCGGCTGCACCCAGTGTATGTCCGATCAATCCCTTGAACGAGGCGACAGGCACAGTGGTCCCGAAGACGGCTGACACCGCAGCGGTTTCCGCTGCATCGTTGATGGGCGTCGCCGTCGCATGAAGCTTCAAATAGTCGACGTCTACCGGTTGCAGACCGGCCATTGATAACGCTTGGCGCATTGCGGCGGCTGCCCCCGCCCCGTCTGGCGGAGGCGTGGACATCGATGTCGCATCCGAGCTTTCGCCATACCCGGCCAAACGCGGGCCTTCACCGCGACGTTCAAGTAACAAGAACGCCGCAGCTTCTCCGATGCTGAGGCCGGAGCGACTGACATCGAACGGTCGACATTGCTCCCGCGATACCAGCTCAAGCGACTCGAAGCCGTAGATGGATGTCAGACAAAGACTATCCACCCCGCCGGTCAGCACCGCATCGGCCAATCCAAGCTGGATCAATTGAGCACCATCGATGATTGCCTTCGCCGATGATGAGCAGGCGGTCGATATCGTATAGCTTGGCCCTCTCAGGCCAAGGTGATCGATGAGAAAGGCTGTGACTGCCTGATGATCATTGTTGTCCCGGATCGAGTAGTCCGCACTCAAGGGGCCTTCCGCGCCAGAGATGCGGTAGTCCCGCTCCAGCCGTTCGACCCCTGAAGTCGAGGTGCCGAGAACGATACCAACTCTGTCCGCCCCCCAGCGCTCGATTGTGCCGGACAGGCGTTGCGCGAAACCATCTGTTTCGAGTGCAGCCAAGGACAACCGTGTCGCCCGGTTGTCGTAGCTCGCAAGTGCCGAGGGAAAGTCGATACTTTCCAAGCCTTCCACAGCCCCTGTGTAGCAGGGCACATCAGCACCAGGAAATGTGCAGGGGCTCAAACCGGACTGTCCGTTGCGCATTGCAGTGAGGTGGGCAGCTTTGCCATGACCGACGGCGCTTACGCCGGTGAGACCGATGATCCCAATATCGCTCAACTCGATGCGTTGGGTCATGATTGGCGGCTTTCAGGATCCAGAACGATGGAGACGGCGAGGGCCGCGATGACCCCAACCACCACAGTCAGACCAATGTGTTCCAGCAGTTCCACACCCGAAACGATCATGACGGAAAACGCCAAGAGGGTCGTCACAGCACAGATCAGAACCGATTGCATCGCCACGTCGTCCTGCGCCTCATCGCAGCTCATCGTTAAAAACAGCCCGTAGTCGATACCAATACCAATCACCAGAGCCAAGGCCACCATGTGAAACACCCCAAGGCCACCTGCCGCCCAGCCCGCGATTGCCGCCGCAAGCAAGGTGGCAGCCGCGGTGCACAGGACGATCTCGATCGCCGGGCGCGTCTGGCGTAGGACAAGCACGAGGACGAAAGCGCCAGCCAAAGCACCAAGGCCCACCGTCAACATGGCGCGGAACTTCAGGCGGTCGAGCCCAGAGCGAATGCGCGCCTTTTCGTCGACGAACGCCACACCCTCGAGGTCGAAACTTGAGAGGGCTTCGCGTACCCGGACGGGATCGCTAACATCCCAGAGTTGGATGGGGCCGACCAAACGGTCACCACGCACCTGCACAAGGCCCGCAATGCTCTCCGAAATCGTCAGAGTGGCAACCGTCGAGGCCTTCAGGGGTGGTTGGCCAAGGGCTTCCCCGTACGCGTCGCCAATCTGCCTGGCAAAACCGGGGGACAGTCCGGCAGCCCTCAGCGCCTCCGGCAG
Organism: uncultured Limibaculum sp.; assembly: GCA_964475765.1. Classification (GTDB taxonomy): domain Bacteria; phylum Pseudomonadota; class Alphaproteobacteria; order Rhodobacterales; family Rhodobacteraceae; genus Thermohalobaculum. Next base: position 20,646 of record CAYYZH010000023.1, read on the forward strand.
TCGTTCAGCGAGAACTGCCGCGCTGATCTTTGCCGGATCATTTGGGGGGAGCGGCAAGGAGTTACCTAACATGCGGAATCGTGTGATGTGACCCTGCGCCTGGAGGCCAAGCAATGCATCCGACACCGCTTTCTGACGCTCAATCAAGGCGCCCAGGGTGCCCGCCGTCGTTTCAATCCGGTACTGGCCAGACGGCAGATCCATCATGCGATCCAGTTCTGCGACCGTCTCGCGAATTTTCGCGGGAACGTCGATTAACCCAGCGGTGTCTCGCTCCGGAAGAAACAGAACAGCAATTGCTGCAACTGTGGCAAGCCCAGCAACCAAAAATGGCTTTGACTTGAGGTGAGGTCGCGAAGTCATGGAAATCGGCCTCAACGAAACGCTCTTCTCCGGTCGCAAAGCCCAACCGGCAAGCGCGGCGGTGCTCAGCCCCAAAGCCACGAAGACACCGGTCTGCGCGAGCACTCGAATATCCGAGGCCAACATGGCGAGAAACGCGACCGCTGTCGTCACGGCCCCGATGCCAACCAAACGGGTCGCATGAACACGCTCTTGCCGGCTGCGCCCGTGCAGGATGAGATGGATCGGATAGTCGATGGCAAGTCCGACCAGCACTCCGCCGAAGCCGATGGCCAGCAGATGCACCCCGCCAAAGAACAAATGGAGGCCCAGAACACCCGCTCCTGCGCCAATCAGTGCTGGCAGCACACAGCTCATCACCCGAACCGGACTACGCATCACCCAAGCGATCCACACAAGGACCAGCAGCCCGCCCAGACCGGCGACCACTTGGGCACGCAGGGCAATCCGGTTGTTGATCTCTGCGCTGATCGCGCGGGGCCCAACGATCAACGCCTCAAGGCCATTGGCGTCCGCAAGATTGCGGATCTCGTCATCAAGGCTGGACTGGGCACTTGCGTCGAAGGGCAGGTCTGCAAGCTGGAGGAAGACAATGGATGCATCGGTGTCTAGCGACTGCCAGACACCAGTATCTGTCGGCAACACATTGCTGCCGGCAGATGTCAGTTGTTCGATCACACGGCGATAGCTTCCCGTCGGGTCGAGCAAATACCGAGACGCCAGACCCGAGCCGGACAGGGACGTCAGCTCCGCGCGCGCGCGCTCCAATTCGCGGCGCAAAGCATCTGCGGTGACATCGCTTGTCGATGGCGGTGCAAGCAACAGTCGATGCTGCCATAGCCAATCGAGAAGATCCGGATCTGGTGCACCCGGACCGGCATCGGCTCGAACCACCAGTTGATGCTCTTTGAGATGTGCCGCAAGTTCGATGGCCGTGGCCCGGCGCTGGGCTGCGTCACCTCCGCGAAGTGCAATGGTTTGGCTACGGCCCGCCACTCCGTCGAGGGCATCCGCGCCACTCTCTCCGGTCCCCAGCAGATCGGCGACATCTGTTTCGAACTCGACGACGTTTAGGGCCGCCGTGCCGAGCAACACGGCCAGCAGGAAGCCCAGAGCCAGCCGGGTCATTCCGGGGTTGCGAATGTGAGCCGACGGGTAACACCGTCTGGCTCGTAGAGGGTCATGCCGGTCAACCGCGCCCCGCACCCAACCAGATCAAGGGACAAACGCGCCTCCTCGAGCGGAGATAGCTTGGTCTTCCAGCCATTCTCCACCGGCATCAACTCAGCAGCAAACTCATCCAGAACAGCCTGCCCACTCCCACTCATCAACGCCCGCAATGCGTTGGCAAACCTTGCAATCTCATCCGGCAGAGGAAGCAGATTGGCCTCCGCGCCGGGTCCCTTGCGGACGGTGATGACACGCTGATCAATCTCGCTGATCTCGCGCTTGGGTGTTTTTTGATCCTTGACCAGCACGCCATCAACAAGCGCCATCGTCCCCGTAGCGATCGTCGGTTCGAGCAGGGCAGGATGTTGGATCTCTTCGCGGTAAGCGATTTGTTCCCCGGACTGCGCGGCCAACCCCTTGAGCGCCTCGTTTGCGTTTGCTGGCGCCGGTGCTGCGCAGGTTTGGGCCGCCGCTTCACTCCCAGATATCAAAGAAATTGAACCAGTTATGAGGATGACGGTTGCACATCCCTTCCAGTCGGTCGACGTAGATCTGCGCAAGATCAGCGCAAAGATCGTCACGCATCGACCGGGCCACAGGCGCCCCATCATAGATCTGCTCGAAAACGACATCATAGGTTCTGTTGCCGGTTCGCGGACAAAAACACAAGATCAGCGGCACGCCGGCGAGAATGGCGCTGAGATAAGGCGCACGTGGAACCACGATATCGCGGCCAAAGAACGTCGTTTTGACTTGGCCACGCGGGTTCTGTGACGGCATGCGATCGCCGAGAAATGCCACGAACTGGCCCTCCGCAAGTGCTTCGCGCACCGCCAGCATCGCACTGTGCCCGTCTCCAACGGGAATGACCTGGGCGGCCACTTCGGGATTCAGAGCATTCAGGATACGGGCTGTCTTTTCTGCATGCTCCTCGTACATCAGATATCGGATCTTCAGGCCGGGCAGTGCGCGGTCGAAGGCCCGCATCGCCTCGAAGCTCCCAAAGTGCGCGCCGAGAAGCACGCCCCCGGAGCGGATGGCGTGGGCATCTTCAACAACGCGCTCCCCGTGCGCCGTTATGTCGAACCGATCTACAAGGGTGCCTAGCAATCCGACGCGATCAAAGATCACATGGGAGAATGTGTTAACCTGCCGGTATCGGTCGCGAAACGTGGCGCTCCGTCCAAAGGCGGTTTGGAAATACGCCTCGGTGCCAGCCGCGGAAACCGGGCTAGGCCGAAAGCTGTAGTAAACTGAAATCAGCGCGATTACCGACGCGTTGAACCAGTCCGGTCCATATCGGGCTAGCCATTTGAGGACATGGAGGAATGCAGGATGGCCGCGCTCCGGCTCGGTGCGCCAGGCCGGAGTGTCGTCAGCCATGCGTGGATCTGATCACGAGATGTGCTTTAGCGAAAACGCCGTCAGCCCCTTCCACGGAACAGCGGGCTTCATCGCCATCTGCCCTGATCTCCAGTCGAAACGGCATATCTGGGAGCAGTGGGCGCATGAACTTCATACGCCCGACCTCGGTGATGGTCATCCCCTCGCCCCGCAAGCGCGCTGCGATGCAACCCAGGATGACGGCGCCCGGCACCACCGGATTGCCTGGAAAGTGCCCTTCGAGAAAGGCACTCTTCGACGCCAGGCCGCGCGCATATTCAAACGTGAAATGAGGCACGCAGCGTACCCGCGCTTTCGCTCAGGACGTCTTAGCGGCGATCACTTCCCTATCGATGTCCTGGCCGAGCGTATTCACCCATTTCTGGTAACGCGGATGGATCGTATTCGCGGCAGGGTCGTATTTCAGGCCCTTCGAGCTTTGATACTCGATCCGATAGGTTGACCTGTCATAGTAGAGATCGACCACGACCGAGTGCTTGCCCCGCACATTCAGGCGTCCGATCATATGGCCGCGTCCTGCGTCGTCAAAAGTCCAACCCCGCTTGGCGCCAGCGCGAATGATCGCGCGCTTATAGTCGTTGGTGCTCAGGTTCCGCGGTGAGGCGGTTGCCGTCGGATAAGAGCCATTCACGGTTTGGACCTGCGTTGTCTTGCAGCCCGAGACGGCGAGTACAGCGACGAGAACCATGGCGAGAACTTTGGTGGACACGTTTCATCTCCTTTTGAAAACCGCGGTCAGATTACCGTACGCCGCGCAGTACGCGCAACAAGGCACTGGGCTTCAAACCCCGGCGAATGAGAAACCCGCTGATCATGCGAATGATCCGCCAGGTATCAATAAGCGGTCGGAAATGACTGGGGCGCTGGACAAACCCCTTGTAGCGCGCCTTGATTGGTACGCGCTCGAATACGATGCCCGCTTCGGCGGCATGCAACAAAACGGCACTCTCGAAAACGAAATGCGCACGCTCGGCAAGTGGGACCTCTACAAGACCAATCATTGAAGCCGGATAGAGCCGCATGCCGCACTGCGCATCTCGGAACCGGCGTCCGATACACCAGCTGACAAAGAAATCACCGAACCCTATGGACTGAGCACGAAAGCCCGGCATTGATGCAGCATCGCCTAGTCGATCACCGATAATCATTGCATTCGGTGATTGTTTGTTGGCTTGCCGAAACACCGGGATGTCCGCCGGATCATGCTGAAGATCAGCGTCCATCGTGAGTACAGACGTCGCGCCACCCTGAACGGCCTCGGCCAAGCCCTCCCACAACCGCGGACCTTTCCCGATGTTGTCCGCATGGTCGATGATCTGAACCGGCAGATCATTCAATTGCGCCACAGTGTCGTCGGTCGAGCCATCGTTGATCACCATGACATGGTTGGCATGGACGATCGCTCCCTCGACCACTTCGCGAATCGTTCCCGCCTCGTTGTGCGCCGGGATCAGAACCGTCAGCATCGAAGGCAGGCGTTAGCGCGTCGCCTGATATTCCGAGAAGCAGCCGAGTTGGATGCGATGCTCGACCTTGCTGAAACCTGCGTCGCGCAGGATCTCGGCGACCTGTTCGCGGTCGGTCATCTGCTCCATGGTTTCCCAGTAATATTTCATCAGCCGATAAGCTTCCTTGTTCCGGCTGAAGACCAGGGTGAACGCCGGCAGGATATGCTTGAAATACGCCTTGAAGAGAAAACGGCCAAAGGCGTTCTCGGGAATGGTCACGTCCAGAACCAACGCCGTACCGCCATCCTTCAGCACCCTGCGAAACTCCCGGAAGGTCGCATCGAGATCATCCACATGGCGAAGCGCAAAGCCCATCGTGAGAAAGTCAAAAGTCTCGTCTTCGACAGGCAAATCTTCGGCCACGGACTGATGATGTTGGCAAGGCACGGTCTTTTTCGACTCTTCAATCATTCCCGCTGACGGCTCGACACAGACAACCCGGTCCGTATCCTTGATGAAATGCAGGATCGCCCGAGCCACCGGCCCGGTGCCCGACGCCACGTCGATGACCCGCATATCCGACGTGAGGCCCGCGCGTTTCAGCGCTTCCTTGCGGTACCAGTGGCCTGATCCGAACCAGCCCCACTTCGCGATCCCCTCGTAATAGGGCGCGGTACGGTCAAAGATGTCCCGAAGAAACTGCTGCTTCTGATCGGGGTTGTCATAGTACTCGCCAACGACGTAGGGCTTGCGGCTATCCATTGATATCTCCCTCGATCATTCGTTTCTGCATGGCGCATGTCCTCGTGGCACGCAAGGCTTAGGATGGGGATGACATCCCATTTTCCGTTTTCCAACTTTCGTTTTGTGGCCAACAGATACAGCCGATGCGGCAAGCGGATTTTTCTTGGGGTGCTTTCCTCAGAATTCCGCGTTAACATTTACGTCTCTAGAAGATGCTGAAAGCACACCGGGATGGACGGGACAGCGCCAACGACAGATGGACAGGACCTTGATGCGATGAGTAACACCTCGTTGCAGGACCGTGCGACGGAGCACCTCGCACAGTCGAGTTTTGGCGCGATCGTCAAGACCCGGATCTTTGAAGGCACCATCCTGATCTGGAGCCTGCTGTTCGGCGCTGCCATCATGACCGTCTTCAAGATCTATCGGGCCAGACCCCATCAGGTCCGCTGGATTCTGTGGCTCTGGTCCACCGGCTTCATCAAGGCCGCGAAGTGGATCATCGGCGTTCGATACCGAATTGAAGGACTTGAGGACGTTCCCAAGACCCCTGTGATCTATGTCTGCAATCACCAGTCGTATTGGGAGTCCATCGCGCTGACGTCCTTCATCCGTGACGTGAATGTGGTCTCGAAAGCCGAGGCGATGGACATTCCAGTGTTTGGCTGGGGCCTGACCTATGCGCCGATGATCCCGGTCCACCGCACCAAGCGCGGCGCCAATCTGCGGCGGATCGTCAAAGGCACTGTGGAGAGCCTCAAGGAAGGGCGCAACGTCCTGATCTTTCCTGAAGGCACGCGGGTCAAACCGGGCGCGCGGCGTGAATATCTGCGCGGTCTTGGTCTAATGTATCATGCTGCGAACGTGCCGATTATTCCGATCGTCCACAATGCGGGGCTTTGCTGGACAGAAGGGTTCAAGACCAAGCACGGCGGGCAGGTGACAATGCGGTTCTTGCCCGCAATACCCCCAGGTCAGGATCCAAAACAGACTATGGAAGATCTCGAGACGTTGCTCAATCGCGAAAAGGACCGGGTTCTCGCCATGGCCCTGACCAACGACAAGAAGGCCCAAGGCCAAGGCGCCACTGCGGTTACAATCGAGACTTGAGCTTGCGCGCCTCGTGATCTGCGATCAGACGCCGGATCCCGTCTTCCAACGGCATCTCAGGTGTCCAACCCAACACTTCGCGTGCCTTGTCGTTGACGAAGTGCAAGCCAGCGCCGGTTGGCAAACGTACGCGCCCATCGTCGGTGATGTACTCCGGCTCAACATTCGATCCGGCAATTCGGGTGACGAGCGCAACAAGATCCTTGGTTGAGATCCCCTGCCCGCCCGAGGTGTTCAACACAATATCACTGGCATCCGATTCCAGCGCCAGGCAGATCGCCCGGGCGACATCCCCCGCATAGACGAAATCTTTGGACTCCGTTCCGTCCCCAAAAAGCTGCGGGCGCTCACCCCGTTTGATCCGGTCATAGGTCTCTATGATGTAGAGGGCGTTAGCTGCCCGATAGTGTTGGTTCTCGCCATAAACTGTCGAGAAGCGCAGGACGGCGTACTCAAGACCATGCTTTTGATGATAGATCCGGCAAAGCTGCTCCCCGATGATCTTGCTCGCGCCATAGGCTGCGGCAGGCGCCGGGATGCCCGAGTTGTGGTGCGGCTCGTCCTCGGCGATTCCCCCTCCGATCCCATAGCCATAGACGGCATTTGAAGAGGCAAAGATGACCTTCCGGACGCCGCTTAATTGGGCAGCTTCAAGGAAATGCCCATGACCGCGCACATTGAGATCGAGCGCGTCGATGGGGTTCTGCGAAAGCCCTAAAGTCATATAGGCCGCAAGGTTCACCGCCCCGTCGATCCCGGTCATATATTCGATAGTCTGGTGCAGTTTCATCAGATCGCCGCGCACCATGCGCACACGCGGGTCCGCTTTGAGATCCCCCAACGCATCCTCGGCATCGAAGGTTACGGGATCGTAGACCAAAACCTCCGCCACATCGCGCTCCAGCAACGCAGCCGTTAGGTGCGAGCCTACCAGCGAGGCGCCGCCCGCAACCAGAATGCGTGCGCCTTTGATCCGAACACCCATCTTCCGCTCCGTGATAATTAGCAGTTTACCGTATCGAAGCCTCGACTCTGCACGAAGGCAGGGCAACAGATTTCAATGGACATGCCAAATTCGACAGCAGATATCCAAGTTCGGGGATGGTCAGGGAGCGACCTTTGGTGGATGAGAGACGGATTGCCCTTGCGAAGGGGCTGAACGATCGGCTGTTTTTCGGCTGGTTCATGGTGGCAGCGGCAGGCCTCGGGCTGTTTGTAAGCGGGCCGGGGCAATCCCACACTTTCAGCGTTTTTGTTGGCCCGATTAGCGACGAACTCGGCATCTCGAACACCCAAATCGCGACAGCCTACGCCTTCGCGACGGTGGGTGCTGCCTTCCTGCTCCCGCTGATGGGCAAGCAGGTGGACCGTTACGGGCCGCGCCGCAGCCTGATCGGCATTGTCACCGCTCTTGGGCTTGCCTGCCTATTCTTTGGCGCGGCCGCAAACTTCCTGTGGCTGGTGATCGGGTTCGGATTGCTGAGGTTTCTTGGCCAGGGCTCAATGATGCTGGGCTCGGCCAACCTTGTCGCCCACTGGTTTTCGGCAAAACGGGGCATCGCCATGAGCCTCATGGCTCTCGGTTTTGCCCTCTCGATGGCGGTTCATCCCAAACTGGGGCATTGGCTGATCGAGACCTTTGGCTGGCGCGAGGCCTGGATCGGACTTGGCCTTATGACTTGGGCGCTCATGCTGCCCGTGTTGTTCCTGATCGTGCACGACAAACCCGAAGATCTCGACCTGAAACCGGACAATGAGCCCGCAGGCTCGGGCGATACCATGCCTGAACTGACCGGGCCAACGCGGGCTGAAGCCTTGCGTCACCCGTCGTTCTACATCCTCTGCTTTGCGTGGTTTGCGCTGTCCGGGCTCGTCACCACACTGCATTATCACCAGTTCAACATTCTGACCCGGCAAGGCATCGATCCGGACTGGGCGACCAACGCGTTCACGATCTCTGCCGTGACGATGGTTGTGATGATGCCTCTGGTGGGCCGCGGTCTCGACCGGTTCCGAACACGTTATGTGCTCGCGGCCGGGCTATGTATTCAGGCGCTTTCCCTCGCCTCGGTTACCTGGGCCACCAGCACGCCGATGCTGGTGCTTTATGCCATGGTGTTCGGGCTGAACAATGCCTTCACAATGACCCTCTTCGGCTATGTCTGGCCGCGATACTTTGGGCGCAAGCATCTCGGGCGCATTCAGGGCACAGGTCAGATGGTCGCCGTAGTTGGCGCGTCGCTGGGGCCCCTGCCGGTCTCTTATGCGTTCGACCATATCGGGGATCCGGCTCCCACTTTGCTTTGGCTGACGCTCTACCCGCTTATCGCCGCAGTGATTGCGGTGATCTTCCTGCGCACACACCCAGAAGTCGAAGACACTGCACATCTGGAGTAAGCAATTCTGCGGCATTTCAGCAACGCAGTGATGGCAGAACTGCCTCTGATCCATTAAAATGCCACGAAGCGGTCCTATGTCACCGCTTGAGGGGGGCCACGTTTCCGATGCATCTTGCGAACACGAAGCTGTCGTCAGGACAACTGACACTGCCTGTTCTGCTGATGTCGATGGCACTAGCATTTGCACTGTTTACGCCATCTTCCGCATCTGCCCTTACAGAGGCCGATCTCGAACCGGTCGGAGAGCGCAACGAGAACTATCTGCGCACGTTATCCGGGTCCAGAACGAACGCAGATGTCACCTATCTGCGCCCTTCTGCGGACTTCAAACCAGACGAAGCCGTACGTATTGACGTACCCGAGCGTGCCGATGAACAGCGCGACGACATGGCATCGCGTTGGGTCATCGGGCTGATCTTCGGTGCATTTCTTGTCGTCGTACTGCTGATCCTTTGGCGGTACGGAAACACCATCTCGGTCTCGTTCAACGCGCCAACGCAAGGCCGGCGCGAGACGAACGAGGCGGGGCTCTCCGTGGAAACATCTGAGATCGCTGGCCAGCCCATGGACCAGTTTCTCGAGAGCCTACGCGCCATGAAAGATCGCCGCGAAGCGCTCATCCTGCTGGTCAGCCGGGCCTTGGAGCGCGCCGCAGAGACCAACGATGTGCGGCTTGGCCGCGCCCAGACCGCCCGCGATGTCGTGCGCGTCTTGCCAAAATCATGGTCGCAACTCGGCACCCTCCGGCGTCTCGTTCGGGAAGTCGAAGTTGTGCACTTTGGCGGGCGTGATTTGACCGAAGACACTTGGGAGGAATGCCTGCGGGCGGCCCTGCCGATCTTCAGGGAAGGCCACGCGGCATGACCGAGACTACAGGACAGTCGCAGATCACCCAGAACGGGCGCGGCAACGACATGCTGGTGATCGCCGCCGCCGCTGCCGTCATCCTCGGCCTTCTTTGGTTCTTCAACTCCGACAGCAAACGCCAACTCGAACGCTCGGCAACGGGTTTCAACGGGTTGATCAGTTGGCTGCGCAGCAACGACGTCGAAGCCCGCACCTTCCGTGGCGGCGGAACTCTGATCGAGGGGGAGATCGGACTGCGCATCCTGCCCTTGTTCGACGTAGACCTCACCGCGGAACGGGAGACACCGACCACTCGCTCAGAGGTCATCGCGCAAACCTCGGAACGTGACCTCGGCCTTACGGTCTTTGAACTCAAGGTGGAGGCACAGCCCACGCTCGTCGTCCTGCCAAAATGGCGCCACGGCATGCGGATGTTGGAAGTCGCGCACAAGGATCTGTTGATCCCCGACGGTGATCTCAATCGTGTGCTACGTCAGATCGGGATTGCGGATGCCCGGGTCAGACGCGATCCGGGCGGGTTTGCTCGCACCGGTCACGACATTTTCAATACGCGCCGAGATGTCGGACTTGTCCACACACAAACCGTCAAGGCGAAACTGTGTGAGCCAATTCTCGGGACCAAAGACGCCATGTTGCTTGGTCGCTGCGAGCTCGGAGAAGATGTCGGGTTCTGGCTGCTGGCAGACCCAGACCTCATCAACAATCACGGCCTAAGCCTCGCGGAGAACGCCCAGACCGCGCTCAACGTAATCGAAATAGTCAACACGACCAAACCGGTGATTGTCGATCTGACCACACATTTCGCGACGGTAGATGGAGACTTCACCCAGGACCAGCACGAGCGCACCTGGGAAGATTTTGCGCGAATGTTCGAATGGCCGTTCAGCGTCATCTGGATCGGGTTTCTGTTCATCGGCGGGCTTGTGCTCTGGCGCGCCATCACGCGGTATGGTCCGCTCGCGCGGATATACGAGGAGGAGCCACGTGCCTCCAAGACGACGTCGATCGCGGCCAAGGCTCGGCTCCTGAGGATGTCGAACCACGACGCCGCGCTTCTCAGAACCCACTTCCGGTCGCGCCTTAACGCCTTGGCGGCCGACCTACTTGGACCGCACCGCCCAGCCGATCAGGACGCGCTCGAGGTCGTCTCGCGTCTGGTTGCCCGCAAATCACCGGAGTTGGCCCGTGAGCTTGCAACCGCCGTCGATCTTTCCAGTCCTGAGACAGGTGCGCAGGGCAGTCTGATCGCCCACCTCGACCGCTTTGAGACATGCTATGACAGGATCAATCATGAATTTGGAAGAGCTTCAGTCGCTCGCGGATAGCATCCGGAGCGAGATCGGCAAGGCCGTCCACGGCCAGGACGAAGCGATCGAAATGCTGCTGATCGGCATTTTTGCGCGTGGGCACTGCCTACTGGAGGGACCTCCGGGAACCGCGAAAACCCTGCTTGCACAAAGCCTTGCCTCGGCGATGACACTCGAGTTCGGGCGTATTCAGTTCACGCCGGACCTGATGCCAGGCGATGTGCTCGGCGCGAACATCTTCGACTTTGGCACCAATGCGTTCAAGTTGACCAAGGGGCCTGTTTTCACCGACATCCTGCTCGGTGACGAGATCAACCGGGCGCCGCCAAAGACGCAAGCGGCGCTGCTTCAGGTCATGAACGAGCGCATCGCGACGATTGACGGCATAGATCACTCGCTGGGCGATTGCTTCTTTGTCGTCGCGACCCAGAACCCAATCGAACATCAGGGCACCTATCCTCTTCCCGAAGCACAACTTGACCGGTTCCTTTTCAAGATCCTGGTCGAGTTCCCTGAAGAGGAAGCCGAGTTTGAAATTCTGCGCCGTCATGCCGAGCAGCCGCTTGACCACAACACCCGGCGCGCAGGCATCGAAGCCGTGGCCAGCCTCGATCAGATCAGCGCAGGCCGCGCGCTGGTCGATGGCATCCGGCTGGACGAGGACATCGTGCGCTATATCCTGAACCTCGTGCGCGCGACGCGAAACGATCCCGAAATAAGTCACGGCGGCTCAACCCGCGCGGCGGACAGCCTCGCGGGGGCCGTGCGTGCCTACGCAGCCCTCGACGGGCGGGACTATGCGATTCCCGATGACGTGAAATATCTCTTCGGCCCGTCCATGCGCCATCGCATCGTGCTGGGGCCGTCGGCGGAGATCGAGGGGCGCACACCCGATGCGGTGCTCGGCAACATTCTGAACCAGATCGAAGCGCCGCGTTGATGCGTCCATCTACGCGTCTGATGTGGCTTGCCTTCGGGGCCTTTGCCGTTGCGATGCTCGCCATCGCGATCGACGCGCTGCCCGATGAGACAGGGCTCTATCTCTTTGCCACGCTTGGTCTTGTGCTGATAGCCGATATCTTTCTGAGCCGGGCTCGTGGTGGGTGGGCCGTGAATTTCGCTGGGCCGGACGAGATCTTCACCAACGAGGACGCGCGTTTTACCCTCTCGCTCAACTCCGATCAGGCGTTGCCGCATAACTTACGCTGTAAACTCGCCTACCCCGCGGGACTCGAGGGGCCTGAAGAACTGACCTTCACCCCTCACGACACTGGCGCAACGACGGATGTGGACATCCGTGCACGCAAGCGCGGCAGTTGGAACATCGAACAGATGTGGCTTGGCTGGTCGTCGCGTCTTCGAATGATCAACTTCTGCCCCCGCCTTGCGCTGGAGGCCAAGGTCAAATCCGTTCCCAATATCCGCGCAATCCAGTCCGGGCAGATCGACGTTACCATCCGCTCGAACCTTTTTGGCATGAAGGAGAATATGCTGAAGGGCGAAGGCTCGGAGTTCCATCAGCTTCGCGAGTTCACATCGGGGATGGATCCCCGGACCATCGACTGGAAACAATCGGCAAAGCACCGTGACCTCGTTGCCAAGGAAATGCGCGCCGAACGCAATCA
>CAYYZH010000024.1:0-28150 GCA_964475765.1 uncultured Limibaculum sp.
GCGTATGTACAAAAAGTCGACGGGTTAACGCGCTTGGCCGCCACCATCGCCGGCGGCGAACCCCAATATCGCTCAGACCTCGACCGAAGCCAGAAGATCTAGGAGCTCCGCCGCTGACAGGAAATCCGTGCGGCGCTTTGCAGCCTGCGCCGCGGCCTCGGCGTCCTCCCCCCATTCGTCTATGTTCCATTGCTCGTCGATGCGGGAGAGGCTCCAGCCGTCGGCCGCATCCAGCGCCTCATCGGCCACAGCCAGACCCAGCACCAGCGAGCCGGAGATTGTCACTAGCTCGCTGAGCGCCGTCAGCCTCCACGGATCATAGCCGTTCACTGCGGTCGAAAGCGCAAGGATCGCATCGGCGTCCTGCGCGATATGCATCACGCCGGACCCGGTCTTGAGCCGCGCACCATATGTCGCCGCCGCCCACGCGAGCCAGGGATCCCAACCCTCCGCTTGCCGCGCGATCAGTTCCTGCGGGTGCGGAGCCCGGTAACAAAGCAAGTCCGTCTCGCCATAGCTGGCGACGATCTGGCGGACCGCCTCCATCTCGGGAGCGACGCGGTCGAGGCAGGTGCTGGCCGCTCGGGTCACCGGCATGCTCAGCGGATTGACGGCCTCGTCCTGCGCGTCCCATTCCGCCGCAATGCGCTCGGCCATGGCCCGGCTCGGAACCGCGCACGGGTGCCGCGCCGGGGTGCGCACGGGCTTGGTGTCGAGGAGGACCTGCCAGCCGCCCGCTTCGGCCTCGGCAATCTCGACCGTTTTCCAGAACCGTTTCACGCCAGCTCCCAAAGGTCTGACAGCAGCCCAGGGATCTGATCGAAGCGGTCGACAAGATGGTCGGCCCCGCCCCGGCGGATCCGGTCCTCCGGATGATAGCCCCAGCGCACACCGATCGCTGTGCACCCCGCCGCCTTGGCCATGGCCATGTCGTATTCGGTATCCCCGACCATTACGGTGTTCGCCGCGTGGACCCCGGTCTCGGCCAACACATTCAGGATCATCTGCGGGTTCGGCTTGGACGGCGCATCATCGGCGGTTTGGGTGCCAAGGAAGATCCGGTCGAGCCCGTGATGCGCCAGAAACCGGGTCAGGCCGGCGCGCGATTTGCCAGTGGCGGCCGAAATGAGATGCCCGGCCCGATCGAGCGCATGAATGGTGTCGGCCGCTCCGGGATAGAGCGGCGCGGAATTGACCGCAGCCCCGTCCTCGCGAAAGGCAGTGTGCCCGGTCTTGTAGTCCGCAGTCAGTCGCAGATGTTCATCGCGAGTTGCGTCAGGCGCGAGGACGGCCATCGCCTCCGGCAGCGAAAGGCCGACGATACCAAGTGCGGCCTCGCGGCTGGGCACCGGGCGACCCGCTGTCTCGAACGCATAGGTCATCGACGCCAGGATGGCGTCCTGACTGTCGACCAGGGTTCCATCGACATCGAAAATGACAAGGCGCAGAGGTGTCTCCATGGCGCGTTCTCTGCCCCGCGCCGCGGCTCTTGGCAAGGGTGCGTCTTCAGCGGCTTCGGATCGATGTTGCGAATTTCAGCAACTCCGGCGACACGACGTTACGCGCTGTGCCCTGCGGCCAATCCTCGTCCACATGAGGAGGCACACCACGCGGCGATTTCGCATCGGGTTGAGGGGTTGCCCTGCCCCGGTGATTCCCGTATAGACCGCGGCCTTGAGCGGGCCTTGGCCCGAAGCGGTTTTCGCGGGGCATGGAACCCCGATATGGAGCGGTGCGATGAAAAGCGAAATTCATCCCGATTATCACGTGATCGACGTCAAGATGACGGACGGCTCGGTTGTGCAGATGCGCTCGACCTGGGGCAAAGAAGGCGACTCGCTGACGCTGGACATCGATCCCACCGCGCACCCGGCCTGGACCGGGGGCGGCGCCAAGCTGCTGGATACCGGCGGGCGCGTCTCGCGGTTCAAGAAGAAGTTCGAAGGCTTCGGCTTTTGATCTGACCGGATCCGTCCGGTTTGCTGAGCGCGCCCTTCCGGGGCGCGTTTTCGTCTGAAGCGCCGCATATCAGGCGGCCCTGCCGAGCACATGGTGCCCATGACGACGCCCACACCGCCCCCTTGCCACATCATCGCGCTTGGCAATGAGAAAGGCGGCTCGGGCAAATCCACCACGGCGATGCATCTGTTTGTCGCGCTGGCGCAGCGCGGGCATCGGGTGGGCGCCATCGATCTCGACAGCCGTCAGCTCAGTTTCTTCCGGTATTTCGACAATCGCGCGGCCTATGCCGAACGGGCGGGCGCGACGCTGGTCATGCCGGAGATGGTGGCGGTCGAGCCGTCGACGGCGGCGCGGCGCGATGAGGCCGCAGCAGACGATTGGGAGAACCTGAACGTCGCGGTCGAGCGTCTGGCCCAAACGTGCCGCTTCATCATCATCGACACGCCCGGCTCCGCGACGCCGCTGAGCGAGACGGCGCACTCCCTCGCAGACACGCTGATCACGCCGATGAATGACAGCCTGATCGATTTCGATCTGTTGGGCCGGATCGATCCCAAGACTGGCGAGGTTCTCGGCCCTTCGATTTATGCCGAGATGGTTTGGGGTGCACGCCAACAACGCGCAGCATCGGGCCGCCCACCAACGGATTGGGTGGTTCTGCGCAACCGGATGGCGACGCTCGAGAGCCGTAACAAACGCAAAGTGGGCGGCGCTGTGGCCGCCTTGGCCAAGCGCATCGGGTTCCGGCTGATCCCTGGCTTTTCCGAACGGGTGATCTTTCGCGAGCTTTTCCTGCACGGGCTGACGCTTCTGGATATCAAGGGCGAGGGTCAGGTCGCCATGACGCTCAGCCATGTCGCTGCGCGCCAGGAGCTGCGCGATATGATAAAGGCGCTCAATCTACCTGATTTCGGGTCTGACTGACCAAAGCGAAGGGACCACACATGCGCATCGCAATGATCGGCACGGGATATGTCGGACTGGTGTCCGGCGTGTGCTTCTCGGATTTCGGGCACGATGTGGTCTGCATCGACAAGGATGCGAAAAAGATCTCGGCGCTGGAGGACGGCAAGGTGCCGATCTTCGAGCCCGGCCTCGATGTGCTGCTGGACAAGAACGTGCGCGCGGGGCGGCTCAGCTTCACCACCGATCTTGCTGAAGGGGTCAAGGGAGCGGACGCGGTCTTCATTGCCGTTGGCACCCCGACCCGGCGCGGCGACGGACATGCCGACCTGACCTATGTTTTCGCCGCAGCCGAAGAGCTGGCCGATCTGATGGACCGGCATCTGACCGTGGTCACAAAGTCCACCGTGCCCGTCGGGACCAACGCAAGGATCGCCGAGCGCATCCGGGCACGCCGTCCGGATGCCGGGTTCGACATGGTCTCGAACCCCGAGTTTCTGCGCGAGGGCGCTGCGATCGAAGACTTCATGCGCCCGGACCGGGTGGTGGTCGGGCTGGAAAGTGACAGCGCGCGATCGGTGATGGATGAGATTTATCGCCCGCTGAACCTGCGCGAGACGCCGCTGGTCTATACCAGTCTCGAGTCGGCGGAGATGATCAAGTACGCCGCCAACGCGTTTCTGGCGACCAAGATCACCTTCATCAACGAGATCGCGGATCTCTGCGAAAAGGTCGGCGCCGATGTGCAGCATGTCGCCAAGGGGATCGGGCTCGATGGCCGGATCGGCGGCAAGTTCCTCCATGCCGGACCCGGCTATGGCGGGTCGTGCTTTCCCAAGGATACGATGGCGCTGGTGCAGACCGCCGAGGATCACGCGAGCCCGGTGCGGATCGTCGAGACGGTGGTTGAGGTCAACGCCGCGCGCCGCAAGGCCATGGCGGACAAGATTATCGCGGCTGCCGGAGGCTCGGTTGCAGGCAAGCGGATCGCAATTCTTGGTGTCACGTTCAAGCCGAACACTGACGATATGCGCGAAGCGCCCAGCCTCGACATCGTGCCGGTGCTGCGTGACGGGGGCGCCGAGATCGTTCTGTGTGACCCGGAAGGTCGCAAGGAGGGCGAGGAATTGCTGGGCCCTGCGACCTGGGTCGAGGAGCCATATGAAGCGGTTGCCGCTGCGGATGTCTTCGTGCTTCTGACGGAGTGGAACGAGTTTCGCGCGCTCGATCTGCGCCGCGTTTTTCAGCAGATGTCCGGCAATGTCATGGTCGATCTGCGCAATGTCTATGTGCCCGAGGATGCCCGCGCGGCGGGGTTTGCCTACACATCCGTCGGGCGCGGATAGAGCGCGGTCCCGGACCTGATCCGGGACCTCTTCGTGGCCGGGCGGCGAGGTCCCGGGTCTGCGCCCGGGACGGCCATGTCTGTGATCAGCTTCGGGAGCTGGGATTAAGCGCGCAGCGCAGCTCCATCCCGCGCACTGCGTTACACACCTTCAACGCCCGCTCACGCGAGAGGCCCGGCATACGCAGCGCATAGCGATGCTTGCCCGCGAGACCGCGCAGCTTGGCGATCTCGAAATTTGAAGCACCCTGCCCCGGCAGGTTGATCTCGGACATACGTACGAGATCGGTAAGCGCAGAAGACTCGTCTGCATAGTTGCCAACAGCAGCGGTCCAGGACGGCGGATCGCGGCGCTTTGCGCTGCTGGCCAGCGGGACGAGGCGCCCGTTCTGGGTCAGCCTGGTCGGACGCGGGATCGGGATCGGCATGGACGCAACCTTAACGCCAGCGAGGACCGGCTCCGACTTGGCTCCGCCGCGCGGCACCGGCAACTCGGCGACCTTCGGTGCCGGCTTGCCGCCGATGATCTCGGCGCGGCCGCGTGGAACCGCAGCCTGAGCCGAAGGGGTGATCGCCGCCGCAAGCGCTGCGACCCCGGTGCTCCGGCTTCCGGGTTTGCGCCGCGGCACAGGCGAGGTCCGCGCGGCCACCCGCGTCCGGCCCACCACCGACGGTTTGACCCGTTTCACTTTGCGCTTTGCCCGCGAGAAGCCGATGTCGAGCAGACGCGCCGCCTTCTTGTTGCGCTGCGCCGAATTGCGCGCACCAAGCACCACGGCGATGATCTTCTTGGAGCCGCGTGAGGCTGAGGCCACAAGGTTGTAACCCGCTGCCCGAGTATACCCCGTCTTGATCCCGTCCGCGCCCGAGTAACGGCTGAGCAGGCGGTTCGTGGTCCAGATCCGCTTGCCTGCTGCATAGTCCGTCTTGCGCTTGAAGATGTTGTAGTATTGCGGGTAGTCGAAAAAGAGGTGTCGGCCGAGCTTCGCCATGTCGCGCGCTGTCGAGACATGGCCGCGCTGCGTCAGCCCGTGCGGGTTCTTGAAGGTCGTGTTCTTCATGCCCAGACGCCGCGCCTTGCGCGTCATCATGCGGGCAAACTCCCGCTGCGAGCCGCCGATTGCCTCGGCCAGCACCATCGCCGCATCGTTTGCCGACTTGATCGCGGTGGCCCGGATCAGACTGCGGACCGTCACCCGCTGACCGGTCTTGAGATAGAGCTTGGAGGCGGGTTGGCGCGCCGCGTGCCGCGACACGCGCACCTTCTGGTCGAGGCGCAACCGCCCGTCCCGCACAGCCTCGAACGTCAGATAAAGCGTCATCATCTTGGTCAACGAAGCCGGATGCTGCTTACGGTCCGCACTGCGGGCGTAGAGCACCTTTCCGTTTCGCATATCCACGACGATGGATGCCTGTGGCGCCGCCTGCGCGTTGCCGCCAATTCCGAGCGCTGTGGCGAGAACGATAGCCACCATCAGCGCACGGAGCATGAGTGCAGGGAATTGCATGCCCGCTGCCCCTATTTGAATCACTGCCTCGTTTGCGGGACTTTGCCCGCTCTTTTGACTTACGTCTTGTGGATACAACCGTAACACACTGTTCTCGGGTTGAGAATCGGAAAGTTCACTCGTGAAGATCACAGTTTTAGGGTTAAGGATTCCTTTCTTTGTGCACTGCACAATTTTTCCTTGACGCAGCGCAACAAGCCCCTATATATCGCCTGCACAACACAACCCGAGAGAGTACCGGCGTCCCGGGCTCTCATCGACCCGCATGAAGATCAGACCTGCTGAAGACCAGAGCCAAGGAGAAAAACGATGGCAAAAGCCGCTACCAAAAACGTCGAAGACTTCACCCAAGAAGCCAAGAAGACCATGGAAGAAGGCGTGGAGAAGGTAACCAAGGGCATCGAAGACGCGACCCAGTTCGGTCAGGACAACGTCGAAGCCATGGTCGCTTCGAGCAAGATCGTTTCGAAGGCCGCCGAAGACATGAATGCCGAGATCATGGCGTTCTCCAAGAAGTCCTACGAAGATGGCATGGCCGCCGCCAAGGAGTTCGGCTCGGTCAAATCGGTGAGCGAACTGGTCGAAAAGCAGACCGCTTTCGCCAAGACCTCCTTCGAAAGCTTCGTCGCCGAGGCCACCAAGCTGAACGAAATGTACAGCGATGCGGCCAAGAGCGCGTTCGAGCCGTTCAACGCACGCTTCTCGGCTGCTGCAGACCTCGTGAAGTCGCAGCGCGCCTGATCACACGGCGCATGCCGGAAATTTGAAGGGGGGCCAACGCCCCCCTTTTTTCTTTTTCACGACGCTATATATTGGCCGTAGCGTGACCACACGCTTCCGCCCGTGATCCTCGTTTCGCACAGGCCCGATGACGCATCTGACCGACTTGACCAGATCTGATTTCGCGATCCCCGTCCGGATGTCCGACAAGGACAAGCCCGAGGACGGCGATGGTGATGTCGGCGTCGTCGTCAAGGCGAAACCCAAGACCAAGCGCCCGTCGCTCTACAAGGTCTTGATGTTGAACGATGATTACACGCCCATGGAGTTCGTGGTCTACGTGCTCGAACGGTTCTTCAACATGAACCATGCCAGTGCGGTCGACATCATGCTGACCGTACACAACAAGGGCGTGGCCGTGGTCGGGGTCTATCCGTTCGAGATCGCCGAGACCAAAGTGACCCAGGTCATGGACTGCGCACATTCGAACCAGCATCCGCTGCAGTGCACCATGGAGAAGGAGTGAGGCGACCCAATTCGCGCCTCAATCCGATGGTTTGTTCTTGATCACATCCCTGACAACCCCAAAATAACTATTACGGGGTTAGATGGTCTTGCGGGTTGGGTGTGATTGCCGCCATGCTGTCGGTAGTGCCGACCCGAGGGCCGATCGAAGGAGAATCATATGCCGTCGCTGACGAGTACACTTGAAGACGCGATCCACCGGGCCATCGGTTTTGCAAATGCGCGTCGGCATGAACTGGCAACGCTTGAACATCTGTTGCTTGCGCTGATCGATGAGCCGGACGCTGCGCGAGTGATGCGCGCCTGCACGGTTGATCTGGCAGAACTGCGCAAGACGCTGACCAAATTCATTGACGGCGAACTCGAGACCCTCGTGTTCGAAGACGAAGCGACCGAGGCGGCGCCCTCCACCGGGTTCCAGCGGGTAATCCAGCGCGCCGCGATCCATGTTCAGTCGTCGGGACGCTCGGAAGTGACCGGGGCCAATGTTCTCGTCGCAATCTTCAACGAGCGCGAAAGTCATGCGGCCTTCTTCCTGCAGGAGCAGGACATGACCCGCTACGACGCGGTCAACTATCTCAGCCATGGCGTTGCCAAGGATCCAGCCTTCGGTGAGCGCCGTCCCGTGCGCGGGGCCGAGGATGAGGAAGCGGCGGAGGAAACCTCTGCGCCAGAGGAGGCCGGGGACGAGTCGCCGCTCGCCAAGTTCTGCGTGGATCTGAACGCGAAGGCCCGGCAGGGCAAGGTCGATCCGCTGATCGGACGTTCGTCCGAAGTGGAGCGCTGCGTGCAGGTGCTCTGCCGGCGGCGCAAGAACAATCCCTTGCTGGTGGGTGATCCCGGTGTTGGCAAAACGGCCATTGCCGAGGGTCTCGCGAAAAAGATCGTAGACGGCGAGACGCCCGAAATCCTGTCGGGCTCGACCATCTTCTCGCTCGACATGGGCGCCCTACTCGCAGGCACACGCTATCGCGGAGATTTCGAGGAACGCCTCAAGGCAGTGATCAAGGAACTCGAGGAACATCCCGACGCGATCATGTTCATCGACGAGATCCACACCGTGATTGGCGCAGGCGCGACCACCGGCGGAGCAATGGATGCCTCGAACCTTCTGAAACCGGCCCTGCAGTCGGGCGGACTGCGTTGCATGGGCTCGACCACCTACAGCGAATTCCGACAGCACTTCGAGAAGGACCGCGCGCTGAGCCGCCGATTCCAGAAGATCGATGTGAATGAGCCGTCGGTAGATGATGCAGTGAAGATCCTGCGGGGGCTGAAACCGTTCTTCGAGGATCATCACGAGGTCAAATATACGGCCGACGCGATCAAGACCGCGGTCGATTTGTCTTCACGCTACATCAACGACCGCAAATTGCCGGACAAGGCGATCGATGTGATCGACGAGGCCGGAGCGGCACAGCATCTTCTGCCTGCGAACAAGCGGCGCAAGACGATCACGCCAAAGGACATCGAGACGGTCGTCTCGAAGATCGCACGCATTCCGCCGAAGTCGGTGTCGAAGTCGGATACCGAGGCTCTGCGCGATCTCGAAGGCAACCTCAAACGCGTCGTGTTCGGTCAGGACAAGGCGATCGATGCATTGACCGCGGCGATCAAGCTCAGCAGGGCCGGTCTGCGCGAGCCTGAGAAGCCCATTGGGTCTTATCTTTTCACCGGCCCCACCGGCGTCGGCAAGACCGAGGTGGCCAAAGCGCTCGCCTCTGTTCTCGGGATCGAATTCAAGCGTTTCGACATGTCGGAATACATGGAGAAACATTCGGTCAGCCGCCTGATCGGCGCGCCTCCGGGGTATGTCGGATTCGATCAGGGTGGGCTGTTGACCGACGCTGTCGACCAACACCCTCATTGTGTACTTCTGCTCGACGAAATCGAGAAAGCGCACCCGGATGTCTACAACATCCTTCTGCAGGTCATGGATCACGGCAAGCTGACCGACCACAACGGCAAGTCGGTGAGCTTCCGGAATGTGATCCTGATCATGACGTCGAACGCCGGGGCGGCTGAGCAGGCTCAGGCTGCCATCGGATTTGGCCGCGATCGCCGCGAAGGCGCCGATACCGAGGCCGTCGAAAAGATGTTCACACCGGAATTCCGCAACAGGTTGGACGCGATCATCTCGTTCTCGCCCCTACCCAAAGAGGTCATTCTCCTAGTGGTCGAGAAGTTCGTCATGCAGCTGGAAGCCCAATTGCTCGAGCGCGGTGTGACGATCGAGCTTACCAAACCGGCGGCAGAATGGATTGCGGACAAGGGCTATGACCAGAAAATGGGCGCACGGCCGCTCAGCCGCGTGATCCAGGAGAACATCAAGAAACCGCTTGCGGAAGAGTTGCTCTTTGGTGGCCTTGCAAAGGGCGGCGTCGTGCGGGTGAACGTCAAGAGCGGCAAGCTGCATCTCGAAACAGTACCGCCCGGCAATCCTCAACTCCCCGAGGAAAAGACACCCCTGCTCACGGCAAACTGACTTCTTTCGATGCTCGAGAGTGCGTTTCGGCTCCCAAACTGGGGGCCGATCAAGTCCGAACGACACGCCAAATGACCTAGTTCAAAGGGTTCAGAAAGTCTGGGTTGGTACTGAAATCAACCAAAAGTTGAATCCAACATTGAAATTTCTTAACAAGGTTGATTTGGAGTGGCCGCCAAGATAAGGTGCGGGCGGTCCCGGAGATGACCGCCCGCGACGCCAATCGGTTCACGCTACTCACGCGCGTCCATATCATGGCTGAGACGGGTTCGGATCCAACACCATGAGCAGATAACTGCCGGACGCTCGTCGAATGTAGACAACTCCGAAAAAAGCGCACTGTGATTTTCGTCACATTTGAGCCTTTTTTTCGAAAACCTCTGCTTTTCCGTGGGTTAATCTTCATCTACTATTAACTACGCGTCCGGATCAGTGACTTCCGTGTCGCACGATCAAACCGCGGGCGCAAACCGGATTCATGACCGAATTTCAAGATGATACCTATCCTGTCGGGTCTACCCTTCGGGCCTGTGGCCCCGATGGCTGTGCAGCTCTGGCCGTGCACTGGACCATAAGTAACTTTGCGCCGAAATCGGTGATCGTCAGTGAGCGTGACACTGACGACGATGTGTTTTTTGTCGTGGAAGGCTTGGCGAGGGCCGCGACATTCACGGATAATGGCCGTGAGGTGCTCTATTCTGACCTACCATCCGGCGAGTCGTTTGGCATTTTCGCAGCTATTGACGGCGAGCCGCGGTCCACCAACGTGTTTGCCAAGGAGAAGAGCCGGATCGCCCGTCTGTCGGCCAATCATTTCCGCGAGGTGCTCTACAACAATCATGCCGTCAATGAAGCGTTCATCCGTTATCTTGTTGATCGGATCAGGTACCTCTCGAGCCGGATGACGGAGGCGACCACTCTTTCGACCGAACAGCGTTTGTGTGCGCAGCTCCTCCGAATGTGCGAACGCACAGGAGACGATACCGGGTTCATCGAAAAGCTCGCCACCCAGCAAGAGATCGCAACACTGATTTCGTCCCAACGCGAGTCCGTCGGTCGTGAGATGTCCAAGTTGAAGGATATGGGGCTAATCGATCGGGAGGGACGCTCGCTTTCGATCCTCAGCCTGCGCGGGCTCGAGACCAAGCTAAGCGATCTCTGAGAAGTGCGATCATACCTTTGCTGCCGATCGGCATCCGGGACATTGGCGCGCTGACTAGCGTTCCGAGACAATCATGTTTTGCGGGAACCGGAGCATCACTTTGCTTGTATCGTCGGACGTGCTGATGATCTTGAGTTCGCCCTCGTTCTTCTCCACAATACGCTGACAGAGCGACATCGCATAAGGATCTCGCTTCGGACTGGCGCCGATGTATTTCGCACCCACTTCACCTTGCACCAGAGCAGCTTTGCGCGAAGACAACTCAACCAGTTTTTCCTCAATCACGATAATCGTGTTGCCCTGAGGATCAAAAGCCGACGAGATGCCAATCTCGGGAACTTTACCGACTATATCTGAGCGCACGGCGTTGGTCAGCAATTCCTCGAACAGCATTGAAATCTGACTAGCACGCGCCCGGATTACGGGGAGCGTACCAATCTGGACATGTGCGTGACTTGCGTGGATCTCGCTTTGCGTATCGTTCACAATTGCGCCGATCACTCCGGCAAGATCAACCGGCTCAGGTTCGTCGATCGCATGGTGTGTCGAGGCGGTAATGATGGTGTCATCAATAAGACCGATGATGTTTCGCGTGACCTTTGCGACCTGGCGTTGCTCGGCAACCTGGTTTCCGGTCACATTACCCTGCCCTGCTGCCGCCTTACCGGCATAGGCGATCAGGGTCATGGACTGGCCCTTCAGAAGGCGCATGTTACGAAGAGCAATCCGGCGCAGCGCTGCATTCTCCTCCTGCTGAAGAGCAAGCTGCGTGGCCAGGTCAGTTTGCTTCTCAGCGACCCCGTCGAGCGCTTTCTCGATCGCGCGGTCAAGGAGGTCAGCGGACAACTCATCCTTTGGGAGGTAGTCCACAACGCCAGTCCGTAACGCTTCGATTGCGGTCGACTCGCTACCCTCTCCCGTCATCATTATGATGGCCGTCTGGCTGTAGCGTTCGTCATTGATGATCTGACGGGCAAACTCGATCCCGTCACCATCCGGGACGCGATAATCGAGCACCATCAGATCGAAGGGCTGGGCCTGCAACTTGGCACGGGTGTCCGCGATGCACGTCGCTTCCGTGAACTCAATTTCGTAACGCGAGGACTTGGCGATGTTGCGCAGAAGTTTCCGGTCGAACCGGCTGTCGTCCATGACGATGCAACGCAGTGGCCCGTCCAAAACGTGGCCGCCCGCCGGGCCGTCCGTTGAGGTTTCAACCGTGTCCAGCTTCAGCGCGACTTCTGCCATACTCTCGCTTCCCCACTTCCAAGTCTGTATCCGTGTAGGAAGGTTGGCAGCTTCACGGTAAATTTTGTGCTAACCGAGCTCCGTCAAGGATCTGTTCTCCGCACAATTTTCGGTTTGGGGGTCAACATGCGCGATTTGGCAGGCGCACAACCACCTCTGTGCCTCGCCCAGCCTCTCGGTCGCGGACGAAAACAGTACCCCCAAGTAGCGTGACGATCTTGAGCACGATCGACAGGCCAAGACCACTGCCCTCCACTTCGTCCCGAGGGCGCAGCGTTGTCAGCATCCTGAAGACGCGTTGGCGATGCTCTTCGGGAATTCCGGGACCATCGTCTCCGATGACGATCTCGACGAACTCTCCGGCCTTGGCGGTGCTGATGAAGACGGTGCCGTTCGACTGATCGTGATGATACCAGGCGTTGTGCAGGAGCGCAGTGGCGAGAACGAGCATGTCGCTCGACGGCGCGACAAGAGTTTCCACCTCGAAGTTCGTCTCAACTGCAAAGCTCTTGGGTAATTCAGCGGCGCGCATCGCGGAGTGAAACAGCAATTCGAGCCCCTGCGGCGACGGGTTGTCCGACATGCGCCCGACGCGCGAATAGGTGCGCAGGTCCAGCAACAGCCGATCAGCACGGTTGGCATAAATCGCCAGAAGGTCGAAATACTCGTCTGCCTGCTCCGAGATCGGCGTGCCTTCGCTTTT
This sequence comes from uncultured Limibaculum sp., assembly GCA_964475765.1. Classification (GTDB taxonomy): domain Bacteria; phylum Pseudomonadota; class Alphaproteobacteria; order Rhodobacterales; family Rhodobacteraceae; genus Thermohalobaculum. Next base: position 12,562 of record CAYYZH010000024.1, read on the forward strand.
CAGATCGTCTCGTATCCATTCCGGAAGGTGCTTGATGGCACGCAGCGTCGCGCGAAGATCATGGGTCATGTGATAGAAACAAGTCTCGATGTCTTCATCGACCCCGGACGGCGACGGGTGCGCGACGTCAGCAGGCGCACTGGTCTCCACGAAATCCGGGTTATCCACGACGAAGAAGCGAGCCATTGTTCACCATACATGTTGGTCGAAGCTGCTTCTCAGCCGATTCATTTCTAAGACCAAGATAGACACAGTTTCCTAAGGCGTGCTGACCAGACGTCGTGAATTTTTCCTGAACGGACAGCGTTGCCGCAACGTCAAGAATTGAAGCTGTCCCGAAACAGCGCAAGATGAGCGAAATGTTAATCGTCTCCTAACTCAGCGACGCTAAATTGCCGCAGATGAAACCCGATTGGAACACACCCCGCCGGATGTACTCACGGGCCGAACAGCTCGCGGACGAAACCGTACACTTCATCGGTGTCCTTGCGGCGCTGCTGGCCGTGCCAGTGATGATCGTGCTGGCGGTCATGTGGCGCGAGGAGAGCGCTGTGGTCACGGCCGTGGTGATTTACGGCTCGACCCTTCTGGCGATGCTGATCTTCTCGGCCAGTTACAACGTCGCGAGCCTGCGGGCAGACAGTCAACGCCTGATCGAAGTGCTGCGTCGGCTGGACCATGCCGCGATCTATGTGAAGATCGCCGGGACCTATACGCCTTATGCGGTGATCGCGGGCGGGGCCGTCGGCAAATGGCTCTTGATCGGGATCTGGTCGAGCGCAGCTCTGGGCAGTGTTCTGAAGCTGTTCGCGCCGCACCGGCTGGAGAAGCTGTCCCTTGCGCTCTATCTCGCGATGGGTTGGGCTTTTGTGCTGGCCGCGGGTCCGGTCAGCGCGGCGATCGCGCCCGAGACGTTGGTGCTGATCGTGATCGGCGGCTGTCTCTACACCGTTGGCGTGATCTTTCATGTCTGGACACAGCTGCCGTTTCAGAACGCAATCTGGCATGTGTTCGTTCTCGCGGCGACGGGGGTCTTCTACACCGCCATGACGGTCGAGTTGGCCATCGGGGGCTAGGTCGGCAGAATCTGGTCGACCACACCTTGCGCGGACAATAAACATGTGCGGGATTCGGTGTGAGACGATCGGGGACGCCATGAACGAGAAACTGCCGCACGAGAAGGGATTCCACGTCTCGTGGGAGCAGATGCACCGCGACAGTCGCGCGCTGGCCTGGCGGCTGGACCGGCAGGGGCCGGGAAAAGACGGCGCGTGGAAGGCCGTGGTTGCGATCACCCGCGGCGGCATGGTCCCGGCCTGCATCATCGCGCGCGAGCTGAACATCCGGGTGGTCGACACGATCTCGGTCAAATCCTACAGCCATCAGGATCAGGCCGATGTAGAGGTGCTGAAATCACCGGACACTGAACTGACCGGTGACGGAACGGGAATTCTGGTGATCGACGATCTGGTCGACAGCGGGCGCACCCTCGAGGTCGTGCGCGACCTCTACCCCAATGCACATTTCGCGACCGTCTATGCCAAGCCGAAAGGCAAGCCGCTGGTCAACAGCTACATCACCGAGGTCTCTCAGGATACGTGGATCTTTTTCCCCTGGGACATGGCCTTGCAATATGTCGAGCCCTATCGCGGCACGACCTAAAAAACTGGGGATCCACCCTAACCAACGACAAAGGAGAGAGAGATGATCCGCAGAACGTTCCTTGCGCTGAGTGCGCTGGCCTTGATGGCCACCCCTGCCCTTGCCGAGCCTGAATTGAAGGTCGGCTTTGTCTATGTCGGACCGGTCGGCGATCACGGCTGGACCTATCAGCATGATCAGGGCCGTCTTGCCATCGAGGCCGAGTTCGGCGACCGGGTCGAGACCACGTTTGTCGAAAGCGTGAGCGAAGGCCCGGATGCCGAGCGGGTGATCCGCCAGCTTGCCGCCTCCGGCCACGGTCTGATCTTCACCACCTCGTTCGGCTTCATGGATCCAACGATCAAGATCGCCAAGCAGTTCCCGGATGTGAAGTTCGAGCACGCCACCGGCTACAAGCGCGCCGACAATGTCGCGACCTATTCCGGGCGGTTCTATGAAGGACGCCACGTGATCGGCAAGATCGCGGGCAAGATGACCAAGACGAACAAGATCGGCTATATCGCGTCGTTCCCGATCCCAGAGGTCGTACGCGGGATCAACGCGGCGACGCTGGCCGCCCAAGAGGTCAACCCTGACATCGAAGTGCAGGTCGTCTGGGTCAACACCTGGTACGATCCGGGCAAGGAAGCGGATGCGGCCAAGGCGCTGATGGCGCAAGGCGCTGACATCATCATGCAGCACACCGACAGCCCGGCCGCCCTGCAGGCCGCCGAGAACGCGGGCGGCGTGATGGCGTTTGGCCAGGCTTCTGACATGATCAAGTTTGCCCCGAACGCGCAGTTGACTGCCATCGAGGACAACTGGGCTCCCTACTACGTGAAACGCACCAAGGCTGTTCTGGACGGCACATGGGAGAGCGCGGACAACTGGGGCGGCCTGGACGTCAAGGAAGTGGTGATGAGCGCCTACACCAACATGCCCGATGACGTCGCTGCAATGGCCAAGGAAGCAGAAGACGCTGTGCGGACCGGCAAGACCCACCCCTTCACCGGACCGATTGTCGACCGTGACGGCGCCGAGCGGATTGCCGCGGGCGCGACCGCAGATGACGGCATGCTGCTTGGCATGGACTGGTTCGTCAAAGGTGTGAGCGGCGATCTACCGAAGTAAGCCACTCACAATGCGAAACACGGAGGCGCTCCTCGGGGGCGCCTTCTTCATTTGAGCCTTCCCGCGGGTCGGTCCTCAGCGCAGCACAACCCCGGCGCGACTTAGATCACTCAAACTCTCCGCAACTATCGGATTGGCATCGGCAAGAGGACGACGCAATGCTCTCGTTCTAATAGTTAGCCGTACGCTTGGAACTACCTCAGGATGATCAACAAAGACTTGATCGATAAGATCTTTTGTCCTTCCAATGACTGCAATACCTTCTAGGATCGAAGGTGCGTGATCAACCCGGGGGTTGGAGTTGTCGGCATGAAAAGCTGGCTGACGGTAGCGTACATTGCAGCAGTTGTTGGCGGCGGTCTCTCGGCGAACGCCGAGGCCCAGACCATCGCTTGCGACGGGATCTATGCGGTCCAGAGGGGCGACACGCTGGGCACAATCTCTCAGGCTGCCTATGGAACGACACAGCGGTTTCGAGAGCTTTACGCGGCGAACCGCGATGTCATCGGCCCCGACATAAACACGATCGAAATCGGCATGGTGCTGCGGGTGCCCTGCGACCCGAATGCGCCAACTGAGACGGCCACGGCTGGGACCGAAGGCGAGACAGACAATACCGCAACCCGAGCAATTGCCGTGCCGGGAGCCCGGGTCGAGATCGTCTTCAACAAGGCTGCAGCCCCAAGATACATTCTGAACGCGGGGATCATCGACCCGTTCCTCGCGGATATTCGGCGGGTTACTCAGGGGCGTGTGACGTTTGCGGCCCCCGCGGCTGTCAATCGCGATCCAAGCGCGCAACTCGACCTCGTGCGGAGCGGGGCTGCCGACGGGGCCTATATGTTCAACGGCCTTCTGGCCGAGACGCATCCACTGGTCCAAGTGACGATGAACCCGATGACCGGCGGCACCGGGGTACAAACCGCTGTGGCACTCTGGCGGGTGCACAACGAATTTTTCCGCAAAGCCGGGACCTTTGATGATGTGCATCTGCTCGGCTTTGTCGGAGCACCGCCTGCGCAGATCTGGCAGGTCTCGGATCTTTCAAACCCGCCGCCTGCTGATAACGGGCAAGAACCTGTGAACGCGGCGCTCGCGGTAACACAATTCGACGCCGCTGACAGCGAGAGTGCGGCCGCCGTTCGGGCCGGGATCGCCAACAAGCTGCGCCAGCGAAGCGACGAGGACGCAGCAGGGCCAGAGAACTTCGCGCTGACCTATGGCATCGCGCGCGCTGCTCAGATCTGGCGGGACGCCGACGGTGTGACCGAGGTCGAGGGCGGCATCCATGCGCCAACATTCTCGGTCTTCATCTCCAAGAGCAAATGGGACGAGATCTCTCCGGCCGACCAGCAGGCCATCACCGATCTGGCGGGCGAAGCCCTCGCCCAGCGCTCGGCAATCTGGGACAATTCGGATGCGGCGGACAAGACCGCCATGCAACGCCAGGGTCTGACAGTGATCGCCGCCGATGCCGAGGTGCGCGCCGACTTGCAGGACAGCGCCCGGGTCGGGTGGGAGCGATGGATCGACCGCGCCGAACGGTCCGGGATCTCCGGCTTCGCCGCCATCGAAGCGTTCTTCTCAGAGATGCGGGAGCTGCGGGAGAAGTTTCCAGCGGGAAGCTAGACCCTAGGCCGCCAGTGCTTTGACCAAAGCCGGACGCGCCTTCAACCGGTCAACATAGGCCCGCACATTCGGCGCTCCGCTCAGATCCGCTCCCAGCCGGTCCGACACCACGCAGGCATGCCCGGTGATGATATCCGCGCCAGAGAACGCGCCCGCAAGATACTCCTCCCCCGCCAACGCCTGATCGACCGCGCCCAGCATCCGGGTCAGCAATTTGGTCGCGCGCGCAAGGTTTGTGGGGTTCTGCTTCTCCGGCGGCAAGAACTTGGTCTCGACTACAATGATGTTGACCTGCGGCATCATCATGCCCTCGGCGTAATGGAACCACTGGAGATACCGCGGGAAATCGGGCGAGCCGATATCGGGCACCAGCCGTCCATCGCCATACCGCGCCAGAACGTATTGGATAATCGCTCCGGACTCGAAGAGTGTGATGTCGCCGTCGACGAGGACGGGCACACGTCCGCCGGGGTGGATCTTGAGATAGTCGGGCGAGCGCATGGCCGGATCGCCCAGCGGTATCGTTTCCAACTCGTAGGGCAGCCCCAGTTCCTCGAAGAGCCAGACGATACGGGCCGAGCGCGAACCCGGGGCGTGGTAGAGTTTCATCAGTTCACTCCTGAAGGTACTTCGTCAGATCGCGCCAGTCCTGGCATCCCATCTGGCTGAGGGTCATGGCGAACTCTTCCTTGAGGATCTGCAGCGCATGGGTTGGCCCTTCGGCACCGATGGCCGCAACAGAGAGCGCCATCGCCCGGCCGAGCAGGACAAAGTCCGCGCCCATCGCCAGAAGCCGAGCGATGTCGAGCCCCGAGCGCACGCCGCCATCGGCCAGGATCGCGAGTTTGCCACCCGCAAGCTGTCGGATCTGGGGCAGCACCTCGGGGGCGGTCGGCGCGGCGTCGAGTTGCCGTCCACCATGGTTCGAGACGACGACCCCATCAGCACCGATGTCCATGCACATACGCACATCGTCTGCATGCATCACACCTTTGACCACCAGCTTGCCCGGCCATTCATCGCGATAGCGGCGCAGGCGTTCGGGCCCGACATGGCCGGCCGATAGCGAGCCAAGCATCTCCATTGAACTTTGCGGCGGCAGATCCGGCGGCACATAGCGCAGCACGGTCTTAAACTTGGGCGTGCCGTGACGCAGCGTTTCCAGCGCCCAGGCCGGGCGCATGGCGGCTTGCATATAGGTGATGAGATCCTGACGCGGCGGCACCGATAAGCCGTTGCCGAGATCACGCTCGCGCCGGGTCGATTGTGGCACATCGACAGTGACCATCAGCACATCGCCGCCAACCGCCTTGTAGCGTTTGAGGAGATCCGCTTCGATCTCTGCATCCTGGATCGGGTAGAGCTGAAACCAGAGCGACCGACCGGCAACGGCAGCGGCATCCTCGATGGTCTCCGTGCCATATGTCGAAAGCCCGATGGGGAGATTGTGCTTGGCGGCCCCGCGGGCAATGTGGATCTGCGCCCGCGGCCACATGATGCCGGTCAGCCCAACGGGACCGGGGCCAAAGGGCGCGTCCCAGTTCTCTCCGAAGATCTTGGTCGAGATGTCAGGCGGCTCGTAGTCCACAAGATAGCGCGGGGTGAACCGGACCTTGTCGAGCTCGGAGATGTTACGATTAACACCGTCTTCGCGCCCGATGCCGCCGACCATGTAGTCATTGGCAAACTTCGGAATCCTGCGGGCCGCTGCCCGCTCCATCGCGGGGATCGATGGGAATCTCTGCGCGACCGGGCGACGCTTGAAGAAATCGGAAATCGGCATCAGAGGAGCGCGCGAACCGCTTGAGACTGCTGTTTCGCACCGGACATCATGAACGTAAATTCCGAGCCGGTCAGGATCATCCGCATCCCCATATCGACATATTTCTGCATCATCGCAGGCGCGTAGACCCCGCCCATCCCGGCATGTTTGCCGTGTTTCTTGCAGGCGGCGATCACTGTTTCATAGGCGGCGACAATATCGGGATGATCGAGCTGACCGGGGATACCCATCTCCGCGGTCAGATCCGAAGTGCCGATCAAGAGCGCGTCCACGCCGTCCAGCGCCGCGATTGCGTCTGCGTTGGCCACCCCTTCCGGGCTTTCGATCATCAGAACCAGGAACGTCGAGCGGTTGAGGGCTGCCATCAGGTCACCCTGCGGATAGCTCTCGAACGCGACCTGGGGCTGGGCCCCGTACATGGATCTGCCCCCGACCGGCGCATACCGGACGTTGTGCACCATCTGCTTGGCGGTTTCGACATCATCGACATGTGGCACGACGATGCCCTGTGCGCCTCCGTCCAAGGCCCGGGCTGCATGGTGATGCTCTGTGCCGGGCACACGAACCAGCGGCGTGATCCCGGCATCCTGCGCGGCGACCGAGATGTTGGAAGCGTCATCGAGGCTCATGGTGTTGTGTTCCATGTCGATGAAGAGCCAGTCGAACCCGGCAGTTTTCATCGCCCGCCCGATATCGACCGTACGCGCAGAGCGCAGCCCCACCCCGAGCGCCAGTTCCCCGGCGTCCAGCCTGTCCCGGGTCACGTTCCGAATTTCGACCATGTCTTCCTCCCCAGTGGGTGCACCCTCGACGCGCCCTACATTTCTTTCGGCGCGTCGGATGCGTCCTCACGTAAATTTGGCTCTTCTACAAGTTCGCTGAAGACACACCGTTGATGCGCTATGCCTAGACTTCCAGCCATTCCTTGCGGATATCTTCGCGCGCTTGCAAGTCGGAAGGTGCCCCTTCGAAGACGATCCGGCCATGGCCCATCACGTAGACCCGGTGAGATATCTTCAATGCGATGGCGAGTTTCTGCTCGACCAGCAGGATAGAAACCCCGCGCCGCGCGATCTCCTCGAGCAATTCGCCCACCCGAGCGGTCATCTGGGGGGAGAGGCCTTCGGTCGGCTCGTCGATCATGATGAAATCCGGATCGCCCATCAGCGTCCGGCAGATCGTGAGCATCTGCTGTTCACCGCCCGATAGAACGGATGCCTCGACATCCGCACGCGCATTGAGGTTCTCGAAGAGGTCAAACATGTCCTGCATCGACCAGCGGCCCTGACCATCCTGCTGGCCCGGCTTGAGCCCGAGGATCAGGTTCTGACGGGTCGTAAGACCCGGGAAGATATCGCGGTTCTCCGGCACATATCCGATCCCGAGACGCGCGATCTCGAACGCCTTCTTACCGGCGATCTCATCGGCGTTGAACCGGATCGAGCCCTGCGGTGCCACCTCTCCCATGATCGCCTTGCAGGTGGTCGAGCGCCCGACCCCGTTGCGGCCCAGAAGTGCGATGATCTCCCCCTGCCCGACTGTCATGTCGACGCCCTGCAGGATATGGCTCTTGCCGTAATAGGCGTGCAGATCAGACACGTTCAGCATCAGTGGTCCGACTCCAGTACCGCCCCGAGATAGGCCTCCTGCACGGCGGGATTGGCGCGGACTTCCTCTGGTGTTCCGGTGGCGATGATCTCGCCATAGACCAGCACAGAAATCCGATCCGCGAGATTGAAGACAACGCCCATGTCGTGTTCGACCATGATCAGCGTCTTGCCAACAGTCACCTCACGGATCAGGCCAACGATGTAATCAGTCTCGGAATGGCTCATCCCGGCGGTTGGCTCGTCCAGCAGGACCACATCCGCTCCTCCGCCGATGGTGATTCCGATCTCGAGCGCGCGCTGTTCGGCATAGGATAGAACCCCGGCGGGCAAATCCCGGCGCGACGTCAGGTTCAACTGATCAAGGATCGCATCCGCCGCATCGTTCAAGTCCCTCTCGCGGTGCAACAGACGCCAGAACGCATAGCGATAGCCGCGTGGCCAGAGGAGCGCGCAGCGGATGTTCTCGAACACGCTCATGCGGGGAAAGATGTTTGTAATCTGAAAACTGCGGCTGAGACCGCGCCGGTTGATCTGGAACGGCGCCATGCCGGTCACGTCCTCGCCATGCATGGCGACCGTCCCCGAGGTAACGGGGTAGCGTCCGGTGATGAGGTTGAAGAGGGTCGACTTGCCCGCCCCGTTCGGTCCGATGATGGCGTGGCGCTCACCTTTCTCGATCGAAAGATCGACGCCGCGAATGATCTCGGTGCGACCAAAGCTCTTGTGCAGATCCCGGAGTTCCAGTGCGCTCGTCATCGCAGATTGTCCACTGCGCTGGCCTGCTCAAAGGCGGCCTTCATCTCCGGCGCGCCGCGCCAGGCGAGCAAGAACCCGCCAATGGCAAGCGCAGCGCTGATCAGCCAGGGTAGAACATCGTGGCCACTAAACGTCACCCAAAACAAGGTCATCTGATCATCGCCGATGGATGCATGTTTTGCGTGGTGCAAGATCTCGATGAACCCGGCCAGACCCAAAAGACCAATCGCCCCCGGCACCAGAACTGCAAAGTAGGGACCGACCAATGCCCCGAGCCGACCGGTTTTCCAAGCCGTGACATGCATGGCCAAAAGACCGGCCAGACCTTGTGGAAAGAACATCACCGTGATCACGAAAAGGCTCCCGGCATAAAGTTGCCAAAGCCCGGTGTGCAGACTGAGCACGGTTTGCAACAAGGTGAACACGATGGCTCCGATCACGGGGCCGAGAAAGAACCCGACACCGCCCAGAAATGTCACGAGAAGGATCGTGCCCGAGGTCGTGAGGTTCAGGTTCTCTTCCGTCAGAATCTCGAAATTGATGGCGAAGAGCCCGCCCGCAACACCTGCGAAGAAGCCTGCCGCGCAAAAGGAGATATAGCGAACGCGGGCCTGACTGTACCCGAGGAACTCAGCTCGTTCCGGATTGTCCCGAACGGCGTTGGCCATGCGGCCCGCAGGCGTGCGACTGAAGAGATACATCAGCAGGGCCGAGAGCAGCATCCAGCCCGTAATGATCCAGTAGACCTCGCCGGGTGTCAGCCACTCCACGCCGAACACCGGCGGACCCATGGTGCGGTCGCCGGAGATCCCCTCCTCCCCGCCGAAAAATGCGACGATGATGATGGAACTGGCCGCCACCAATTCACCGATGCCCAGCGAGATCATGGCGAACGCGGTCCCGGCTCGCTTGACTGAAAACGCGCCGATCAGAGTTGCAAACCCCAGACCGAAAAGGCCCGCGAACAGTGGCAGAAAGGGCAACGGGATTGGCCAGGCATCGACTTCGATCCGGTGCATCAGGTGCATGGCCAGAAAACCGCCGAGACCCATGTAGACGGCATGGCCGAAACTGAGCATGCCGCCCTGACCCAACAGCATGTTGTAGCTGAGCGCGAATACGATTGTGATCGCGATCTGGTTCATGATCGTGATGGCCGAACGCTCAGTGAAGATGAACGGCAGGACAATGACCAGCAGGATGGCAATCAGCCACGGCAGCAGGACGCCAAATGCGCCAGTGCCTTTCGCAGCAGAAGTGGCGGTCGCGCTCATGTCTCGCGTTTGCCCATCAGCCCGTAGGGCCGGAAAATCAGGACCAGGATCAGGAACAGATACGGCAAAATGTCCGCGATCTGCGGTAGCGTCATGGTCCAGATATCGCGAAACGGGCTGGCGCTGAGGTCATCTGGCGGCGCGAGGCCGATCAGAGCCATGACGTCCGCGCCGCTGACATTGTAAGTCTTGGCGAACGTTGTCATCCAGCCGATCAGGAGCGAAGCGATCAAGGCGCCCCAGAGCGAGCCGAGCCCTCCGACAACGATGACGACGAACACGATCGAGCCCAGCACAAAGGCCATGCCGGGGAAGGTGCCAAGGACCGGCCCTGCAATGACGCCGGCGACACCGGCCAAAGCCGTGCCGACCCCAAAGACCCCCATGAAAACGCGCGGCACGTTATGGCCCAGCGCCTCGACCGTTTGCGGATGGCTGAGCGCTGCCTGAATGACCAACCCGACCCGGGTGCGCTTAAGGATGGTCAGCAGCACAAGGAAGATGGCAACCGAGATTGCGATCATGAAGAATTTGTAGGCCGGGAAGGCATTGTCGCCGATCCGGAACAGGGTGAAGTTCAACTCGGGCGGCAATTCGTAGGCCATCTGATTGACGCCCCAGAAGAACTGTACGATTTCCTCAATCAGGAAAGCGAGCCCGAAGGTGAAGATCAATTCGGGCACATGCCCATGCTTGTGGACCCGGCGTAGGCCATATTTCTCGACCCAGGCCCCGAGGACGCCGACAATCACCGGCGCCAGGATCAATCCGGGCCAGTACCCGACATAGCGGCTGATCTGATAGCCGAAATAAGCACCCAGCATGTAGAAGCTGGCATGCGCAAAGTTCAGCACGCCCATCATGGAAAAGATCAGTGTCAGACCCGCTGACAACATGAACAGCAGCAGGCCAGTGACCAGCCCGTCCGCCACGTTTATGAGGATCAGTTCCATGGCGCCCCGCTGCACGGAGGGTGAATCTTCAAGCGAATTTGCCTTTCGAGCAAACTTGCTGAAGACGCAACCTTGTTGTCAGGTCACGGTCGTTTCATCTCGCAGGTTGTTGGGCTGTTCATCGCGGCCATCTCTACCGTGCTTTGCGCGACAAGCCCAAAGCCGGAATTGTCGAGGTCGAACTCTACGTTCTCATCCGTATGGGTCGCGATGTGCACGTTCTGGATGGCCTGATGATCCTGCGGGCGCATGTAGATCTTCCCGCCCCAAAGGCTGTCATGCTCCATGCCCTCCAGCGCCTTGGCAACCTCAACAGCATCTGTGGACCCTGCCGCGTTGATCGCCTTGGCCAGCATTTCGGCCGCGTTGGTTATCCGTGATTGGGTAATATCGAAATCCGGGTTCTTCTCCTTGAAGGCCCGCACATAGGCTGCCATGCGATCGGACGCGGGCGGGTTCAGCGGCCCTTCCTGGATTTGATTGATTGTGCCCTTGCCTTCCGCCCCGAACGTCTTGGTGATCCCGTTCGCAGCTGCGTAGTAGGTGTAGATCGGGCCTTCAAAGCCGCCCTGGATCACCGACTTACCCAGACCCACCATGTCAGCGCCCCAGTTGCCCGTGATGATCGCATCTGCGCCCGAGGCGGTAATCTTGCGGGCATAGGGCGTGAAATCCTTGACCTTGCCGATCGGGTGCAGCTCGTTGCCGACGATCTCGATATCCGGGCGTTTCTCACCAAGATATTTCACGGCCGCCGCAGCGACCGCTTTGCCGAAGGAATAGTCCTGACCGATCAGATAGACCTTCTTGATGTCGGCATTGTCTTTGATGACATCCGACAGAGCATCCATCTTGATGTCGGCGTTTGCATCAAAGCGGAAATGCCAGAAATTGCATTTGTCATTCGTCAGTGCCGGGTCGACCGCGGAGTAGTTCAAGAACAGCACGCGGTCATCGGGATTGCGCCTGTTGTGCTTGTTGATCGCGTCGGTCAACGCATTGGCCACGCCGGACGAATTGCCCTGCGCAATGAACTTGATCCCCTGATCGATCGCGACCTGCAGTTGGATCAGGCTTTCCTTGGGGCTGATTTTATTGTCGAACGCGACAATCTCAAAGCTCTGACCATCGAGAACACCGCCCTGCTTGTTCACAAGCTCTTCAACGGCGAACTCCCATTCAGCCAAACCGTTGGTGCCTGTCGTCGCAAACGGACCCGACAGCGGATCAATGAATGCAATCTTGATACTCTCCGCCGCTACCGCCGCTCCAGTCAGCATCGTAGCCAACGCAGTACCCGCCAAGGCATTGAAAAAGCGTCTCATTTCGATCCCCTCCGTTCTACACTGTCGACCCTTTGAGACGGGCCGTTCAAAGACAACAATCTCGGTTTGTTCATTCGTGTCAAGGTTGAAGGGCAACGAACCTTCCCGCATTCGTCCATGCGCCTGGTGCGCATGCAGAGCGCAGGTTTCTCTGGTGCCAGATCCAGTTCGCACTTGCGAAGTTGCACGTCTACGTCAAAGAATGTCGTTAACAGGAACTAGCGGTGGAACACCGGCGGACCTTCACAAAGCCGGATCTGCTGCCAAGTGGGGTGGTATCTCCGTGGCCATCAAGTCGGATATCTTTGGGCTCATCGGCAAACGCCTTGGGCTCGGTCTGGTTACACTCTTCGTCGTCTCACTGGTGATCTTTGCAGCCGTCGAGGCCCTGCCCGGCAACTTCGCGCAGGAGATCCTCGGACAGGCCGCCACGGAGGAATCCGTCGCCGCCATCGAAAAGGAGCTCGGTCTCGATCAGCCTCCCCATGTGCGGTATTTCCAATGGCTGGGCAACGCGGTGCAGGGCGATTTTGGCGTGTCGTTCGGCAACAAGCGCCCGGTTGCCGAGCAGCTCGAGGGAAGGTTTGCCAACACGCTCTTCCTTGCCCTTGTTGCGGCAGCCATTGCGGTGCCACTTTCGCTGATCGTAGGCATTCTTGCCGCGCTCTACCGCAACACGCTTTTCGATCGTGTCGCCAACGTCGCCACGCTGACCTCGATCTCGAGCCCCGAGTTCTTCGTGGCGTATGTGTTGGTCCTCTTCCTGTCGGTCCAGACCGGCTGGTTCCCGACACTCTCAAACGTCTACAATGACATGCCGTTTTTCGAGCGGCTGTATAAGACGATGCTTCCCGCATTGACCCTTACGCTGGTCGTCACGGCACACATGATGCGCATGACCCGGGCTGCGATCATAAACCTGCTCGCCTCACCTTACATCGAGATGGCGCGGCTCAAGGGGTTGAGCCCAGCGCGCATCATCGTTGTCCACGCACTTCCAAACGCGCTCGCGCCGATCATCAACGTCATCGCGCTGAACCTCGCATACCTGATCACAGGCGTCGTCGTGGTTGAGGTGGTGTTCGTCTATCCCGGTGTCGGTCAGCTCTTTGTCGACAGCGTGCGATTACGTGACATTCCAATTGTCCAGGCGTGCTGCCTGATCTTTGCCGCCGCCTACATCCTGTTGAACCTGACCGCGGACATCCTTTCGATCCTGTCGAATCCGCGTCTCCGGCATCCGAAGTAGGGGGACGCAGAGATGATGTTCTTGATGTGGGTTGTTATCGTCATCGCGGGTTGCATCGCAGCGTCTTGGATCTTTCGCGAGCTTCTGCGCCGAACCATGCCTGAAACTGTCGCCAAACCGATGCGGCAGGCACCTTTGACGGCGGCCTTCGGAATTTTGATCATCCTGATCTACATCATCCTGGCGGTCGGGGCGGACATCCTCGCGCCCTACGGCGAGGCTCAGGTGTTTGAGAAGGCCCTGCTGCTGCCCGGCGACGACCCCGCCTTCACGCTGGGGACAGATCAGATCGGCAGGGACATCCTCAGCCGTCTGATCTATGGCGCGCGCAACACGGTTGGCATTGCGTTTATCACCACGCTGCTGGCTTTCCTGATCGGGGCGAGCCTTGGATTTCTGGCGGCCACGATCGGCGGTTGGCTCGAGCAACTCCTGAGCCGTATCGTCGATGTGCTGATGTCGATCCCCTCGCTGATCTTCGCACTTCTCCTGATGACCATCGCCTCGGCCTGGGCGAGCGAGATCGGGATTTCACTCACGGTCTTCATGGTCGTGATCATCGCGGTTCTGGACTCGACCCGAGTCTATCGCCTGGCCCGCGCGGTCGGGCTGAATATCGTGGTGATGGACTATATCGAAGCGGCCAAACTGCGCGGCGAGGGGCTAAGCTATCTGATCTTCAAGGAGATCCTGCCCAACGCGACCGCGCCCCTGCTGGCCGAGTTCGGACTGCGCTTTTGCTTCGTCTTCCTGACGATTGCAGCACTGTCGTTCCTTGGCCTCGGCATCCAACCACCGCTGGCAGACTGGGGCTCGATGGTTGCGGATCTCGCACAGTTCATCAGCTACGCCACCTTCGCGCCGGTCGCGGCCTCCCTGCCCCTGATGGCGGCGGGTGCGATTGCGCTTCTGACCGTGGCGGTCAATTTCGTGGTCGACTGGATGCTGCACCGGTCCTCGGGTTTGAAGGAGTAAGTCGATGAGCACGAGCACCTCGAACCAGGAACTGCTGGTCAAGATCCGGGATCTCAAGATCGAAGGCCGGGCAGACGAGACGTGGAACGGCATCGTGCATGGCGTGGACCTCGACCTGCACAAGGGCGAAGTTCTCGGCCTGATCGGAGAGTCCGGTGCGGGCAAGTCGACCATCGGTCTCGCCGCCATGGGGTTCTGCCGCGATGGGTGCCGGATTTCGGGCGGTACAGTCGAGTTTGACGGCATCGATCTGGTCGGAGCCTCGGCGACGGTCAAACGCGAGTTGCTAGGCAAGCGCATTGCCTATGTCGCGCAATCCGCGGCGGCGAGCTTCAATCCCGCCCACAAGTTGATCGATCAGCACACCGAAGCGCCCACCCAGCACGGTGTCTCCGGCAAGGCGGAAAGCCAGGAAGACGGAATCGAGCTCTACCGCAAGCTGCGTCTGCCTAACCCGGAGGAGATCGGGTTTCGCTATCCTCACCAGGTTTCGGGCGGCCAGCTTCAACGCGCCATGACGGCGATGGCGATGTCGTGCCGACCCGATCTGATCATCTTTGACGAGCCGACCACAGCGCTTGATGTGACGACCCAGATCGAGGTGCTGGCCGCCATCCGGGACATCGTTGAGCAGTTCAACACGGCTGCGATCTACATCACGCATGATCTGGCCGTCGTTGCCCAGATGGCCGACCGGATCAAAGTTCTGCTCAAAGGCGATGAGGTCGAGGAGAGCGACACGCGCACCATGCTGTCGGCTCCGACAGAGGACTACACCAAGTCGCTCTGGGCCGTGCGATCCTTCCAACGCCCACAGCAACCGATGGCGGCGGCGGGCGAGACACCGGTCATCCGCGTCGAGAATGTCACCGCTGCCTATGGCAAGATCCCTGTGCTGCATGAGATCAGCTTCGACATCCACAAGGGCCGCACAGTCGCGGTTGTGGGAGAGTCCGGATCGGGCAAATCGACGGCTGCGCGCTGTATCACCGGTCTGCTGCCTCCGATTTCGGGGCAGATCTATGCGAACGGAGAGCCTTTACGCGCGGACTATCGCAAACGCTCCAAGGACGAGTTGCGCCAGGCCCAGATGATCTACCAGATGGCCGATACCGCGCTAAACCCGAAGTCGAAGATCTCGGACATCATCGGGCGTCCGGTCGAGTTCTATCTCGGCCTCAAGGGCGCGGAAAAGCGCAAGCGGGTCGAGTACCTGCTGGAGCAGATCGAGCTTGAGCCCTCGCAGTACTACAACCGCCTGCC
>CAYYZH010000024.1:28250-31683 GCA_964475765.1 uncultured Limibaculum sp.
GAAGCCGGTCCAAAGGATGAGATGTTCCGTCCGCCGCACCATCCCTATACGGACCTCTTGCTCAGTTCGGTGCCGGAGATGGATCCGGACTGGTTGACGGAACTGCTGCAACAGCGCGGCGTAGAAAATATCGGGGACGCTGCCACAAGCCAGATGTGAATCTGGCACTATGCCTGCACGCACCAGTGTATCTGTGTGACCGTGGGGGCATAACAAAAAGTCCGGTCAAAGCCGGAACCGAGGGACGGAACACCAAGAGCCAACCACAGGGAGACATGAGTATGGCTTTGAACTTGAACCGACGCACGATGCTGAAAGCGGGTGCTGCTGCTGCGGCCTATGCCAGCGCAGCCACTCCGGTTTTGGCAGAAGGCCCGAAGAAGGGCGGCACGCTTCGCCTCGGGATGGGCGGCGCCAACACCTCCGATAGCTGGGACGGGCGGACGCATTCGGACAGCTACATGATCAACATGGGTCATGGCTGTGTCTTCGACTGCATGACCGAGGTTGCCGCCGACGGCTCGCTGAAGGGCGAATTGGCCGAAAGCTGGGAAGCCTCTTCCGATGCGAAGACCTGGACCTTCAACCTGCGCAAGGGTGTGACCTTTCACAACGGCAAGGACTTCAGTGCTGACGACGTGATCGAAACCTTCGCGATCCACACCGAAGAAGGCGCGAAGTCACCGGCCAAGCCAATCCTTGCCGCCATCGAGGAAACCAAGAAGCTCGACAGCCATCAGGTGCAGTTCACGCTGGCCGCCGGCAATGCGGACTTCCCCTACCTGCTGTCCGATTATCACATCGTGATGCACCCGGCCGGGATGATCGAGGAATCAATTGCCAAGGGCATCGGAACCGGTGGGTACAAGGTCGAGAACTTCGAGCCGGGCGTCCGCGCTTTGGTTTCAAAGTACGAGAACCACTACAAGGACGACGCTTGCTGGTTCGATTCGATCGAAGCACTCGCGATCACCGACACGACGGCGCGCATGAACGCGATAATGACTGACCAGGTCGATGCCATCAACAAGGTCGACTTCTCGACCATGCAGATGCTTGACCGGAACCCTAACGTGAACATTGTCGAGGTAACGGGCAACCAGCACTACACCTTCCCGATGCACGCAAACGTCGCGCCCTATGACAACGCCGATGTGCGAAAGGCCATCAAGTACGCGTTCAATCGTCAGGAACTGGTCGACAAGATCCTGCAGGGTCATGGCGCGATCGGCAACGATCACCCCATCGGTCCGGCGAACCAGTATTATGCCGCGGACCTGCCGCAGACCGAATACGATCCTGAGAAGGCCAAGTTCCATCTCAAGCAGGCGGGTCTCGACAGCCTCGATATCGATCTGTCCGCTTCGGCTGCCGCGTTCAACGGTGCGGTCGATGCAGCCGTTCTGTTCCAGCAGTCGGCCAAGGACATCGGCATCAACGTGAATGTCGTGCGCGAGCCGCAGGACGGATACTGGTCGAACGTTTGGCAGAAGAAGCCGTTCTGTGCCTGCTACTGGTCGGGCCGGGCGACCGAGGACTGGATGTTCTCGACCGCCTACGAGACCGGTGTGCCGTGGAACGACAACTTCTGGGAGAACGAGCGCTTCCAGTCACTGCTCCTCGAAGCACGCGCCGAGCTCGACACCGCCAAGCGTCGCGAGATGTACACCGAGATGCAGATGCTGTGCTCGACCGAAGGCTCGGTTGTTGTGCCGATGTACGCCAACTACGTCGACGCAGCATCGTCCAAGCTGGCGAACTCGGGCACCATCGGGAACCTCTGGATGCTGGACGGCAGCCGGATCTCCGAACGCTGGTGGTTCGCCTAGTCAAAGGCTAGAGGGGGCAGTACACCTGCCCCCATGGGATTCATGGAACGGCGCGGGATCAGCCCGCGCCGTTTCTTATTTCAGACCCTCAGGGGTTTCGCCCGGCGGTAGCGGCCAGCGCACCTCATGGGGTTCAGGATCGTTGATGACCGGCTGCAGGAACGTCGCGAGCGGTTCTCCATTGATCACGGCCAACAGGGCTGAAATCGGATCGGGATAGCCACCGGCGCGCCGGGCCTGATCCCATTCGGCCTTGAGCTTCAGGTTCTGCTCCTGCGCTGTGTTCTCGCCGCCCTTCCGCACCCGAGCCTCGGCATCCGCGAAACTCATCACCACGAGCGTTGCCGCGGCGGTCGTCCACAAGATCGTCTTCATGTCAGCCTCCCAATCCGGTTTGTCCGTATATTCGCAACGCTGATATGGGAGGTTTCAGGCGAAATGCTTTGGGCATCACGATCACATCTGATCGCATAGCCTTGGGGTCGAGGATGGGGAATGCCGTTGAGGCTCACAACATGAGAAGCCCGAGCAGCCGTGCCATCGAGCGAAGGTGGAGTAAAGTGTTAGGAACTCAGGCTGACTTACGTCGTTGCGCCACAGCTTCGCGCGGTGCTGCTCCAACATCGCACGCCTTGTCCTGACAGTCCGCAGAGGTGCTTTTGGGGCCAGCTTGCTCCTCAGCGTTCATTTTCTCAACAACCGCTGCCGCTACTGCGCGGGAAGACATCACCGAATAGATCTTCATGTTCAGCCTCCGGCTCATTTCGCTATTGAAAATACGCGTTAAAGGCGAATTTCCAGCACAAAAAGAGGGAAAAACGTGATCACAAATGATTACAGAACGGGTGTGGCGATAATGCGGCGTCACGTAAAAGCTGAAATCAGAGGTCTTCGTCGATCTCGCCAGGCGATTTTCCCACGACATCCTGCGCCAGAGCAGCAGCCATGAAAGGGTCAAGCGCTCCGTCGAGAACGCCCTGACTGTCCGATGTCTCGACCTTGGTGCGCAGATCTTTGACCATCTGATAGGGCTGCAGCACGTAGGACCGGATCTGGTGGCCCCAGCCGATGTCGGACTTGGCGTCATGCGCGTCCTGAATGGCCTGGGTCTTCTTTTTCATCTCGATGTCATAGAGCCGCGCCCGCAGCGCCTTCATGGCGATGTCACGGTTCTGATGCTGCGACTTCTCCGAGGAGGTCACCACGATACCTGTAGGCACATGGGTGATGCGAACTGCGGAGTCTGTTGTGTTGACGTGCTGGCCGCCCGCTCCGGAAGAGCGGTAGGTATCGACCCGAAGATCGCTCGGGTTGATATCGATCTCGATCGTATCGTCGATCACGGGATAGACCCACACCGAACTGAACGAGGTATGACGCCGGGCGTTGCTATCGAACGGGCTGATGCGCACCAGCCGATGCACACCGGACTCGGTCTTGAGCCACCCAAACGCACTGTCGCCCTTGACCTGATAGGTGGCAGACTTGATCCCGGCCTCATCGCCCGGGGTCTCCGACTGAAGCTCGATTTTGTAACCGCGGCTCTCGGCCCAGCGAACATACATTCGCGCCAGCATCGAGGCCCAATCGCAGCTCTCCGTGCC
>CAYYZH010000025.1:0-21257 GCA_964475765.1 uncultured Limibaculum sp.
GCATCGCCCACTCCGGCGAGGAGGCGTTCACCATCGCGAACACGGTTGGCTATCCCGTGGTGATCCGGCCGTCCTATGTGCTGGGTGGGCGGGCCATGGAAATCGTGCGCAATGACAGCGAACTGCGCCGCTATATCAATGAGGCCGTGGTTGTCTCCGGCGACAGCCCGGTCCTGATCGACAGCTATCTCTCCGGTGCGGTCGAGGTCGATGTCGATGCCCTCTCCGACGGCACGGACGTGCATGTCGCAGGCATCATGGAACATATCGAGGAGGCAGGCGTCCATTCCGGCGACAGCGCCTGCTCGCTGCCGCCCCATTCGCTCGGGCCCGAGATGATCGCCGAGCTGAAACGCCAGACCGCCGCGCTTGCACTCGGGCTGAACGTGGTCGGACTGATGAACGTGCAGTTCGCGATCAAAGGCTCGGACATCTACGTGCTCGAGGTCAATCCACGCGCCTCACGCACGGTGCCATTCGTTGCCAAGGCCGTCGGCTCGCCGATCGCCTCCATCGCCGCGCGGGTCATGGCCGGTGAGAAACTCACAGCTTTCGATCTGGTCGACCCCGCGACACGGCACACCGCGGTCAAGGAAGCCGTACTGCCCTTCGCCCGCTTCCCTGGGGTGGATACGCTTCTCGGACCGGAGATGCGCTCGACCGGCGAGGTCATGGGGCTCGACAAGGGGTTCGCGCGGGCCTTCCTCAAGAGCCAGCTTGGCGCCGGCAACCCGCTGCCAGAAGCGGGCACGGCATTTGTCTCAGTGCGCGACAGCGACAAGGACGTCATTGTCGAGGCCGCGACCATCCTGCACCGGCAGGGCTTCGAGATCATCGCCACCGGTGGGACCGCCGAATATCTCTCCGAGCGCGGCGTGCCAAACACGCGGATCAACAAGGTCTATGAGGGGCGCCCGCATATCGTTGACCGGATGAAGGACGGCGGTATCACGCTGGTCTTCAACACAACCGAAGGCGCCCAGTCCGTGCGCGACAGCTTCGACATCCGGGCGACCGCACTGCGCCAGAAGATCCCCTACTACACGACCGCGGCGGGCGCCTATGCCGCCGCGCGGGCCATCGAGAATGTCAAGGAAGGGGATCTGGACGTGCTGCCGCTTCAGGCTTACGCTGGTTGAGGGATCAGGCAGGCAGCCCCGCCTTCAACAGACCTTCGGCCAGATGCTCGGTATCCTTGGGATTGATCTCGGGCTGCTTCTTGACCCAGTCATTCACCGAAAACTCGGGCTGCATCTTCAGCACCTGCTGCGCATGCGTCGAGGCATGTTCGATCTCATCGAGATGTGCGTAACACGCGGCCAGCAGCCGACATCCAATTGACGGGTTGGTCATGCGCTCCATAGCTTCGATCGCATCACGATACTGACGCAGCACAAAATACGCATCGCCCATGTACCAGAGGTACGTGTCAGGGTGGTACGGGTTCAGGCGGATTGCTTTCTCCAGCAGAGTCTCGGCTTCGTCCGCCTGTCCGCTATAGGTCAGTGCATCAGCCATCTCGGCCATGATGTCGCTGTCGTTCGGGTTCAGATCCAGCGCGGTCCGAAATTCCTCAATCGAACGATCGAGCTTTTTCGAGAACAGCAGACTAAAGCCCAGTTCCGCATGGGCACGTGGGCTCGAGCGATCCAGTGACACCGCGCGTTGCGCCCAATCCACCGCTTCGGTCAGCCCATCATCTGAAGTCTCGCCCCACTCGAACTGCCAGTCATAGTTCCGCGCTCGGGCCATCGCGGCACAAGCCGGGGCATAATCCGGATCGTGCTCGAGCGCGTTCTTGAAGTGGATCTGTGCCGCGGCATTGTCTTTGGCTGTGTATTTCTGCAGGAGCTCACGTCCGTGCAGGAGTTCGCCATATGCTTTGAGGTTCTCAGTCGCCAATTCATTTCTCCGAACTGCTTCGGCGACTTTTAGCCGACCCCCGATGGTGGCGACTATGGCATTTGCCACATTATCCTGAACTTCGAAGATATCCTCGACCTCGAAATCGTACTTCTCGGCCCAGATCCCATGATTCTGAACACAATCAACAAGTTGCGTGTTGATCCTAACGCGATTCCCACTTTTCCGGACGCTTCCTTCCAGCATGTAGCGCACACCGAGTTCGGCGGCAATTTCGTGCGTCGGCTGCTCCGCATTGCGATAGAAGAACGAGGTTTTCCTAGCGATTACAAAGAGTTCATCAAACTTCGACAAGCACGTTATGATGTCTTCGCTGACCCCGTCCGCAAGATAGCGGGCGTCTTCGTTCTCCGAAGGATGATCAAAGGGCAGAACGGCAATCGAAGGCCGATCGGGCAGTGTAAGCGGCGTCAGAGGTTTGCGTTTGGTCGGCACCATAACCGCCGCATCGAGATCGGTGCGCACCTTGTAGATCGTGATCGCGGTGTCGATGTTCTTCAGCTCGCGGCTACCGATGCACTCGAACCCGATATTCATGCTGCGGTGGACGAACTCGTAGACCACCTCCGAGACTACGATCCCGTTCGGATCGGCAAACTGTTCGATCCGGGTCGCGACATTGACGCTGTGACCATAGATGTCGCCACCCTCGCGCATGATCTCGCCGAGATGCACGCCGATCCGGAACTTCGGCCGCTCCTGATCCGGGATCGACGCATTCGCGTCCTGCAATTTCTGTTGAATATCAATGCCATACCGGACAGCAGAGATTGCTGACTTGAACTCGATAACCACCCCGTCACCGGTCGTCTTGATCAGAGTTCCCTGATGCTCGGGCACCAGCTCCCGGAACAGCTCGAGGCAGGAATTCGTCAACGCGTGCGTCTCATGCTCCCGCCGAGACATCAAGCGCGTGTAGCCCTCGACATCTGCAACAAGAACTGCCTTGAGCTCGTGTGCCTGCTGTACGCCCACGGTGCGCCCCGTTCAGCCGCGTTGTGTAGGATCCGCGAATTTTGTCCTTGAAAACGCAGCGAAATGCAAAGGGAACATCAATCGACAGCAGAAAATACTCCTTCGCGCCCAACCGCTAAAAGGCGATCAGGTCGGGGATTTCATCCCAGGGTTGTGCCACTCCAGCCTCGACGCGACCCGCTGGCCGCGTCAGAATTCATTCAGTTCGTTCAACTCCCGCCGACACGTCCGCCACCGACCCGGCCGCCGCCAACGCGGCCGCCACCGACCCGGCCTCCGCCAACGCGGCCACCACCGACGCGGCCTCCGCCAACCTTGCCGCCACCATCGGGATAGAAGTCCTGCTCGCCGCCATCGCCCGGCATCAGCAGGATGTCCTCGAGCGTCCCGGTATAAAGATCAAGCCGGAGCGAGATATCGTTCTTATCGTACTCCCAGTACCGCATGTCGTCCGTGAAGACGTAGTCTTGCGCGCCGACGCCGGTCTTGTCCGTACTCGGCGAGCGGATGGCCTCGAGCGGCGGCGGCACCGGATCGTTCACCACCCGCCCGGGACCGTGCACCAGAAAGATCGTCGGCTCATCCAGTTCGGTCATCACGTTGCCAAAGGAATAGGCATAGATCCGCGCGAGATAGGACTGCTTGCCCTTCGTGCCAGCCAACTGTTTCTGGAGCGAATTCCCGTGCCCGTCGTTCGCGGTGTACTTGGCTGTCGAAAGCGTGATGTCATCCATCACCCTTCCGATGAGATGAACGGATGTCCCGTTCAGTAGCGTCTCGGACATATCTGATCCTCCTGTCCCGTTTTATATCTTTGCCCTGTCTTCAAGCCCATGGATGCCTCACGCCGTTTCGGTCTCGCCGACACCCTTTTTGCGGTGACGTCCGAACCGGCTGCACGGATAGCAGTGATCGTCATGCGACGGGGCCGCGTTGTGGCCGTCCTCCGGGTCCGAAAGCCTCGGGCCGACATCGACGATGCCGATGCCGCGCCGTGCCAGATTGTGCCGGAAGATCTCCTGATAGCGCCCCCCGCTGACCTCCGCCTCGGCCTCCAGCAGTGCCTCCGCCACATCGCGGTAAGTCAGGCGCGGTGTCAGCTTGGAGAACGTCACCGCCAGATAGGTGCCGGCGAAGTCGCGCGCCTCGATCAGCGCCTCGCGCATCTCCTCGGGGTGGCGCGCATAGGTCTCGTTGAACGCGTCCTGCAAACGCGGGCCATATTCCGGATGGTACTCCAGTGCATCAGACATCATCTCCATCTCGGGTGACATGACCCCGCGTGCTTTCAGCGACTCGTGGAAGAGATCGACAATGGTGTCGAACATCGCCGCCGTCAGCGGCAGACCAAGATCGTGCTCACTCTCCCAACCCTCGGTGAACTCCCAAAGCGTGCGCGTGTTCGCGGCCATCCGGATCTGATCGTTCTCGCTCAACTCCCCCATGCGGTTGAACTTGTTATTGGCGTAAAGATTGCCGCTGGTCTGGCGCAGTACACCGTCGAGCACGCTGTCGAAATGCAGCGACGAGAGCAGGCCCACCATGTCGGCCGCGCTCTCGTGAAAGCCGTAATAGTCGTTGTGGACCAGCCCCGGCTTGGGCAGCCCGACGATGGGGTAGATGATCGAATGCCCGACCTCGTGACCAAGGACATCGAAGTTCAGACTGAACGGGCGGTAGTCCCCGTTGTCCATATGATAGCCGCCGATCTCCATGAACCCGTAGCCCATCGTGGCGTTGGGGAAACGCGGCATGATCAACAGCTCCATGCGCTCGTGAAAATCGCCGAAGTGCCAAGTGATCGGCTGGTCGAAATACCCTTCCCATATGTCGAGCACAAAGCGGACCGAACCAAATAGATGCGCCATCTCGAACTGCGGTGTTCCAACAGGAATGCGATCGAAATGCCCGCCCCGCGTCGGCATGGCGGGCGGAAACGACGTGCCGCGCCAGGGCGGCGCAAACTTGTGCCCGGCCCGGTCGATAAAATCGCCATAGGTGACGCGCTTGTCATGCGGGAACACCGTGTACATCCGCTCGTCAGAGGGGCCGGGGGCGATGGAGCCGGGCGGAGACGAGACCTCAACAACCTCCGGCTCGCCGAACCCTTCCAGGAACGGCGGCTGCGGGTACAGTAAAAATCTGGTTCCGCCCTGTTGCATCACTAAGTCAAACCATTCGTCATGAAATCCACTCGAACAACATCCGAGGTGGTTTGCGTTGTCAACTGCAGAGCGCGCGCGCGGGCCAGCACGGCATCAAACTCGGGCGACATCCTGAGCTGCTCGAGGATCTCGGCGTTTACCTCTGCCTCATGATCGCCCGCAACGTTGTTCCGCGCGATGTCTTGGGCAAGGCGTTGGCGCAGTGCATGTTCGGACCATCCGCGACGCTCGAGCCAATCTGTGAATTCGGCTGCGGTCAGCAGATCGTTGTTCTGGCGAAACGCTGTGAGCGCCTGACGCACATCCCGCTCGGCCACAGGGACGGCTGCGCCCTCTGGCACAACGCGGCGCACGGCAAGATCACGCAGCCGGGCGTAAAGATCAGGCTCCGCCTGCAAAGCCCCCAGCAGCTCCGCAGCCGTCAGCCCGTTCCAGAGCACGTCTTTACCGGGATCGTTCGCGACGTCCGCGACCACCTCGTCCCAAAGATGCGTCCGTTCGAAATGATAATCGACCTCGCAGGGCGTCGGAATGGACTGCAGGAACGTGGACATCTCGGTCAGCATCTCGACCGCGTCGTCTCGTTTGGCATCGACCTTGTTCTCGGGCAGCCATGCGTCCAGCGCAGCCATCTGATCTGCATCACCACCCGACATCGCGAGCAGATGCTCCCATGTCAGATGCTGATAGAAGGTGGCTTTGGCGTTGGCGATCAGCGTTTCAGTAACGGCGCTGTCGACAACACCGGCGGTCTCGGCCGCAGCCAGGGTCGCACGAATGTTGACCAGCGGTTCGGACAGGGCGGCATACCCGGTTTCGGCCGGACCATGGACAAGGGCCACCTCGTCATCGTCCTCGATCTCGCCGTCGCGGTACGCTCGAAAAACCTGGCCAACCCCGTGCATCCCATAGGCGTTGAGCTCAGACGCACGCAGGGCGCCCATGCTGGACGCGCCAAAGACATGTATCCCTTGCGCCATCGCCCAGAGAATTTCCTTGTGCCAGACCGAGAGCGCGCCCTGAAAAAAACCGTCAATCAGGCCGATCGCACGTGGGCGGTCTTCGCGCGCAACGCGGTAGATATCCCCGCGCGCAGCAGGCGGATGGCATTGCGCGGGCAGGTGTGCCTGTACCTCCTCCGCCGAAATCGTCGGGCCGCAGAACACCGCAATCATGACTCGCCCCTTTTGCGGAGCGCCGCCACGCGCGGCCCGGGCACGTAGGTCTCGTCGTCGTGGGGCGCTTCCAAGCCCGGGATGACCACACGCACCACCGAAATTCCGAACTCGGGCCGGGTCATGTCGACCGAGACAACTTCATCAATCCCGACCCGTTTCAACCGGGCGGTCAGATAATCCCGATCTTCCTCGAAGGTCGCATGATCCACGACCGGCAGCCCGCGATAGTCCATCTCGGGCGCACCATCGGCGCCCATCCGGGCGGCATAGTCATATTTTGCATCGCGCCCCGCAGCAGAGAATTCCTCTGGCGAGAGGTCATCGCGCGACCCTGCAATGTAAGTCGTGCGGGTCTGCACCGCCTCGGTCAGGGCCCGCGAGAGGGCGATCTCCTTGGCCGGGTGGCATCCGGCGCCAGCCCCGATGTGACCCCGATCCGCGCCGTCATCCATCAGGTAGCAGTGAAAACTCGCCACCCCGACATCGGTGCGCGTGTCCCAGATCGCCAGGCGCAGACCGGCGGCGCCAAGCTGATTGATGATCTCGCGGCATTGAGGATCATCGACCGAGGCCGGGTCGATCAGACGTGCGGCGCGCATCGCATCGGGCATATGCGCCCACAGCGTGCTGGCATCGCGCTCGATCACTTCGCAGATGGCATGGATTTCAGCCTCGATCGCTGTATTGCCCGAGGCCAGCCCGTTGCTGCTCGCCGGGAAACATCCATGCCCGGTCGGGCGTGGCACGGTGTAGTTGGTGTGGACCATCTCGTAAGGCAGCCAGCGCGGCGTGCCATCAAGCAGGTTCACTCCCTCGACCCACAAAAGCGGCAAATCGGGTGTGAACAGTCCGCCCTCAATGTCGGGCAGCCGCGCCACATCGACCACGGGGCCGCTCTGCGAGACCTCGCGATAGCTCGCGAGACGCAGCGGATGGGGCATCCGCTCGGCATGCCAGGTTTCGATCGCTTCCATCACGCCGGAGACCTTGGCCGCTGCCAGATCCTGCCCCTTGCCCTGCGAGACCGCGACCGAGCGCGAATTCGGGCGAACCACCATCACCACCGGCAAACCGATACGGTCGAGCCCAGTGACGTTCGCGATACGGGTGATGCCAAACTCGGCAAGATGCGGCGTAAGTCGCGCCAGTGTGTCCTCAGGCGTTGCCGCCCGGTGCGTGCCCCGATGGTAGAGCTTCTCGCCAGACATGATGTCTTCCGGTGGCCTCCACGCGTCATCCGCCCGCTTTGGCGTCATGCGCAAGACAGTTTGTGTCGCCATGATCGTCAATCACCCGAATTCCATCAAAAGATGGGCCAAAGACCCCGGAATGAATGTGGGATTTCCCACAAAATCATCATTGCCCCTAGGTCAATCTTCCAGAATACAACCTGTGGTTTTTCAGGTCCACGATCACCACCGGCTGCGTCGTCTTTGTACTTTCACTGACTGCCGCCTAGGGCACCCTCAACCGCTGGCGCCTTTGCGGTGCGGGTGTCGCCTCTTGCGGTACGGACTGTGGCGCCTGCTGGCGCGCGGGCGGCGTCGCGCCGACCACCTTGGCGTACTCACTCCACCCCTCCACTCTTACGGGCACAATCCGGCCATTGTCGATCCGGAAGCGCTGCCCGTGAATGCCGTAGATGTTCTGCGCAGGCAGCACCCACTCAAAGAACATCAGAAAGTCCTCCGCCAGGCTCATCTGCACATTGTTCGTCGGCCGGAACTGGGCGATCCAGATCAGTGTGTGCGGGTTCAAGAGCAGCCCGATATGCGGCACCTCATAATGCGTTCCGCCCTCCCGGCGCGACACCCACCCTGTCACGCCGCGTGCATCATCGTAGACATTGATCGCGAGATTGACGGTTCCGCCCGCCCACGCCTGGGTCAACTCCGGCCCCTCGACGAACTCGGCGAGATTGGGCTGGGTCGTGCGCTGGGTCACGGGCTGGATATGCTGTGCAACCGCCGCACCGCCGATCACCCCGCTGTAAGGTTGGGTCACGTCCCAGATATGCCTCTGGCCCCAGCTTTGAGTGGCGCTGTTCCATTTGCCCTTCCATCGCCCGTTCCACGGATCGAAGCAGGTCCGACTTTCATAGGCGGTCAATGTGCGTGCAAAAACCTGCTCCACCGGGTCCGTCGGGTTGGCCCGCATTCCCTGCCAATACCGCACGGACCGGCGCTGGTGATTGGTGTAGGAGGCCTGCGCCCGTGTCAGGGGATAGTCGTCGAAGAGAAAGTTCCGCAGCTCCTCGGCGTGCCCGGCCATCACCGCGCGCGTATCGACGATGTTCTGGACATTGGCATTGTGCAGCCTGATCGTATGATCGAACGCGGTTCCCGAGCTTAAATCGTATTCCGGCACTGAAATCTCCGCGACCTGATGAATACCCTGTGCCGCCCGGTAACGAGCGGAAACATGTACATTGTCTCAAGGTGCAGATGGCCGGGTCTGTAGCAGATCGCACAAGTTCAGACGAAGAGGCCGGTCTTCTCGAAGCGCGTCACGTCGATCAGTCCGAGATCCGAGATCCTGAGTTCCGGGATCACGACCAGAGCCAGCAGCGAGTGCTGCATGAAGGCATTGTTGAGACGGCACCCCACGGCGCGCATGGCCTGCATCAGCCCGTCCGCCCGGTTCGCCACGACATGCGCCGGGCGGTCGGTCATCAGGCCCGCAATCGGCAGTTCGATGAGCGCCTGCTCCTCGCCATCGCGCCAGAACGCGACACCGCCGCCAACCTCGCGCAGGCGGCTCGCAGCCTTTGCCATGTCGGTCTTAGAAGTGCCGACGACGATCATGTTATGGCTGTCATGGGCCACCGTCGAGGCAAGTGCGCAAGGCACGTTGTAGCCAAACCCGGAGACGAACGCGTTGACGATGCGTCCCGTGGCCCGGTGCCGCTCGACCAGCGCAATCTGGCAAACATCCTGCCCACGATCCATCTGGACGATCTGTTCGATCACCGGAAGGGTCGCGGTCAGGGCCTTGGTCGGAGCCTGATTTTCGACAACGCCGATCACACGGACCTCGGCTTCGGTGATCCCGAGTGGCTGTACGATGTCGAAATCTCCCGGCACCATGTCCCGGCGCATCCGGACCGTGTCCCGCGCATTGGAGGGGTAGGTAAAGGCGGGAATATCGGCGCGCATCTTGCCCGTCTCGGCCACGACCGCGCCCTGCGCGATCACCGTCTCGATCGGCAGGGTCTCGAGATCCGACGAGATGATCATGTCCGCCCGCCGGCCCGGTGTGATCGAACCCATCTCGCGCTCAAGCCCAAAATGGCTCGCGGTATTGAGCGTCGCCATCTGGATTGCCGTGATCGGCTCTACACCTTCGGCGATCGCATGGCGCACCACCCGATCCATATGCCCCTCGTGCACCAGCGTGCTGGAGTGACAATCGTCGGTGCAAAGAATGAAGTTGCGCGGATCCAGACCCTTCTGGGTCACCGCCGTGATTTGCGCCGCGACGTCGTACCAGGCCGAGCCCAGCCGCAGCATCGCCCGCATCCCCTGACGCACGCGGGCGATGGCATCTGTCTCGCGCGTGCCTTCGTGATCATCCGCTGGCCCGCCCGCGACATAGGCATGGAAAGCCGAGCCGAGATCGGGCGAGGCGTAATGCCCGCCGACCGTCTTGCCCGCGATCTGGGTCGCAGCGATCTCGCCCAGCATCTTGGGGTCGCCCGCCGCAACACCCGGAAAATTCATCATTTCACCCAGCCCGATGATGCCGGGCCATGTCATCGCTTCCGCCACATCCTCGGGCCCGATTTCGTGTCCCGTGGTCTCCAGCCCCGGCGCAGAAGGCGCACAGGACGGCATCTGGACAAACACACTGATCGGCTGCACCGCCGCCTCGTCATGGACCAGCCGCACACCGGGCAGGCCAAGCACATTGGCAATCTCGTGGGGGTCGATGAAGATCGAGGTCGTCCCGTGTGGCGCCACGGCGCGGACAAACTCGGTGACCGTCAGCATGCTGCTCTCAACATGCATATGCGCATCGCAAAGCCCGGGCACCAGAAACCGCCCGGCGGCATCGATCACCTGCGTCTCCGGCCCGATCATTGCCGAAGCATCGGTGCCGCAATAGGCAAACCGCCCGTCGGCAATAGCAATGTCGGTGCCGAGCAGAACCTCGCCAGAGTGCACATTGACCCAGCTTCCGCTGCGGATCACCATATCCGCAGGCTCACGCCCGGCCGCCACGCCAATCAGGCGCGCCGCACATTCCTGCCAGCTTCGCAGCACTTGGAACCCCTCCGCAGCACTTCTTACCGGGCAAGGTTACTGCAGAGGCGTCACCAGCGCCAGCGTCGCCGGATTACAGATCGGTGATGGGGTATTGCGGCCCAGCCCGGCTATCCGCCCCGGACGGCCTGCAACAAAGCGGCGGAGACATAGCCATCCGGAACCAATCCGCGTGAGGTCTGGAACGCGCGCACCGCCGCCCGGCTGTTCGGCCCGATGATCCCGTCTACGCCTTGCGTGTCGAACCCGAGATCCGTCAGAAGCTGTTGCAACTCCTGCTTTTCACTGCGCGAAAGGCTGCGGTCGCCGCGTGGCCAGGCCTGCTGAAACGGCCCGGACCCGCGGATGCGATCTGCCAGATGCGCCACCGCCAGCGCATACGAAGTCGCGTTGTTATAGCGCTTGATCACCCGGAAATTCGGGTAGGCGGCAAAGGCGGGGCCTTTGGCACCGGCAGGCAGCAAAATCGACACATCGTCCGAGGGTGGCAGGTTGCCAGACACCGCCGTCACCCCCAGCGCGGCCCACTCGTTTGCCGATCTGCGCGTCTTGTCATCGGCCAGAAGATAGTCGAACCCCTGGGCCAGCCGGACCTCAACCACTGGGGGCTGACCACGCGTCCAGCCGAACCGCGAGAGATAATTCGCCGCCGAGGCCAGAGCATCGATTGCATCCGGCGCCCAGATGTCGCGTTTGCCGTCGCCGGTGAAATCCACGGCGTAATCGAGGAAACTCGTTGGGATGAACTGCGTATGGCCCATCGCACCGGCCCAGGATCCGACCATCCGGTCCGGCGTGATATCGCCCGATTGCAGGATCTGAAGCGCCGCGATCAACTGATCCTCGGCAAACTTCTGCCGCCGCCCCTCGTAAGCGAGCGTCGAGAGACTTTCGACCACCGGAATCGAGCCGAAATTCGCGCCATAAGCGCTTTCCAGACCCCAGATCGCCAGAACTGCGGGGTAATCGACGCTGTACCGTGTTTCGATATCGCTGAGCGTCTGGCCCAGTCCGCGCGCCTTGGCCCGGCCATTCGCGATCCGCGTGTCGGACACCGCGCTGTCGAGATACTCCCAGATCGACCGTGTGAATTCGGCTTGACGCCCATCAAGCTCGATGACTTGCCGGTTCAAAGAAACCCCGGCAAAGGCCCGGTCTAGCGTCGCAGGAGATATCCCTGCCGACAGCGCCCGTGGACGAAACGCCGCCTGCCATGCGGAAAACGATGCGGGCCGCGCAGGTGTCGCGGCGGCAACCGTCTCAGTCCCGGTCGCGGTCTTGCCGTTCGGCGTGAGGCTGCCCTGTTCGGCGTTCGCACTGCACGCTCCCAGAACCAAAAGCAAGCTGGGTACGGCGGCATGGGTCCAGAGGGGGCGGCGTGCGGTCATCGCGGGCTCCTGCGGCAGTGGGTCGTCAAAGACCTACTTAGGTGTTCGTCACGTCGGCGTCGAGACGCGCGTGCCGGGTCACCGCGCCATCGCCCGCCTGCTCGATCCGTGTAACGGCGGCGGCAAGGCTTTCGATCGCCACCGCCATGTGATGGGCATTGGCGTGCAGCAGGGTCTCCGCGTCGATCATCACGCCGACATGGCCGCGCCAGAACATGAGATCACCGCGCTTGGGCTTCGTTCCGTCAGGCACTGCCGGGCTGGCCGCTTCCTGCATGTCAGAATCGCGCAGGCAGTCGTGACCCGCGGCCTGACGCGAGAGCTGGATCAACGCGGAGCAGTCGAGCCCGGCCGAGGATCGGCCACCCCAAATATAGGGCACCGCAAGGAACTTCTCGGCCTCCGCCACCCAGTCCGCGGCGGGCTGATCCAGGCGTCGCACTTGCGTTGTCGGGATCCAGCGATCTGGCCCGACGCAGGCATATCCGTTCTCGTTGGCCTCCTCGGTCAGACGCGCGCCAAAGGGCAAGGTCTCGACCGGCGGGCATTTGAGCTGCGGCTCGCCATAGACCTGCGCCGTCAGCGTCTGAACCCGGTGTGTTGGCGCTGTTTGCGATACCGGGCCAAGGCAATCCGCCGGCACATATCCGACATACCGGTCGAGCACGGACTGCCCCCAGGCCCAACCGTCCGCGACCTCGTAGACGTCGATCTCCTCGCCATGCAAAAGCTCGGTGTCATAAGAGCCGCCTACGTCGGGCTTGGCCCGCATGGGCGCTGTTGGCGCGATGATCCGCTGCCGCTTGGCTTCGACATAGCGCGCGGCGTCGATCTGACCTTCAAGATGCGCCGCCGCCAGATCCTGCCGCGCGGCAACCAGCCTGCGGTCAAAGCTCATCGCCCGTAGCGCGCTTCAAGCATCGCCAGAACGGCGCGTGCGGCCTGACATTCCCCACCCCGCGGGCGCCCGGGTCGGGCCTTGGGGGTCCAGCCATAGATGTCGAAATGCACCCAGGGCAGACCGCCGGCAAACCGTTTCAGGAACAGCGCGGCGGTGATCGACCCCGCCATGCCGCCTTTGGGCGCGTTATCCAGATCAGCAATATCGGGCTCGATGTCGCGCTCGTACCCGGGCCAGAGCGGCATGCGCCAGATCGGGTCGGCCACCCGCTGCCCCGCCTCGGAAAGCGCTGCGGCCAGATCCTCTTCGTCGGTATAGAACGGCACGACATCGGGCCCGAGCGCCACGCGCGCCGCGCCTGTCAGGGTCGCCATATCGATCATCAGTTCGGGCTCGTCCTCGGCCGCGAACGTCAGCGCATCGGCCAGAACCAATCGTCCTTCAGCATCGGTATTGTTGATCTCGACCGTCTGGCCCGAGCGCGATGTCAGCACATCACCCGGACGCATTGCCGGACCGCTCACCGCGTTCTCGACCGCCGGGACCAGCACCCGGAGCCGGATTGGAAGCCCAAGCGACATGATCATGTGCGCAAGGCCCAGCACCGTCGCTCCGCCGCCCATGTCCTTCTTCATCAGACCCATCGAAGCGCCTGGTTTGAGGTTCAGACCGCCTGTATCGAAGCAGACACCCTTGCCGACCAGCGTGATGGCGGGGTGCTCCGGATCGCCCCAGCTCATATCGATCAGCCGGGGAGCGTCCGCCGCAGCCCGTCCCACCGCATGGATCATCGGAAAACCACGGGTCAGCAGATCCTTGCCGATGGTCACATCGATGTCCGCGCCGTGGCGTTCGGCAAGCGAGCGGGCGGTCTTCTCCAGCGCTGACGGCCCCATATCGGAGGCTGGCGTGTTGATGAGATCGCGCGCGAGGAAAACACCCTCGGTGATCGCCAGCAAGCGCTCGACCTCGACCTCGTCGGGTGCAACCAGATCGGCGTCGACTTCTTCTCCGGGCTCCTTGTAGGTGGTGAACCGGTACCGCCCGAGCAGCCAGCCCAGAGCCGCCTGCGCGGCGCCGTCCGCATCGAGATCTCCGGTCAACCGATAGGTCCCGGCTGGCGCCGAGCGCGCGAAATCGCCAAGATAGAAGCGGTCGCGGGCGCGCGCGGCCTCATCGCCCCAGCCGAACAGCACCTTGGCCAGACCGCCCGCGTCATCCGGGATCTGGACAACCTGCCTCAGTTTGCCGCGAAACCCGTTCAGCTCGGCCCAACGCCGTTCGGCGTCGTCGAGCTCCGCCAGCGCGGTTTCGACCTCATCCCGGCGGACCAGAATAAGGGGCGTCTGCTCGGTCGCAGCGCCTGTCTCGCGATCCTGTCCGTCATCTGTATCGGTTGGCATCGCACCCTCCCGTCTTCTACGGCTGCGGGCAAGAGGCGACTGGCCCGGCGATCCGCCGTGCATAGACGCAACTTGACCATGTGTTCAACCATCCGAACCGGACCCTGAGACCAATGGCCTCGCTCAAGGATCCGGATCCATCTGTGCCTCGTCGTCCACTCCGGGCGGCGTGAACCCGCTGCGAAATGCCTCCGCCTCTTCAAAGGCGACGTCACGACACGCCAGCACAAGGGCGGCGATTTCCGCGACAGGGGGCGGGTTGTCGCCGATGGCCGAGCGGTTGGCCTGAACCGCGGCCTGCGTCATCGCCGTCAGGCCGAGATTACCTGCTGCCCCGGCGATGTCATGGCACAGCGGAGCGATTTGCTTGACCGTCGCAGATCCGGCGCGAGCTTCGAGATTGTCGAGCTTGTCCTTCAACTCGATGAGCCCGTCCGACATCAGTTCCGCCATCGCATCGCTGCCGACATGGGATTCAAGCCGGCGCAGATACGCCTCGTCCAGGACCGCCGGCGGCGGCTCAGCCGTTTTCGTCAACCACTCGAACATCGTGCCGCTCCTGTCAGAGGCTTCCACGCGTGTAGCCAGTTATGGTTAACGTAGTCTGTCCAAATTGCGACGGTCGGCTATTTGCGCCGTTGATGCTCCTCGAGCCGGGGCATGATCTCGACGAAGTTGCAGGGCCGGTGACGGTAGTCGAGCTGGTAGGCAAGGATCTCGTCCCAGCCGTCCTTGCAGGCACCCGGCGAGCCCGGAAGGGCAAAAAGATAGGTCCCACCCGCGACGCCGCCACAGGCCCGGGACTGGACCGCCGACGTGCCGATCTTGGCCATCGAGATATGGGTGAAGACCGTGCCGAACGCGTCGATTTCCTTTTCATAGACATCGCGGTGCGCCTCGACCGTGACATCCCGCCCGGTCAGGCCCGTGCCGCCGGTCGAGATGACGGCGTCAATCTCCGCATCTTCGATCCACGTCCGGAGCTGGTCGGCGATCTTGTCCCGGTCATCGATCACGATGGTGCGCGCGGCGAGGATGTGGCCCGCGCCCTCGATCCGTCCTGCCAGCGTATCGCCGGACCGGTCTTCTTCTGGTGTGCGCGTGTCCGAGACGGTCAGGACCGCGATGCGGACGGGGATGAACTCACGGGCATCGTCGATGCGGGACATCGCATTCCTCTCAGAGGTCGAACCAAGTGGCGGTTGGGCCAAGATTGTGCACGGATGTCCGTCCAATCAAGCCGGATTGTCCGCGGCTGTCGTGGATATGCCCGCAGAGACAGAGTTTGGGCTGCGCCCTTTCGATCGCGGCACGGACGGCATTGGAGCCGAGGGACTGGCCCGACGAGCTGCGGTCGACCACACCCTTTGGCGGGGAATGACTGATGAGAACATCCGGCGCATGCATCGGTGCGAGCAGTTCAGTGGCCTCCTCCTCGGTCAGATCGCAGGACCATGAACCGAACGGTGTGACGGGCACGGCGTAGCCGAGGCCGAAGATGGTCAGCCCTTCGCGTTCGACCATCTCCCCGTGAAGTACGGTTGCTGAGGTCGCCGCGCGCAATTCGTCGGCACTTTCGGCGTTACCGGCGACATAGACCGCCTTTGGAGCCACTGGCCTCAGCATCTCCATGGCCTCGTCCAGCCCGTTTCGGGCGTTGCAAAAATCGCCCGCACCAATGACCAGATCGGCTTCCCCGGCGGCGGCACAGATCTCGGCGGCGCACCGGCGCGCCATGTGCATGTCGGAGAATGCGAGTATCCGGGTCATAGGTCCGGCATGGCGCCATCGAGCGCTTTGCGCAAGGCCAGAAGATCAGCCCAGGCGAGGCGCTTGTCGGCGGGTTGGCGCAGGAGATAGGCCGGGTGAAAGCTGGGCAACAAGGGCAGGCCCGTGGCTTCGTGCTTCACCCATGTCCCGCGCATGCGTTTGATCCCGGTGCTGGTGGCAAGCAGCGCCTTGGTGGGCGTGTTGCCCATCGAGAGGATCACGTCGGGTTTAGCCAGTTCGATATGGCGGATGACGAAGGGCAAAAAGCTTTGCGCTTCGGCTTCGGACGGGGTGCGATTGCCCGGTGGGCGCCAGGGCAGGATATTGGTGATGTAGGCGGCTTTGGCGGGTTGCTCGGCGTTTCGGTCGAGACCGATGGCGGCGAGCATCCGGTCGAGAAGCTGCCCGGCGCGTCCGACAAAGGGCTTACCGATCCGGTCCTCGTCCCCGCCGGGAGCCTCGCCGATCACCATCAGCCGGGCCGCAGGGTTGCCATCGCAAAAGACGAAATTTCGGGCGGTCTCGCGCAGCGGCGAGCCGTCCCAGCTTTTCATGGCATCGGCCAGCGCCTCCAGCGTTTCGGCCTGCCGGGCGAGATCTGCCGCGGGATTTGCAGGCTCAGGCCGCGCGTCGACCGACGCGCGCGCAGCACTGTCGGGTGCGCGCGGAGCTGCCGGCGTTGCAGAGGCGGCAGATGGGGCGGGCGCTGACTTCGGACTGCTCTCTTCAAACCGGTCCTGCGGCGTGTCAGAAATCGCCTCATCGGCGCCAAGCTCGATCTGCCATGAAAGAGCCGACAGAAGTGCGGCGCGGTCGCTCATGCCGGAGGTTCACCATCCCGGGGATCGATCGGGCCGAGATCAAGCGCGAGTTCTGCCTCGAGCGCTGCAGCATGGCCGAGTATCTGCGCTTCACCGCGCAAGGGGCCGACCATCTGCAGGCCCACAGGCAGGCCGTCCCCGGTGAACCCGCAGGGCAAGGACAAGGCGGGCGCCGAGGTCAACGTCACGGCAAAGGCAATTGCCAGCCAGTCGATGTAAGTCTCGAACTCCTGCCCATCGCAAGACATCACCGTGCGGTCCCCAACCGCGAACGGCGGCACGATGGTTGCCGGTGAGAGCAACAGGTCATAGTCGTTAAAGAACGCCGCGAGGCTCGCCGTCATCCGCGTGCGGATCAGGTTGGCCTCGACGATCTCGGCGCCCGTCACCTGATGGCCGCGTTCGATGTTCCAGATCACGTCCGGTTTCAGCTTGTCCCGCGCCTCGGCGTAGTGGCGCGCGTGCCCGGTGGCAAAGCTGATCCCGCGCATGGTCTGAAACGCCTGATGCGCGCCGGAGAAATCCGGGCACGCTTCCTCAACCACGGCGCCCATTGCCTCGAAGCGGCGCGCTGCCGCCTCGGTGATGCGCCGCACCTCGGGATCCACGGGCGTGACGCCAAGATCGGGCGAGTAGGCCACCCGCTTGGGTACCACCGGGGCTTCGGCCGCAGCGCGAAACCCGCCGCCGGGCTGCGCGTAGGGCTCGCGTGGATCCGGCCCGGCCATCGCATCGAGAAAAAGACCGAGATCGCCGACATTGCGCGCCATCGGTCCCTGCTGTCCCTGCACATCGAAGAGATCCGCGCCCGGCCCCGACGGCACCCGCGCAGCGGAGGGGCGCATGCCCACGCATCCGCAGAAACTCGCCGGATTGCGCAGGGACCCGCCCATATCCGAGCCATGCGCCAACCATGCCTGCCCGGAGACCAGCGCCGCGGCGGACCCGCCTGACGAGCCCGCGACCGAGCGCGACAGGTTCCAAGGGTTGTGCGTGCGCCCGAACACTTCGTTGAACGTGCTGGCGCCCGCACCGAACTCGGGCGTGTTCGACTTGGCGTAAACCACGCCGCCGCTGTCCTCGATCCGCTCGACGATGTGGTCGGAGGAGTTGGGCACATTGTCGGTATAGATCGGCGAGCCATAGGTCGTGCGCACGCCCGAAACGGCAGAGAGATCCTTGATCGCGACGGGCAGACCGCCCAGAGGTCCGCGCTCCTCCACCGGTTTGTCCGCCAGCGCCGATGCGGCGGTGCGTGCCCGGTCGAAACAGAGCGTCGGCAGCGCGTTGATCTTTTCGTCGACCGCGCTCACCCGTGCCTCGAGTTGATCCAGCACCTCTGCGTGCGTCACATCCCCTGCGTTCAAAAGGTCAATGACGGCGCGCGCCGAGCGGTTGATCAGATCCATGTCAGTCTTCTCCTCAGATGTCGCGCAGACACTGGCGCAGGTCTGGCGCCAGATCAATCCCGCGCCATGTCCACCGCGGCAACGGGGGGCTTCTTCAGGTCCACCTGCTCGCGCAAATCGGCAAAGGCATGGTTCGCCCTGAGGAGCTTCTGCTGCATGTGATTGTGAAAGCTGCTTTGCAGAGAGTAGCGCAGGTCGGGATCGCGGTCCGCAGCCTCGCGCAGCACGTCGGCAGGCAGGCGAAAATACCGCGAGCGCTCGCGCAACACGACCGACCCCGTCGCCGGCGAGCCATTAAGCGCGGTCACCTCCCCCAAAAGCCCGTGACAATCGGTGACGGCAACCTCGCGGCCTGCCACGCGGATCGTGCAACTCCCCTCAACCAACCAGTAGAGATAATCCACTGCTTCACCCTCGCGGATGAGCACATCGCCAGACGTGCCAGTCGTCCAGTCCCCGGCATTGATCAGTTTGCGCAGATCCAGCCGGTCAACGCCGGGAAAGGCCCGTTCGGCCAGCAATTCCTCATCAGCGCTGAACTTGAGCCTGCGGTTCAAAAGATAACTGCGGGTCAGCCCGAAGATCGAGATGGTGATCCAGGAAATCTGGATCATCGCCGACGAC
Organism: uncultured Limibaculum sp.; assembly: GCA_964475765.1. GTDB lineage: Bacteria > Pseudomonadota > Alphaproteobacteria > Rhodobacterales > Rhodobacteraceae > Thermohalobaculum. Next base: position 18,820 of record CAYYZH010000025.1, read on the forward strand.
AGGTTGAAGTGCTCGATCAGGCTGACCAGCACGCAAGCCGCCGCCGCCATGTTCATCAGGATGTAGGTGTAGCCCCGGCCCCGGATCAGTCCGGCCTGAAGCGCCGCATAGGCAAAGAGGTAGAGGCCAACTCCGACCACTCCGATCAGGGCATAAATCGTCATTTGACTGGCTTAGCGAATTTTACGTTGTCTTTCTGTGAGAAAGACGAACTTTTCGCCGACAGATCTGTCGCATTTTCGTCATTCTTAGCGGCATGCGGGTGGTTTTGCGCCGTCACACCCGCTTTGCGATTCCAGGCGCAGCCGAGTCTCCCCCAACATGCCGACAACTGCGCCATAGGTTTCGCCAAGATCGGCCTCGAGCTGGCGGTGCAGGGTTTCTGTCTCTGCTGCTGCCTCCTCGAAAACGGCTTGGCCCTTGGGCGTCAGCGACACCGCACGCTGGCGACGATCGTTCGTGTTGGCGCGCCGGTTCACCCATGCCCGCTCTTCCAGACCGTCGAGCATCCGCGACAGCGATGCCGGTTGGATCAGGCATTCCGAGGCGAGTTTTCGGAAATCCACCTCCCCCTCTGCCGCGATCACGCGCAGCACGCGCCATTGCTGATCGGTCATCCCGAACCGGTTCAGCATCGGCCGGAAGTAGCGCATGACGAGATCGTGCGCCGCCAGAAGCTGGATTGGCAGGGATTGGGAGAGCGGTCTCAGCATATCGCCACGCTTGACTCCGGGCCGGTCCTCGATATTCATTAACATATCAATAAATAAGACGGGCTGGCAAGCATCCGGCTGAGAGAAGCGGGAGAGACCATGACCGATTACGCAAAGTTCCGGGCCGACAAGACCCGGCCTTTCACCGGCGCGGAGTATCTCGAGAGCCTGCGCGACGGGCGCGAAGTCTATGTCTATGGCGAGCGGGTCGAGGATGTGACCACGCACCCGGCGTTCCGCAATTCCGCCCGCTCGACCGCGCGGCTTTACGATGCCCTGCACGATCCTGAAACCAAGGATCTTCTTACGACACCGACCGATACCGGCAACGGCGGTTACACGCACAAGTTCTTCATGCCGGCCAAGTCGTCAGCGGACCTCTTTGCCCAGCGCGATGCCATCGCCGGGTGGGCGCGCCTCAGTTACGGCTGGATGGGCCGCTCGCCCGACTACAAGGCGGCGTTGATGAACACGCTGGGGGCCAATGCCGAGTTCTACGGAGACTATGCCGAGAACGCCCGGACATGGCACAAGCGCTGTCAGGAGTCGGTGTTCTATCTCAACCACGCCATCGTCAATCCGCCCATCGACCGCGACAAGCCCTCGTCCGAGGTGCGCGACGTTTATCTGCATGTTGAGAAGGAGACCGATGCCGGGATCATCGTCTCCGGCGCCAAGGTGGTCGCGACGAACTCAGCGCTGACCCACTACAACTTCCTCGCACAGAATATGTCGGGCGAGATCGACCACGAAGACTTTGCGGTCATGTTCATCGCGCCGATGGACGCGCCGGGGGTCAAGCTCTTCTGCCGCGCCTCCTATGAGCAGGTCGCCGCCGAGACCGGGACGCCCTTTGACTATCCCCTCTCCAGCCGGTTCGATGAGAACGACGCGATTATCGTTTTCGATAACGTGCTGATCCCGTGGGAGAATGTGCTGGTCTATCGCGATCTCGATATGCTGAAGGCGTTCTACCCGAAATCCGGCTTCTTCAACGGCTTCACCTTTCAGGCCTGCACGCGTCTGGCGGTGAAACTCGACTTCATGGCCGGCGTTCTGAACCGGGCGCTCGAGGCCTCCGGCACGCAGGATTTTCGTGGCGTTCAGGTGCAGCTTGGCGAAGTGATCAACTGGCGCAACACGTTCTGGGCGCTCAGCGACGGGATGGCAGGCAATCCGCAGCCCTGGGTCAACGGCCACGTCCTACCGAACGGCTCGACCTCGGCAGCCTACCGGATGCTGGCAACCGAGGCCTGGCCGCGGGTCAAGGAGATCATCGAGCAGGTGGTCGCCTCCGGCCTGATCTACCTGCCCTCATCTGCCAAGGACTTCGCCAATCCGGAGATTGACCGCTATCTAAAGCAGTATGTGCGCGGCTCGAACGGCATCGATTACAAGGAGCGGATCAAGATCATGAAGCTTCTCTGGGACGCGGTCGGATCGGAATTCGGCGGCCGCCATGAGCTTTATGAACGCAACTATGCAGGCTCGAACGAAATGGTCCGGTTCCAGGCGGTGTTCCAGGCCATGGGCAACGGAACGCTGGGTGAGATGACCGATTTTGCGAACCAGTGCATGTCGGACTATGACGAGCACGGCTGGACATCTGATACTTATGCCTTCGATCCCGTAACACGCACCGCTGCGGAATAGAACCGAGGCGTCCCCGGCATGACCCCGGCCCACGCCCCCCCGCCCCGAAGAGGTCCCCGATCAAGTCCGGGA
>CAYYZH010000025.1:21267-22096 GCA_964475765.1 uncultured Limibaculum sp.
CCGACCCCGACATAACGGTGCAGGAGATCATCACGCGCGGCGAACTCCTCAGACGTCAGCGTCTCGCGGGTCTGGCCATTTTCGATATAGGTCACACGGTCAGCCAGCGCACGGATCGCCTCGAGGCGCTGCTCGACCAGAATGATCGCAACGCCTTGGGCGCGCATTTCGATTGCGACTTCACGGATGCGCGCGATCATCGAGGGCTGCAGCCCCTCGGTCGGCTCATCCAGCAACAAGACGGTGGGCTCAAGGCAAAGCGCGCGGGCCATGGCCAGCATCTGCTGCTCTCCGCCGGACAGGGTTCCGGCCCGCTGGCTGAGCCGCTCACCGAGGATGGGGAAGAGATCCAGCATCTTGGCGCGGACTTCCGCCCCTCGCCCACGGGTCATCAGCCCGATCTCGAGGTTTTCGGCCACACTCAACTCGGCAAAGAGGCGCCGTCCCTGTGGCACATACCCAATGCCATGCGACGGCACCTCATGCGCCGGCAGCAGCGCGAGATCAGCGCCATTGAGCATGACCTGCCCGGCACGGGGCCTGACGAGCCCCATGATGGTCTTGAGCGTCGTGGTCTTGCCCGCCCCGTTGCGGCCAAGCAGGCACAGGATCTCACCGGCCCGGGCCATCAAACTGACGCCGCGCAAGACCTGCACGTCGCCATAGAAGGCATCGATGCCCTTCAGTTCAAGCATCACAGCTCTTCTTTAAAGACACCGAAGCTGCGAAAAGCTGTTGCACAATATGGCCAACCCGGCTGCGCCGGGCTGCCCAAACTTGCGCGATAGCCCGCCCCCACCCCCGCCCCCGGGCGGCGCCCCCCCCGGGG
>CAYYZH010000025.1:22106-31596 GCA_964475765.1 uncultured Limibaculum sp.
TTTAAGCTTGTCCTTATTTGCATGTGGCGGTGGTGGGGGTGGGGGCGGGCCTGGTCCAGAGGGTCGTAAGGCCCGCAGGGCATTGCGATCCGAAGGAAGCGACTTGGTCTGACGATGACACGAAAGATGTGGGAAATGTTCATCGCATCAGGTCCCGAGATAAGCGGCCTGTACCGCCGAGTTACCACGGATCTCATCTGGTGTGCCTTCTGCCAGCACCGCACCGAAATTCAGCACCGTGATCTGCTCGGCCAGAGCCATCACCACGTCCATGTTGTGCTCGATCAGCAGAACTGTTGCCTCCCCGGCCACGCTGCGCACGAGTTCTAAAAAAGCGTCGATCTCCCCCGCCGCCAGTCCTTGCGTCGGTTCATCGAGGATCAGCAGCTTGGGATGTAGGGCCAGTCCCATCGCGATTTCCAGAAGGCGCTGATGCCCATAACTTTGCATACCCGCGATTTCACCAGCCCGATCCGCCAGCCCGACCCGCTCCAGCACGTCGCAGGTTCGTTGCCTCACCCGGCCTCGGCCTCTCCGCTGCACCGCGAGGGCGACATTGTCAAAGAGGCTGAGATTGGCGAAGATCGAGGTGATTTGGAACGTGTAGGCGATTCCGAGCCCCACCCGCGCATGGGCTAGCATGCGCGTGACATCACGCCCATCAAATTCAACGGACCCGTTGCTTGGCATCAGGCGACCCGACAAGAGGCTGACAAAGGTCGTCTTGCCCGCCCCGTTCGGCCCGATGACGGCCCGGATCTGGCCCGCGGGCAGATCGAAGTCGACGCCATCCACGGCGCGCAACCCACCGAATTCCTTGGTCAGACCGGATGTAGAGAGAAGGCTCATGGCAGCCACGTCGCCCAGCGTTGCCGCACGCTCCCCAGCAAGCCGCGCGGTGCAAAGAGCACCAGCATCACCAGCGCCGCGCCCACAAGGATCATATGTGCTGACGAGAGGCCGCGCGCGTCGAGCCCTGCCCAAAGTTCGGCCTGCTTGGCCAGCCAGGGCATCACATCCGAGCTTGCGAGATCGATCAGATAGAACATCAGGATCGTGCCAATAAGCGGGCCGAGAACCGTCCCGGCCCCGCCGACCAGAACCCACAGCAAGGGCAGGATCGAATACTGGATCGAGGCGAAGGTTGCGCCCGCATATCCGAACAGCAGCGCGTACATTGCCCCCGCCGCGCCGGAGATCGCGCCGGATACAATGAGCGCCAGCAGCTTGGTCCGGAACGTGTTGTAGCCGAGCATGGCCGTACGCTCCTCGTTCTCGCGAATGGCGACCATGACGCGCCCGAAGGGGCGGCGTACAAGCCAGAGGCAGATCCCCATGACAACAGCGAAAAGGATCAGCGCCGCCCAATACCGGATGCTTGGGTCGGAGAGATCGAAGCCGAGGATCACCCGCGCCGCCTGCGGGATCACGAAGCCTTCGTCCCCGCGCGTATACTCGCCGAAATAGAGCGAAGTGAGGTAGAGCGCCTGCGCGAACATCAGCGTCACGATCATGAACGAGACACCGGTGGTTCGGAGCGCCAGCACGCCGACCCCGCAGGCCAACGCCCCCGCGGCGCCAAGCCCGGCGGCAAGCCCCTCTACCGCGCTCCACTCCAGATGCAGCACGCCAAGACCCGCGCCGTACATGCCCGCGGCGAAGAACATCGCATGGCCGAGGCTGAGCAGACCGGTGTAACCGAAGGCCAGATTGTACCCTATGGCGAAACTCGCCAGCACCATGATCCGCGCAAGATTGCCATGGTGATAGTCGGGCAGAACGAAGGCGAGCGCCGCCAGCAGGGCCAGAACGCCTCCATGCAGGGCGATATCGCGGGTCATGCGGTGCGCGTCCCGAAAAGACCCTGCGGGCGAAAGACCAGCACCATTGCCACCAGCAGGGTCGCGAGGATCTTGGCCAGTGTCGGCTCGTAGAGCGTCGAGATGATCCCGTCCGACAGCCCGATCAGAAGCGCCGCGAGCAGCGTGCCCTTGAGCGAGCCAAGCCCGCCGATGATGACCACGATGAAGCTGAGGAGCAGCGGATCGCCGCCCATCAGGTAATGTGCCTGCTGCGTCGGCACGATCAGCACGGCCCCGATGGCGGCCAATGCGGCACCGAGCGCGAAGACCCCGGCATAGACGCGCTCAACCGGGATGCCGAAGGCCTGCGCGGTCTCGGCATCATATTGGGTCGCGCGCATCACCAGCCCGATCCGCGTGCGCGCCAGCAACAGCCAGACACCTAGCATCAGCAGGGCGGAGGCGCCGATCACCACGAACTTGTATCCGGAATACCCAAACCACGGGAGTTGCACGCGCCAGTCAATCGGCGCCTCGACCGGACGGGCGTCGGGGCCGTAGAGCGTCAGCGCCAGTTGTTGCAGGACATAGAGGACCCCGATGGTCGCAACGATGGTCGCCTCCGGATCGTAATTCAGCCGCTTGAGCACCCAGATATCGACCGCTGCCGCAATCGCGCCGACCACCAGGGGCGCCACGATCAGTGCGACCATGAAGCCCAGCCAGGGCGGCCCGCCGACCAGCCCCGCGACCAGATCGGCGCAGAACCAGGCGATCACGGCGCCAAGCATGTAGAACTCGCCGTGCGCGACGTTCACCACCCGCATGATGCCGAAAACGAGGCTGAGGCCGAGCGCTGTCAACGCCAGCACCGCGGCCAGCACCAGCCCCTCGAGTATGCCCGCCGCCAGCAGCGCCGGGTGGGGCATCTCGAAGAACAGAGGGCTGAGCAGGGTCAAGGGCGGATATCCCGAAGCAGGCCATGCGACCGCCGGATCGCGCCGCGCTCAGAGATATCCCAAAGCCTGCATCTGCTGTCCATAGCGATCGAGAACCGGCGCGAACAGTGCGGGGTCCTCGTCGCGCCACTGCCCGGCATTGCCTGCGCGAAAGAACGTCTCTCGCGGCGCTTCGACAAAGCCGGTATCGGCCTCGGCCGCCTGAAGGGCAGAAAACCCCGTCGCCTCGGCACAGGCCCGGACACGGGCACGGGTCGCCTTCACGCCGGCGAACTCGAGGATTTTCGCGACCGCCTGCCCCGGCTCCTCCAGCATGTCCTCATAGCGCAGGAACAGCTTTCGGGGCAGCGGCGCGCGCCGCCAGCTTTCCAGATGCGTGCCCCAATCGGCAACCAGTTCGGCGCGCAGATTGTCCGGCGTCGAGAGAATGCGGCCGCGCTGCATCAACCGCTGGACCGAGACCTCCACGGGCACCGAAAAGTGATGCGCCATCGACAGCACCACATCCCGCGGATCGCGCACGATATGGATTACCCCCGCCGTCAGGGCCGGGTCCGGGAACGGGCCGACATCGAACGTGCCCGCAATCGCATGGGTCTTGAGAAACTTCACCTTGAACGGCGCATGCCGGGTCAGGAGCGCGGAGCACATCCCCTGCACTTCGCGCCAGTACCGCCGGCTCTCACCGGGATCGGAGAGCGCGATTCCCTGACTTTGCAGGTGAAATCTTAGCCGGTCCGCAAATGAAACGCTCACATCATCGGGCTCGCCCAACGCGATCTTCGCCCCGGTCGCCGCGCGCAGGATCAGCCGCACCCAGGTGTTCCCGGATTTCGGATAGGACGCGATCCAGATCAGGTTCCGCGTTGGCTGTGCGGCGGTGGATTTCGGCGCGAGGGGCAAGCGATACTCCGGTTCAGGCACACCCCTCAGACTAAAGCCGTGCGGCAGAGCCGCCAACCGTCGAAATTCATGGTTTTGTTTACTCCGCGCCCACACTAGCTTGGGCCCGAGGATCGCAATCACGGGCGGATGGGTGCATTGGCAAGCGGCGACACACTTGATGTTTCGGTCTGGCGCGGCGGGCCGGAGGGCGGCGCGTTCGAGCGCCATGCCGTGCCGACGCAGGACAGCCAGACGGTGCTGGACGTCGTCACTTGGGTGCAGCAGAACGCCGATCCGACGCTGAGTTACCGGTTCGCCTGCCGGGTCGGCATGTGCGGCTCGTGCGCCATGATGGTCAATGGCGAGCCGCGCTGGACCTGCCGCACCCATGTCCAGAAGGTCGCGCAAGGCGGCAAGCTCGAGATCGCGCCCCTGCGCAACCTGCCCGTCATCCGTGACCTTGCCACCGACATGGCCGACTTCTTCGACAAATGGGTGGCCGCAGACGGCGTTTTCAAACCAACGGCAACCCGCGACGATCCGATGCCCGCGGTTTTGCCCGACAGCCCCGAACGCGTCGCCGCCAGCGCCGGGATCGAGTGCATCAACTGCGGGATCTGTTACGCCGCCTGTGACGCCGTGGCGAGCAACACAGACTATCTCGGCCCTGCCGCGCTGAACCGTGCCTGGACCCTCGTCAATGACGAACGCGACGGCGGACAGGACGCGCGCCTCGATGCGATCTCCGGCGCGGGCGGCTGCCACTCCTGCCACTCCATGGGCAATTGCGTGGCCTTCTGCCCGAACGCGCTCAACCCGACCGCCGCCATCGCGGGCCTGAAACGCGAAACCATGCGGTCCCTGTTCAGAAAGCGCCGGTGATGGAGTTCCGGCTCTATATGCTGCAACGGCTCAGCGCGCTGGTCATGGCGCCGCTGGTGCTCGGCCACATCGCGGTGATGATCTACGCCGTACAGGGCGGCCTCAGCGCCGGCGAAATTCTGGGCCGCACGCAGGGCTCTGTCGCATGGGCCGCGTTCTACGGCCTCTTCGTGCTCGCCGTTGCGATCCATGCCGCGATTGGCCTGCGCGTGATCGCGTCGGAATGGCTGGGGATCAAAGGCATCGTCCTGAACGGGTTCGCCGCCGCGACCTTCCTCGGTCTCTTCTGGATGGGCGCGTATGCGGTAACCGCCGTGGTGGTCGGGCCATGATCCGCCCGCACCGCAACCACCCGCTCTGGTATGCGTTCCTATTGCACCGGATCTCGGGGCTGGTGCTGGCGCTGTTCCTGCCGCTGCATTTCTTTGTGCTGTCCCAAGCGATGACCGATCCCGCCGCCTTCGACCGGTTCCTCACATGGACCGATATGCCGCTGGTCAAGGCCGCCGAGGTCGGGCTGGTCTTTCTGCTTGCCGTGCACATGTTCGGTGGGCTGCGCCTTCTGGTTCTGGAGCTCACGCCGTGGCAGCCCTGGCAGAAGGGCTATGCCGCCGCCGCCGCCGCGCTGGCCGTTTTCGTCTCCGGCGTCTTCTTCCTCAACACGGTCTGAGGTCCGACATGCCCGAGATCAAGTATGACAACGATGCCAAGGTCTCCGCGCTCGAGGCCAAGTATCGCGGACGCGATGTCGAGGCCCAGCGCCGGGAGACCCTGCGCCACCTCGCCATCCAGCCGGGCGAGCATGTGCTGGATATCGGCTCCGGGCCCGGGTTTCTGGCGGAAGAAATCGCCGAGCGGACGGGCGCTGGCGGCCGCGTTCTCGGCATCGACGCCTCCGCCATCATGGTGCGCCGCGCGACCGAGCGGAACACCCGCGCCTGGGTCGCCTACACCGAAGGCGACGCGCTCGCCCTGCCGGTGGAGGACGCCAGCTTCGATGTCGCCGTCAGCACTCAGGTCGCCGAGTACATGCCCGATCTGGGCGCCTATTGCCGCGAGATCGCGCGGGCCCTGAAGCCCGGCGGGCGGGCCCTGATCCTGACGACCGACTGGCAGGGGATCGCCTGGTACTCCGAGAACCCCGACCGCATGACCCGCGTGCTCGGCGCGCAAGCGGCCTCGGTCGTCCAACCCAACGTTCCCCGTATCCTCGCGCCGATCCTGCGCGCTGCCGGGCTGACCGATGTCGAGGCCTCCTGTCACAGGATCATCAATCTTGACCGAAGCCCGGGCAACTATAGCCGCGGCACCACCGAAGCCATGGCGCGGTTCATCCGCAAGGAGGGCACGGTGGCCGACGCCGACCTCGACGCGTTTGTCGCTGAGCAGGACGCGCTCGAGGCCGCGGGGCGCTATTTCTTCTCCATCGGGCGCTACATCTTTCAGGCGAGGAAACCCGCATGACCCAACTGGATCAGCATGACACCGACATTCTGATCATCGGTTCCGGCGGCGCGGGCCTTTTCGCGGCGCTCCATGCCCAGCAGGCCGCCCCGAACGCGAAGATCACCATCGCGGTCAAGGGGCTGCTGGGAAAATCCGGCTGCACCCGCATGGTGCAGGGCGGCTACAACGTGGCACTCGCGCCGGGCGACTCGGTCGAGCGCCATTTCATGGACACGATCGAGGGCGGCAAATGGCTGCCGCATCAGGACATGGCGTGGCGCCTTTGCGAGACCGCCGTCACCCGCATCCGCGAGCTGGAGAACGAAGTCGGCTGCTTCTTCGACCGCAACCCCGACGGCTCGATCCACCAGAAGGCGTTTGCCGGCCAGACCTTCGACCGCACCGTCCACAAGGGCGACCTCACCGGCATCGAAATCATCAACCGTCTGATGGAGCAGGTGATCTCCCGCCCCGTCGAGCGGCTGGAGGAGCACCGCGCCATCGGGCTAATCCCGGCGCGTGACGGCTCCCGCCTTGCAGGCGTCCTCTTCATCGACATCCGCACCGGCGCCTTCCGGCTCGTGCGCGCCCGCACGGTCCTGATGGCCACCGGCGGCGGGCCGACCATGTACCGCTATCACACGCCCTCGGGCGACAAATCCATGGATGGCCTCGCGATGGCCCTGCGCGCCGGGCTCCCCCTCCGCGATATGGAGATGGTGCAGTTCCACCCCACCGGGCTGTTGGCTGGCGAGGGCACCCGCATGACCGGCACCGTGCTGGAGGAAGGGCTGCGCGGCGCAGGCGGGCACCTCCTCAACGGCGCCGAGACCCGCTTCATGTTCGACTATGACGACCGCGGCGAGCGGGCCACCCGCGACATCGTCTCCCGCGCGATCTATGCCGAGATGAACAAATCCAACGCATCCCCCCATGGCGGGGTCTACATCTCGATGAGCCATCTCGGCCCGGACCACGTTGCCGAGAAATTCAAGGGCATGGTCAAACGCTGCGCCGATTGCGGGTTCGATCTCGCGGGCGGGCTCGTCGAGGTTGTGCCCACCGCGCACTACTTCATGGGCGGGGTCGTCGTGGACCCGGATACGCGCACCGAAATGCCGGGGTTGTTTGTCGCGGGAGAGGATTCCGGCGGCGCCCACGGCGCAAATCGTCTGGGTGGCAACGGGGTCGCGAACTCGACGGTCTTCGGCGGCATCGCGGGCGACGTGATGGGCGCGGAAATCAGCGGCCAACAAGGCGCCCTGCCCGATCCCGATCCCGCAGCCATAGAGGCCGAAATCGCGCGGGCCACCGCCCCCCTCGGCAAGCCCACCGGAGACATCCATGCGCTGCGCCGCTCGCTCATGGATCTGATGTGGGATCAGGTCGGTGTGACCCGCACCGAGGAAGGAATGGAAAAGGCACTGACCGGCCTCGCCGATCTACGCGCAGAACTCGCCGAGACCGGCATCGCCGGTGACCACCTCGCCTTCAACCTCACATGGCACGATTGGCTGAACGTCCAGAGCCTGATCGAATGCTCGGAGGTCATCACCCACGCGGCCCTATCGCGCGAGAACTCCCGCGGCGCCCACTGGCGCGACGACTTCCCCGATCAGGGCGATCTCGACACCAGCTACTACACGGTGGCCCGCCAGAGCGCAGGCGACCTTTCCGTCGAACGCGCGCCGGTGGAGTTCACCATGGTCAAACCGGGCGAGACCATCCTCAAGCCTGAGGACATCGCACCCACCGTGGCCGCGCAATGAGCCTGACGCTCTATTCCAACTATGTGAATTCCGCTGGCGAGCGTGTCCGCATTGCCCTCGCGCTCAAGGGTATCAAAGCCGACTATATCTCGGTCTCCGAGATCGGCCGCCGGGCCTATGCTCAGGTTAATCCGCAGGGCCTTGTGCCTGCCTTGCGCATCGCGACGCCGGAGGGCGACCACATCGTCCAGCAGTCGACCGCCATTCTGGAGTGGCTGGAGGAGACCTATCCCGAGCCTCAGCTTTTGCCCACCGACCCGATCCTGCGCGCGCAGTCCCGCGGCTTTGCCCAAGCCATCACCTCCGAAATGCACGCCATCGACGTGATCCGCATCCGGCGGTTCCTCGCCGATGATCTCGAGATCCCGAAGGAGAAGATCGACCGCTGGCAAGAACACTGGTTCACGCGCGGCTTCACCGCACTGGAGGAATTGCTCGCCCGGCGCGAGACTACGTGGCCGTTTTGTTTCGGAGACCAGCCGGGCTGGGCCGACCTGCACCTCATCCCACAAGTCCGCAAGGGCCTGACGCGGTTTGCCGTCGGGATGCAGAGCTATCCCCGCATCACCGGCATATGGGAGGCCTGCAAGGACCTGCCCGAGTTTGTCTCCGCCGCCCCCGAGAACCAACCGGACTGGCCCGGCCAGATCGTCGAGCCAGTGCTGCCGCCTGAAACAGATTAGACAGGTGTTCGATCAAGTAGAGGGTCGTGACCAAGGACGCGCCCGAACCTAGGGGAGGGCGTTGCGCATCGGTTGTTCTGAGCGTGCGCTCAAAAGCATCCACGCGGCTCGAGCTGCAAACAGCATTGCCATGCGCCCTCCCCGTGGGGGAGGGTCGGGCGCGCCCGCTGCGCGGGCAGAAAAGAGATACTCATTAACCCTCCCCCATCGACTTTCTGTACATACGCCTGCCATACGCGAGCCAGACGCCTGCCATACAGGTGCTGTACAGGTGCCATACGCTTGCCATACGCTGTGATCCCAGCGGCAAGCAGGTTAACGGGCGGAGCGCGCGATGATCCCCATCTCCCTCATTCAGTCCACGGCGGAGACGTTGATGGACAAGGCGGCCATCGAAATTCCCCAGGATTATCTCGACGGTCTGAAGCAGGCCGCCCATGTCGAGGAGGGCGATCTGTCGTCCTTTGTTCTCCAAGCGATGCTGGAGAATTACGAGGCCGCCAAGGAGGACCGCCGGGCGATGTGCGGGGACACCGGTTGCCCGCGCTGGTTCGTCAAGATGTCGAACGAGGCGCAGATCGAGGGCGGGCCGATTGCTCTGGAACAGGCGCTCCGCGCGGCCACGGCCAATGCCACCAACGGCGTGCCGCTACGCCCCAACCGGGTGCATCCCTTGTGGCGCACAGACCATGACAACAACGTGGGTATCAATGCGCCCGAGATCGAATATGGCTTTGAGCCCAACCCCTTAGGCAGTTGGGTCGACCTGACGACCGTCCACAAGGGCGGGCTCTTCGGCACCGACTACCGCATGCTGTTCCCGAGTGATGGGATGGAGGGGATCAAACGGTTCTACCTCGACAGTCTGGTCGCCTTCGGCAAGCGCGGACTTGCCTGCCAGCCCGCGATCATCGGTATCGGGCTGGGCGGCTCCAAGGACATCTGCATGAGTTTGGGCAAACGCGCGGCCTGTCTGCGCACGGTGGGCGACCGCAACCCCGACCCGAAAATCGCCGAGATGGAGATGGAGTTCAAAGAGCTCGGCAACTCCATCGGCATGGGCG
>CAYYZH010000026.1:0-31469 GCA_964475765.1 uncultured Limibaculum sp.
TGACCCACTCCGGACATGAACCCTAGATTTAGACGCTTGCAAAAATTCCGAGACAGCGCTTGAGTTTGATTGGCCAACAGCGGACCCACACTCCTCGAGCATTGTAAGGCAATGGCGACGCGACGTGAGACTTGCTTCAAGTGTACTCACACCGCGATCCACATTGCTGAGGAGCGATAAGAGATACACTGGGCAATGTTGCGATCTGTCAGCGACACATACACCTCGTGGCGGCCCAGTGCGTCACTCAAGCACCAAAGCTCATACCGAACGCACTGATCTTGTGCGATTGACCTGCTTGGCTACGCACAATCCCCCCAGCGCCCAGAGCATGAACCAGGCCGACGCCGGCAAGGGCACCGCGGACACGCCTGGCACCACAGGTGTCGGCGCAGGAAGCGGGACGGTGCCACCAGTGAGCGCTGCCAGCACGATGGGGTCAAGCCCGCCGGTTGTTCCAAGTTCGAACGGATCCTGAAAGTTTGCCTTGGCGAAGCGGCCAACTACCTGCGTGCCGAAGAAGTAATTGAGCTCGTACTCTTCGCCGACAACGAGGTCCGAGATGTCGAGGGCGCTGGTGTAGTTCCTGACAGTCGCTTCGAAGGTCGCAGAATTGTTCGTAGTCGTTTGTCCGAAAGCCCCCGGACCTTTCACGGAGACCGGAATGTCGCTCCTCTCGACGAATGCGGCCTCGAACCCCGCCTGATCGGTAGCGTCGATTGCCAGGTCGCCGCGTTCGGACAAGGTGAAAGTTCCTCTCTGGCGCGACACGACGGGGGCTTGAGGGTCTGCAGGCGTGAGATCGGTGACCAGGAAGTCAAAGAATGCGCTGGATTCGTTGAATTGCAGTGTTTGCAGAGTAATGTCGCTGATTGTGAACGGGATTTCGGTGAGGGATGCGTCCGTGCGCGTAATCTCGAGAAAGATGTTGCTTGCGGCGCGGGTAAATACGGCCCCGCCTTCCTGGGATAAAACTTCTGTGGTCGAGCCGAAGTCGGTGATCGAGTCGACCTTCACCAGACCTTCCTGTCTGGCCCCGGTACCTGGATCGTTGCTGATGCAAGGCACCTGAAAGCCAAGCGGACCGGAGACGATGTCCTCCCTTTCGGGGAAGATCCGATTTTCAAACCTTTGGCCTTGCGGCACTCTGGGATTCGGCCCGGTTGTGCATCCCGCACCGACACTTGCGGCATGAGCAGATGGGGCGGGTGCCAACCCCACCACAAGGGTTACAGCGGCGGTGCAAAGGGCGCCGAGGGGTAAAACGCTCAGGATCGCGGCGCCTGCCAGACGGCCTTGAGCAAGTCTGAGTGTGTACATTTTCAAGTCTCCTTTGAAGCACGCCGCCCGCGCATATGGGCAACGCAAACCCTGACGTCAGTTTGGATCTAACCCGTCCCGTATTGATCGATGCGAAAGTGCGAGATGGTCTTGCGGTCTTTCTTCTTCGCCTCCTTCCAGACCGGTTTGACGAGCTGGTAGGCCATGACCGAGCCCGGCGAGAGAGAGACCTCGGTCGTCCCCGCCCGGATCCCGCTGCCCCCGATGTTCAGATTGAGAATGTCACCGAGCCCGGCGCCGACCTTGACCGTTTTGCTCTCGTTGAACTTCTGCGCGACGTCGTGTTCGACAACGATGAACACCTCATCGACCACACGCCCGTCATGGCCCCAGTCGCGCAGGCCGTCGATCATCGCCGGCGTTTCGTTGGCGGCCTCGGTCAGTACCTCATCGTCGACCCGCAGATGAACGACTTTCAGATCCCCATCGGTCAGTTGTTTGCTCGCCGCCTGCCATCCCAGTTCGATGGACACGGGCATCCCTGGCAAGTTCAGCGGCAGGATCTGTCCCAGCTTGGGTGCTTCACGAACCGTCAGGCTGATGTCGATAGGATCGCTTGCCAGATAGGCCAGTTTGTTCGCGTTGATCGCCTTGTGAGGATCAAGCGTCTTCGGTTTGCCAAGCGGCGAGCGTTTCTCACCACCATCCCCGATCTTGATCGCAGTGGAGCCGGCAACAAAATAGCTGCGCCCGTTGAACTTGAAGCGCTTTGAATTCAAATCCGCGGTAGACATATGAAATCCTTCCAAATTCTCTGATCTCGCAGGAACGCCGACCAAGACCGCAGGCGACAAGCCTGTGCATGCCGTCTCGTCTCAGCGATGTTTTGAATTTTACGCCCCCGGCCGCCCCTGCGTCGTGATCAGGCGCTGATCATGATTTCTGAAAAATTTTCGGATTGCTGATCAATTCTGCTAGAATTTGATCAGCAGCGTCCGGGAGACCCGATGGCCGTAGACGAAAAAGACTCGATCCGTGTACGCGGCGACGATCTCAGGGTACTGCGCAAGCGCCGGTTCAAATCCGCCGACGCGTTCTCTGCGGCCTGCGAAAGTGTCTCCGTCCCGACGATCTATCGGGCCGAGCGCGGCGGACCGGTGCTCCGGAGCTATCTCAGCCGCATGGCCGATGAACTCGGCATCAGTGTAGACAAACTTATCGCCGCCGATGGCGATGTAGACAGGATCTTGCCCGGCAATGTCATGACCGGCGCCTGGTTCGGCTTGCATCTGGCGACCGACCGGTTTGGCCAGAACTACGTCATCGAGGAAGACACGCACCTCGTCCAGAAGGGCACCAGGGTCGAGGGGTACTCCGACTACGAGACTTCGGATGGCAAGATGCGGGACCACTTTGTCGACTGCACGTTCAAGGACAACGTGTTCTGCGGACAGATGCGACCGGAAGACTGGCCGTTCCCGCTCGATTCCGCCGTGTTCGTGGTGTCGGGGACGCGCAATATCGACTGGCTGCTCGGCTATATCAGCTGGTTCGATCTGGACAGCGAGCAGACGGAGTTCTCGAAATACGTCATGATCCGGCAGGGGTCGGAGAACTTCGAGACCGAAGTCGCGAATGCAAGGCGGCTTCTCGAGAGCGAGGACAAGCTCCTGCGGGCGCGGCGGTTTCTCGAGACAGGGTATGATTTCGAAAAGGTCGTAGCCCTCATGGTGGCGACCGAGGCGGCACCTCCGGCCCGCGCACTTGGCGACACAGCTCAGGCGGCCAGTGCTCCTGCGCGTTCAGTCCCGGGCGATGATCTGCCGTCCACCGCCAGCACCGCCGCTGGCATTGTTGTCGCCATGTCGCCCCTGACCGTGCTCGATGCCGACCCGACCGAGGGGTATTTCGCAGACGGGCTGATCGACGATATTGCTACCGATCTTGCCAGCGCGCCCGGCCTGGACGTTCTGCCGCGCATGACCTTTCCCGATGGCGAGACCGTTACCCCCGCGGCTGCTGGCCGGGCCGGCGCCACGCATCTCCTCAGCGGCACCTTGCGCCGGTCCGAAAAGCGGCTGCGGGTAAACGCGCAACTCGTCGAGACCGCGCAGGGGCGCATTGTCTGGGCCGAACGCTACGACCAGCCTTCGGACGCAGTGTTTGCCACGCAGGATGCGATCTCGCGCGACGTGGTGGCCACGCTCTGCCGGGAGCTGGCGTCGGGTGCCCCGCTTTCGGGGGAGAGCGCCAAGCCCGACCCACGGGCCTATGAGGTCTTTCTCAAGGGCCGGTCGCTTTATTTGCGCGGCATGAACATTCGCACGCTGCGGGCCGCTCTGGCGCTGATGACTCGCGCAGTCGAGATCGACCCCGGCTATGCCCGCGCGCACGCTCAGATCTCGATCTGTCAGACCTATCTCTTGCTCAGCATCACCCTGGACAAGGGAGAGGCGCCCACCATCGATGGGCTCGAGGCCAGCCAGCGCGCGCTGGCCATCGATCCCGACCTCGCGTTGGCGCATGCTGCCCTGGGCCTCGCGCGCTATGGCCGGGGGGAATATGGCGATGCCGAGATTGCGCTTCGCGATGCGGTCAGACGCGACCCCAAACTCTTCGAGGCACAGTTCTTTCTGGCCCGCAACCTGCGCCTTCAGGGTGACCGCGCCGGTGCCGCAGAGCGGTTCGAGATTGCAACGCGGTTGCGTCCGGATGACTTCCGTGCGCGGGGACTTCTGGGCGAGGAGTTGCAGGCGCTCGGCCGCTCTGACGCGGCCATGGAGCACTTTCGCGCCGCACTCACGCTGATTGAGGCCGAACTCGGCGCGCATCCCGACAACGCCGGCGCGCTGGCATTCGGGGCGGCGGTTCTGGCTGATCTCGACCGGGCGGACCGCGCCAATGTTTGGGCGGAATGGGCGCTGACGATTGCCCCCGAGGACTGCCTGGTCCACTACAATACCGCCCGTATGCATGCCTTGCTGGGCAATACCGGTGAGGCCGCCGCGCATCTCAGCCGAGCCTTCGACACGTCACCGACTGCGCAACGCCGCCTGGCGCTCTGGATGCGCCATGATGAAGACTTGGAGCCTTTGGCAAACAACAGACAGTTCCAGTCCCTTCTAAAGTTCGGAGAGACTTACGCATGAGGCGGTTTTGGAATCGCAGCGATTGGCTGGGGACAGCAGGGCATGCACTCAGATCAGTCATCCACAATCTGGCGTGGATTAGCGCCTCCAAACCGCTACATCGAAAATCCGGTTCCTCGCCACAGCAGACATCGACAGTCCACAGACAGGATGCCGAATTAGGTTACCAAGGGCTTCGGTGCGCCTCCTGACAGTCAATCCAATTCAGCTTCATTCAAACGCTGTTTGTCTGTTTTCGGTCTGATAGTTGGTTTTTTCGAAGTCTACGCGGGGGGACCATGGTATTCTGGCGCAATTCTGCATTCGCCTGATGACGACGGGGCTGTCGCATGCGTACACTGATAGTGCTGTTTCTTTTCGCCTTGCTGATGCCCGGGCGGCCAGAGGCAGGGACCACCGAGCTTTCCCAAGCGACCTGTGAAGAAATCCTTGGATCGACGCTGGCTGATGATTTGGCCGAACGCGACAAGGTGAATTGCGAAACGGCCGCGACTGCCGTCACGCATGTCACGGGCATCGCACCATTCTGGACGGGGTGCCTGGGCTGGAACGAGATGGGGCGCGAGGCCCACGCCGCACGTTGCCTGCTGATGTCGGCGCTGACCAGGAACAGCGCCCCTGAAACGGGCTGCGAGCAACTGCGGGCTCGATACGAGCGAGGATTGCAGGCAGCGTCGCCTAACTCGGAACTACCTGGTGAGTATGCACACGGGTGCGACTTGCTTGATACGGCGGCGCTGACATGGCAGACGTCACGTTCGGATTGGCTTCGCTGTCAGGGCTATACCCGCAAGGCCGAACTGGCCCACATGGCAAATTGTATCGCTGAAGATCTCCGAGACCGTGCTGGGAAGCGGGTGGATTGCGCGACACTGCGCGGGCTCTACGAGAGTCGCCTAGTTGCAGCGCTCGGGGCGTTGCCCGCGCCCTACCGACCGACGCCGTGCCCCAAACTCGACCGGATAATCTCAGATCTGGATGCACTTGCAGACAAGGCCGAAGCAGAGCGCCGGGTTGCCGCTTCCATCGCGGCAGAGATCCGGTCAAAAGCGGCCGAGATGCGCAGCGAGCGCGCAGCGGTGGGGCTCGCCATCATGATCGGCGCGCTGGTAGCAGCGGGTGCGGCAGGAGGAGTAGATACGTCGGGAGTTCCGCCCACATTCGGGCCGGGGTCGGCGTCCTGCATGTCTGGAGCCGCATTGTTCGACGGCGATATCAGCATGCTATTGGGATGCTAAGGAGGGGTGCGTTGAGACAGGTCATCCAGATGCTGGCGCTGGCTCTGGTGGCGAGCTGGAGCGGCACGACGTTCGCCGAGAACCGGGGTGGTACGGAATGGCAGGCTACTGTTGCGTGCTGGTCGAGCCCAATGAAAGTGACCCTGCGGCTTGGACGTCTGACGGGCCCCTTCGGCGCAGGAGAACTGACACTCGAAGACACGCTCACGAGTTTCGCCAGTCGATATACACTGGCCGTGACGTTTGACAGTGAGACGGGCAAGCTGGTCGCAGTGCCTGAAGAGTTTCTCGATGGAACTCAACGACGCTCGGCAGTTGTCACGGCTAAGATCACCGAAGACGGCGGCCACCTTGAGGGCGCGTTGCACAGACTGAATTGCAAAGCGGACGGAATCTTCACCGCCGAATTTACCGGTCCATGGGCAGGCGTCGCCAAAGCAGACTCGCCCGCCCCGGCGGTGGAGCAGGAAGCATCCCCCGCGCAAGTCCTGCCCGGAGTGACAGTGAGCGTGCCCTTCAATCAGGACAACCCCTGCATTGGAGCGCGTCTTGACGATGTCGATGCGGTCTATGACTGCTTCACACATTTCCATGAGTACTATGGCAAGACCCTTAACGACCGCTCCAGGACACCGGCAGATTTCAACCGCGCGCTCCAACGGTTCACAGCGCGAGACCATTGCCTGAAATATCAGATGCGTCTTATCGGCAAGATTGCCGTGGCTGACGGGCGGGATCCGGGAGTCTTGAGAGTCCACAGAAACTTCTTCGGGGCGAGTTACATCCCCGGTTTAGTCGATTGCAGCATCATCGCGGATCTCGTGGAGTACCACACCGGCACACGTCCCTACTGGCACGGCTGTGCTGGCTATGACCGAGAGGCCGATAAGGCGGCGCACCTCAAGATCTGCACTGTGAATTATGCCACCGGACGTATCCATCGCGGCAATCAGGACGCGGCGCGCGATGCGCTGACCAAGATGGGCTGCGACCAGATCTTGCGCACGTATGAACAGGCTTTAGGCAACGTCTATGGCACGTATTTCTATGAAGGAATTGACCGTGGGTTCAAGCTGCCCCGAACCTACAGCCGGTTGGATTGTGCCAAGATCGCCAAGATCCAATTCTGAGGCGCGCTTATGGTGTAGATGCCCTCCCGGTTCGTTGCGATTTCAATGTCGCAACATCAGCAGATGAAGTTATCGGTCAGCGCGGCGTTCGCTCCATCGACGCCGTCAAACGGGGCTCTCAGTTCAGCCGCGCTGCTGCAATCGAAAGACCTCCAGATCTCGCCCATCGCTGACGTTGGTTCACGTAAGCGGCTTCGCGACGAGAGCTCTCATCGGGCAGAGCTTCTAAACCAAGCGGAACATGCCTCGTAAGGCGGCTCGTCCCACCTCGATTTCGAAGCGCTCGACTGTCTCTGGATTGATCACACCTGAATGAAGAGCGAGGAGAATGAGGTCCGTGTCCTGGCCCGCGCCACCTATGATCGCGGCGTCGAGACGGGCCTCGGTACACCTCGCCGCATCAAGGTTGGCTCGGTCGGTGAGTTCCAAATCCCACGTTAAGCAGCCCAAGTAGGCAGCAAGGCATTGACCAAATGAGGATTTCTCCAAACACCGATAATCACGTAAACATGTGTTTATGGAGTAACCGTTCAGAATGCTCTGAGGCAGATCGCGTGCTGCTCCGGAACTCATCACGCAATCAAAATCACCCAAACTCTATGCTTTTCAAAGGCAACTACGGGCAGGAACGCGCGATTTTCGTATGCCATCGCTACACGATGGATCGTTCGCCAATTCTACTTCAGCTCGACGACGATGTGGATTTTCGAGCTAAACGGGGAATTTGGAACTCACCGACCAAGCCAACCTGGCTACCCGATCGGCCTTGAACTATGCGGAGACATGGTGCGTTACCGAAGCATGGGTGTCACACGATTGAAGTCCCTCAGTCTTCGTCAGCACAGGTTTGTTCCCGGCCAGGGTAGCTCCCAGCCAACCCAAAGAAACTGAGAGCCGAACGTACGGATGTGATCCAATCGTACGTTCGGGTGGCAATCGAAATTGTATCCGAGGGCGCAACCGGGCTCGCCGCCAGCAGTGCCACGTAGTCCGGGCTGTCGGTTGCGACAATCTCCGGCCCATGTCCCAGCGATCCTGCCAGCTTGGGATCAGCGAACACCAGCGGCGTCTGGGCATTGTCGAAGATCCAGGCGAACTCCTTCGGATGAAGTTTGGCGTTCACCGGGACGGCGACCAGGCCGCCCGCCAGATCGCGAGCAAACATGGCAGAAACTCCGGGCAGTTCTCCATAGCCACTGCCACGCGCTGACCCGGTACAAGGCCATGCCGGTCCCGCAAACCGCCTGCAATCCGAGCAACTTGATCCTCCAGGGCCGCGTAGCTGAGCGTGCCGCCTTCAAAGATCAGAGCGGGATTGCCCGGCTGATAACGTGCGACGGTGTGAAGGGCAGTGGCAGTGTTCATGGGCAGCATCCTGACCCGGATGCACCGGGGCGTCCAGCACCCCCAGTTCAGATGACGGATGAGGTAGCCGTCAGGAAATGGTCAGATCAGGGAATCATCTGATCCAAACCGGTCAGAAGAACCGCATTGAACTCTTCCGGCACTTCGACATTCGAAAAATGACGTTGCCCGTCGATGACCGCGAGTTCAGCGCCTATGATACGGTCGCGGATGGCTTCGGAGTGATCAAGAGGCGTCACCGGATCCGCCCCGGCGGCGATGATGCGGGTGGGACAATCGATCCGATACAGCTCATCCCGATAGGCGAGGTCGGCAACGGCGGAGGTTCCCCCGAGGTATCCCGGCACCTGCGTCGCAATGAACACGTCACGGACGGCATGATATTCGGGTGAGGCCGCCTCGACGAACGCATCAGTGAACCAAAGGCGCTTGGTCATGTCCCAGACCGGTACCATGCCGTCGCTGCGCACCACGGTCTGACGCTCGGCTACCCAGTCGCGGTACCATGGACTTGATTGGGATGTGGTGTTGCAAAGCGTCAGCGAAGCGATGCGTTCGGAATAGTTGATCGACAGCCCCTGCCCGATCATGCCGCCAGTAGAGATGCCAACCCAGTTGACCGTCTCGAGGTCCAGCGCATCCATCAGCCCCACAGCATCCGCCTCGAACTGGCTCAGCGTGTACGGCCCCTCGGGCGCGCCGGTAGCACCGTGCCCGCGCCAGTCATAGCGCAAGATCCGATAGCGATCGGACAACGCGGGCATCTGCAGATCCCAGATGCGGTGGCTGGTTCCCATAGCGTGCGCCATCATGAGAACGGGACCCGTCGGATTCCCGTCCCAACGGAAGGCGAACTCGATATCGCCAACGCGCGTCTTCTGAGCCGCCACGTTCACGGCGCACACCTGACGAGTACTTTGCCAATGAACTTGCCTGCCAGCATGTCGTGCAGGGCTTGGGGCAGGTTCTTGAACCCCTCGACGGTGTTGTGGGTCGCACGGATCCTTCCATCACGGCACAGAGCCATCATACGTTCTCGGGCGAATGCCCATCGTTCGGGATAAGAATAGCGGGAGAACCCCTGAACTGTCGCCTCGCGCCCCCACAAAAGCCGCATGTTGACGGGATCGAAATCTGGCCGGTCCGAGTTGTTCGACGCCGTGCGGCCAACGATCAGAACACGGGCGTACTTGGCAACATTGGCGAAAACCGCATCTGCAACCGGCCCGCCCGTAGTGTCGAACACCTGGTGTGCTCCGTCCGGAAGTGCCTTTGACACCTCATCGGCAAACCCCTGGGATCGATGATCGAGACAGGCATCTGCACCGAGCACCTCAACCACATGTCGGCATTTGTCCGGGCCGCCCGCAACGCCGACGACATGCATGCCGGCCAATTTGCCCAACTGAACGGCATATCCCCCAACCGACCCTGCTGCCGAGGTCACAACCATCGTTTGCCCGGGCACACACCGTCCGAACAGGTCCAGGGCCGTGTAAGCCGTAAGACCGGGTGAACTGAGTGCTGTCAGCCAGGTGGGCGGATCAAACTCGTTGGTTAGCGGTATCAGTGCAACTTCATCAGTAACGGCGTAGTCCTGCCATCCAAGGCGCGCCGTGATCAACTGGCCAGTTTGCAGCTCGGCATCGGGCGTGGTTTCGATGACCTCGCCCAGCACGTCGCCATCGATAAGTTCACCAATCTCGAAGGGCCGCGCGTAGTTTATAAAGTCCTTCAGTCGCTGCCCCTGCCAGGGAGACAGCGCATGATAAAGCGCTCTAACCCGGACCTCGCCCGGTGCAAGATCGGGATGTTCAGCTTCCTCCAAGGTGAAGTGCTCGGTCCCTGGAAGCGTCTCAGGGCGCGCCTTCAGGATAAAACGACGGTTGATCTTTCTCACCATGCCTTCGACTATCCGATGACGCACCGCTTGCACAGGTCAACGTCCATGACGATCCAACTTGCCCCTGCCAAAGACATCGAAATCGCATATGTGGACGAGGGTCCGAAGGATGCGCCTGCGGTGGTGATGGGGCATTGCTTTTGCGCAGACCACCGGTTCTGGGACCCGCACCTGCCAGCGTGCGAGGGATTTCGGATGATCCGGTTCGATACGCGGGGCCATGGCAAATCCGGGCGCAGCGACGGGGCCTACGCGCTGTCGCAATTGGCCGGGGACGTCATCGGTCTGATGGACCATTTGGAACTGCCCGAGGCGCATTATGTCGGCGTCTCGATGGGTGGAATGATCGGCCAAACGCTCGCTATCGAGCATCCGCAAAGGCTGCTTTCACTGACCTTGCTGAACACGACGCCCAGGTATTCCGACGCTCAACGCGAACTTTGGCGGGAAAGATCCTCTGGCGTTCTGGAACACGGCATCGAGCCGATCCACAACGATCTGATGCACCGTTGGTTCACGGACGAAGCGGTCGCCGACCAGCCTCTGGAAGTGCGATACATCGCCGATGTTATCCGCAGGTTTGACCGCCGCAGCTTTGCCTCGGTCACGGCCGCGATGTGCGAGTTGGATACCGTTGAGCGCCTTTCAGAGATAACGGCACCGACTCTAGTGGTTGCAGCCCCCGATGATCCGGGAGTGCCGAGAGATATCAGTGAACTGCTGGCGGCGCGAGTCCCGAATGCCGCGCTCCAGTGGTTGCACCCTGCCCGCCATCTGGCCTCTCTTGAACATGTTGATGCCTTCAACGGACTGCTGCGCACACACTTGGCAAAGCACCCGTCGACATAACTGTCAGAGCCGCGAAAGCAGTCTCTATGATCACCAGTTCTTGCGGTCATCTTCACGGAGATGTCTACTGGCCTACACCTTCTCGGGAGAACGACATCATGGATGCGCGCGCCAACGAACGAACGGTCTGGATGAACGGGAACTTTATGCCCGAAAGTCAGGCATTGGTTCCCTATCGCGACCGCAGCTTCTTGTATGGCGACGGCGCTTTCGACCTGACCCGGACGTTCAACGGGCGGATCTTCAAGCTGGAAGAACACATAGACCGCCTGTACCGGTCGTTGAAGGCGCTGCATCTCGACGCGACAATGGAACCGGAGCGGATGATGGACATCACCCGGCAGGTCGTTGACCGCAATCGTCACCTCTTGGGTGAGAATGACGACTACTGGGTTGGACAGCGGCTCAGCCGAGGCGTCTTGAAGGTCGAGGGCGACAAATGGGGCCACTATGGCCCGACGGTGATCATCGAATGCTCACCTATGCCGATTGCAGAACGTGCCCATATGTACCGCGATGGCATCGAAGTTGTGACACCGTCGGTCCGGCGCATTCCACCGGAATGCCTGACGCCGCGGGCAAAGACCCACAACTATCTCAACCTGATCATGGGCGATATCGAGGTCAAAGCACAGAACCCAAACGGCTGGGCGATCCTGCTGGACATGCAGGGCAATCTGAACGAGGGACTGGGCTCGAACATTTTCCTCGTCAAAGACGGCCGGATACGAACCCCTCGGGAGAAACTAGTCCTGCCGGGTGTCAGCCGCGAAACCGCGATGGATCTGGCCGCAGAACTGGACATCGCGTGTACCGAGCACGACCTGGACCTGTTCGACGCCTACAACGCAGACGAGGCCTTCATCACATCGACCTCGCTTTGCATCTGCCCAATCGCCTCGATCAATGGGGTAGCGATGGCGGCAGGAACATATGGCCCGGTGACACAAAGGCTGATCGACGCCTACAGGGACCTGGTCGATTGCGATTTCATCCAGCAGTACCTCGACCGTTTATGACGCCTGCCCCTTTTTCAGTCCGTGAGCGATCAGGCAGGTCAGCTCGAACATCAGGTTTGCCGCGGTCACCGAGGTGATGCCGGTGGGATCGTAGCAGGGCGCGACCTCGCAAATATCTGCTCCGATCACGTCGAAGCCCATCAGGCCTTGCAGGATCTTCTGCACATCACGCGGAACAATGCCACCGATCTCTGGTACCGCAGTCCCCGGGCAGTATGAAGGGTCCAGCCCGTCAATATCGATGGTTATGTACATCGGCCCCTCACCGATCGCCTCACGGATCTTAGCGATTGTCTCGGTACGCCCAATCTCCTCGTAGTCGTCCATGGTCAGGATTGTGAAGCCCGCGTCGTAACCGTACTGGATGTCTCCCGGCACGAAACGGGAGCCACGCAGGCCAAGCTGCACGGTGCGGGCGGGGTCGATCAGGCGCTCCTCATGTGCACGGCGCATGAACGTCGCATGATTGACCTTGGTGTCGCACATCTCGTCCAGCACATCTGCGTGGCTGTCGATCTGCAGCAACCCGACCGGGCCGTCCTTGGCAAGCGCACGCAGGATCGGCGTCGGGATCGTGTGGTCACCTCCGATCGTGACGGGGCGGATATCGAGCGCTTTGAGCTCTGCAAAGAAGTCTTCGATCATCTGGATCGACACATCCAGTTTCATTGGATTGACCGGTGCATCGCCAACATCCGCAATATTGCAGAGCTTGTAAGGCTCAACACCGGTCGACGGGTGTGCCATGCGGATTAATCGGCTGGCATGGCGCACAGCGCCGGGAGCCTCGCGCGGGCCAGATCGATAATTGAGCCCGATATCAAAGGGGACACCGACCAACCCGATATCCAGGTCCGGCGCCGGATCGACGCGCCGGGTACGCATGAAGGTTGCCACATCGGAGAATCGCGGCACCTGAGTCGCGTCCACCGGTTGGTACTTTGCATCCGCCATTTTTCCCTCCAGGCTCTCACTCGGCAGAACCCAGAAAGCCTGCGACTGACCCAAATTTCAAGAGACGTGGTCTTGGCCGTGCATGCAGGCTAGGTTCCCGTGGGCTGTTGGCGGCATGGGCACTTAATGGGAATTTCGTATCCAGAACTCCCGTTGCTGGCTTGTGCAGATCTTCCATTGACACCCTCTGGAGGGCGCCCCTGCACCAAGAAAACCAATGCAGCCAGCAACGGTCGGGTGGCTGACGGCAATCCCGAAGGAGACAAGCAATGACTGCCAAGCCCTATGATCCGCAATCGACCCGACTGCGCAGTTTCCATGATCAGGTGCCGGCGTTTCGGGAGCGCACGGATACACCGCGTGC
The DNA here is from genome assembly GCA_964475765.1 of uncultured Limibaculum sp. Classification (GTDB taxonomy): domain Bacteria; phylum Pseudomonadota; class Alphaproteobacteria; order Rhodobacterales; family Rhodobacteraceae; genus Thermohalobaculum. Next base: position 13,253 of record CAYYZH010000026.1, read on the forward strand.
CTTTCTGGAGCGATGTCTTGACGCGATCGACGAGCGTGAAAGTGACGTCCGAGCGTTCGTTACCATGAACGTCGAAGGCGCCCGGGCCGCGGCGGACGCATCGACCGAGCGTTACGCGAAGGGCGCGCCACTTTCTGAAATTGACGGCCAGCCGATGGGCATCAAGGATCTGTTTGAATCCGCCGATATGCCGACCCAATGCGGCAGCCCGGTTTTTGAAGGCAACACCACGGGGCGCGACTCAGCCTTGATTGCCGGGCTGCGCGAGGCGGGTGCGAACATCCTCGGCAAGACCGTCACCACTGAATTCGCCTTCTACAACCCTGGCCCGAGCCGTAATCCGTTTGATCTCACCCGATCCCCCGGGGGATCCTCCAGTGGATCCGGCGCCGCTGTTGGAGCGGGCTTCCTGCCGGTCGCCATCGGCACGCAGGTCGTTGGCTCCCTGATCCGGCCAAGCGGGTTTAACGCCAATTTCGGGTTCAAACCGTCTTTTGGCGCCATCAACCGAGAAGGCGCGTACTTCAATCTGAGTCAGACAGCATTGGGAACCATGGCGGCCTCGCTGACCGATGCCTGGACAACAGCCCGCGTCGCGACAAGATTTGCTGGCGGCGATCCCGGCCATGTGGGATTGACCGGCGATGCCAGACTACCGGCTGCAACGCCCCCAATGCGGCTGGCTCGGTTCGACAGCGCCGGGTGGGAGCGCACGTCGCCTGCAACACGAGACAAATTCGAAGCGTTGTTGGCCACACTGGCGGGCGCTGGCGCTCCCATTGCATCTCGCAGCGACGACGCGCGGCTAGAGCAGTTCGAGCAATTGATGATCTCTGCGATGGACGTGACCAATGGGCTCTGCGGGTATGAAGCCCGCTGGCCAATCTCCTACTACCATCGGCGAGACCCGAGGTCGGTGAGCCCAAACATTGCCGCCCGGCTCGAGGACTGGAACAGGATCACAGCCGACGAATACGCCGTAATGCTGAACCAGAGACGCGAAATGCGTGCAGCCCACGCCGCCTTGAGCGGTGAGTTCACGGCACTCATCACACTTTCTGCTCCAGGACCTGCTCCGGTCGGGCTTGAGATGACGGGTGATCCCGTATTTGCCGTCAACTCGTCAATCCTTGGTGCGCCAGCAATCAGCCTGCCTCTGCTCGAAACCGATGGCATGCCGCTTGGGGTTCAGATCATCGGCTATCCGGGAAGGGACCGTGACCTCTTTGCACTCGCGCACTGGATTCTCGAACAATGCGGGATTGCGGTGTGAAAGTGTAGGGATTGGCAGGCTCTACTGTCGCCTCCACGCGGCGCCTTTCTCTGCCGCACCAATGCCGACTGTACTTGCGGTCTTGGCAGCCCATTCACTCCGTCAGCATCGCCTCGACCAGTTCCTGCACATGCAAAGCCTCCGAGATCGTGGCCAGCTTGTGCGCCTCTCCTGCCAGCGCCTTGTCAAGCTCATCGAGCTGGGCCTTCAGGCTTACCGCCCTTGGGTCCTCGGGTGCGGGGTAGACCGCCTCGAACGCGCCGCCGTCCGATTTGTACAGCAAGTGGAACTCAGAAACACGGTACGAGTTATGATTGCATTTGATGGTCACTTCCTGACGATCAGGTTGCGCCCCTCCAACAGATGCGAAGACCGATACGGGCACTCCGTCGGTGTTCTCTAACCGGGCCGCGATGTGGCTCTCGCACAAGGTTCGATCTGCGGGAAAGGTCGGCTTTGACCAAAGCAGTCGCAATGGCCCAAGGACGCGACCGCTGAAGAAGAGAAAATGCGAAATGACTTCCCGCGTGTAGCCGCCCTCCGCGCGAAACCGGAGCCAGTCGGCGTCGATCTGCCAAGCTCTCGGCCAATGGGGATATGTCACAACGATGTCGATACCGCACGGGGCACCGGCGTTGGTATCGCCGACAACCGTCGCCAAAGACTCTCCACCCGCCTGCGTGAAGTTCACTGCAGACACAACACCAGAGCGGTTCAACTGTTCGACGAGATCACGGCTCTCGGCGACATCCACACCCAACGGTTTCTCCAGAAACACGGCCTTACCGGCGCTGGCGGCCGCCAGGGCATAGCTCTTCCGCGGGATCGGCGGACAGGCAAGATAAACCACATCGCATTCCGCGATCACATCCTCGGCGCTGCTCGCGACCGTGGCCGATGGGGCCAATTCCGCAGCCCGCGCGCAAGCCTCTGGCGACGGGTCCCAAAGCAACGCCGGCGAAAACCGGTCGTGCAGGCCCATATGCTCCAGCATCCGTCGCCCCATGATGCCAAGCCCGATGATGCCGGTTCTGTGCATTCTGCTTCCCCTTATTGGTGTGCATTGCCTGATGAACTACAGCTACTCGGGATGATTGGCATCGACAATCAGGACCCAGATTTCAGAGGAGTTACCATGCGCTTGCAAGACCGAACCGCGATTGTCACCGGTGGGGCCTCCGGCATTGGCAAGGCCATCGCGCTGAGACTAGCCGCAGAGGGAGCTGTGGTTTGTGTCGCTGACATCACCGATGTTCCACTGGAAGGCGGGGACAAGACAGTCGACCTGATCCATGCAGCTTGCGGGCGGGGCGAGTTCATTCAGTGCGACGTGACAAATTCAGCGGATCTGGAGGCCACCGTCGCCCGGATCAGTCGGCTGGACATCATGATCAACAACGCCGCCGTTCGATCCCCCAAGCGCATGCACGAGACATCCGAGGAAGAGTGGGACAAGGTGATGGGCGTAAACGCAAAGGGCGTGTTCCTCGGGTGCCGCGCCGCTGTCGCAAAGATGCTGACCCAGGAGCCGCGCGAAGAGGTCCGTGGCCGGATCGTCAACATCTCCTCCCAGCACGGGATGGTCCGCAGCCCAAATGCGTTTGCTTATGGTGTCGGCAAAGCCGCTGTCGTTTACATGACCAGACAGATCGCTGGCGATTATGCAGCAGACGGGATCGTCTGCAACGCTGTGGCACCAGGCAAGATCCTGACCGGACGCGGCGGCCGGGCGGCGGCACCCGACGTTCTGGAGTATTCCCACTCCCGAACACCCTGGCCCAGGCTAGGTCGCCCATCCGATGTCGCGAATGCGGCCCTGTTTCTCGCCAGCGACGAAGCAACCTTCATCACCGGGGAGAACCTGATGGTCGATGGTGGATGGATGGCCAGTTGAGCTCGGACCAATGAAGCAGGTCTGCCTGACGGCCGCGCGGTTCTGAACGGCCAGACCGCTTCTACTCCTTGTAGTCTGGCTCCTTGCGATCCAGAATCCGTTTCAGCGCTTCGAAATGCCATTGGGCTGTGGACTTGTCGCCGTACTTGGGCGCGGTCTTGCCCCGGAACGCCTCATAGGTCTTCTCGATCACCGGCTCGGGCAGTTCGCGCAGCTTCTCGCCGGTCCACATGGCGTAGATCTGAACCTGAGCAACGCGCTCGAGGTAATACAGCCGGTCATAAGCTTCGGCGACGTTGTTGCCCAATGTCAGAGCACCGTGGTTAGCCATCATCAGGATCTGATTGTCCCCGCACAGCTTGGCGAGGCGGTCACCTTCGCTTGGGTCCAGCCCCGGGCCATCGTAGTGATCGTCATACCCCGTGCGCATCGCTATCGCCAATTCGGTTTGCCCGATTGGCTTGATGCGCTGATCCTCCAGTCGGGTAAGGGCGCTGGCGAAGGGCATATGCGTGTGAAAAACCGCTGCGGCGTGAGGGACATCGCGGTGGATCGGCGCGTGGATACAGTAGGCCGAGCGCTCGACGATGCCTTCACCCCTTACCACCTCGCCATCAAAGTTCACTTCCATGAAGCAGGACGCGGTGACTTCGGACCAATGGGTGCCGAACGGAATCTGATAGTAGCGATCATCGTAGCCCGGGACGCGCAGAGTTAGGTGATTAAAGATACCTTCGTGAAGTCCGTGCGAAACGGCGGTGCGGTGTGCTGCCGCCAGATCCACCCGAGCCTGCCACTGCTCTTCTGTGTGCCCTTCAATTTCGCCTTTGGTTTCAACGTTCATGACGCCCTCGCTAGCTGTCTGTGGCCTTTAACTGTCTATTCGGCGTGCCGATACGTCAACGTTCTAGATAGCAGCTGGCCACTTGGCTCAGTGCCATCATTGGACCTCAGAGGCAGCAAACATAAGCAATTCCTCACCTCCGCGTGAGGCCACCAGACTGAGCCCGACAGGACCCCCACAGACAACGCCAGCAGGCAGAGAAAGTTGCGGCAGGCCCGCATGTCCTGCGGGGCAAAGGATCTCCAGCGAACGGGCACGGAAGTCATCCTGAGCGGCCAGGTCCGCTTCCAACAACGGGGCTGGGCCGGGACTCGTGGGCAGGGCCAGAACTGTACCTTCATCCAGTTGTGAAAGCAGCCGATCGGTGATCTTTGCACGTTCAGCCTTAGCCCATGCGAACTCCTCGTCCGTAATCCCCTTCGCCATTTCGAAACGCGCGCGTATCCCTGCACCGAAATTCGGGTTCGCTTCGGTGATCCAATCACCGTGAACCTGCCAGACCTCGCGGCCCTGATGCATACGGAACGCTTCGCGCCATTCTGCCAGACCTTCCGGTGCCAGAAGGATCGGTTCCAACGGGCCGAGACGCTCCTGTAGTCTTGCCAACATCGAGCCGAGTGCCCCGACGGTTTCCGCAGTGGCCCGTGCCCAGGCGTCGACCGGAAAAAGCAGGCGTTTGACCGCAGGTCCGTCGCCGATTCCGAACGCCATTGAAGTCTTGCGCATGGTGTCGAAATCGCGGGTGAACCAACCAACAGTGTCAAACGAGGGCGCCAACGGCATGGTCCGGTCGAGAGGAAAGCGCCCATGCGTCGTTCGCAGACCCCACACACCACAGAAAGACGCCGGCATGCGCACCGAGCCTCCGGTGTCACTGCCAAGCCCGATGTCGACCAGTCCGGCAGCAACCGCTGCGACGGATCCAGACGATGACCCCCCCGGCACCCTGTTGGGAGCAGCGCTGTTGATGGGTGTGCCGTATTGTTCGTTCACGCCCATCAAAGAATAGGCGAGCTCGTCAGTGTGGGCCTTACCCACCAGTTTCGCACCCGCATCCAGCAGTGTCGCAACAGGAGGCGCATGCGTCGTTGCCGGTGGATGCGTTTTGGCCCAATCGGGATTTCCGCATCCGGTCACATGCCCTTCGACATCGTAAAGGTCTTTGCTCGCGAAGGTCATGCCCTGGAGCGGTCCTGTTGCAGAACCCGCGACTTCGAACAGAGAACGAAACGCGTTTACTGTATCTTTCATGGCTTCAATGGGCTCCCTTGATTGCCGCTTTGCAGAGGACACGATCGCACGGTCCCTGTCCAGAGAGCAGCGCCAAGATCGAATGTGCGCGGTCGGGAACGCGATCACAGCATCTCGCGCTTTTGCCGACGTCGCCTCTGGGCCCTGACCTACAAGCACGCCTCACTTCGGCACTCGACTAATTTCACATGGCGCTTGAACGCCCCAGAGCCATGTGAGCAGACGTCGTGTTGCGATGGCGCTCTGGAGAAACTTCTGAGATATAACCAGACCATGGTTTACACTTGGACGGGTTGAGTAGTCCGCCACATTGAAGCGATGATTTGGAGGAGTTGACGCCATGCCTCTCAAGTTGACCTATCCGGGCGTCTACGTGTCGGAACGTCGAAGCGGAAACTACCCGATTGCGGGGGTTCAGACCTCTGTGACAGCCTTTGTGGGGCGGACGCTTAGAGGACCGGTAGATCAACCGCTGCTGATCCAAAGCTTCGCAGACTACCATCGCCGCTTTGGCGGGTTATGGCAGTCCAGCACCATGAGCCATGCCGTCAGCCAGTTCTTTCAGAATGGCGGCTCCGACGCTGTGATCGTTCGGGTGCATCAGGGCAACCCCGAGGACGACAGCGCTGAATTCACTCTCACGACAGCGTCCGGAGCACTCGTTCTTCGTGCTGCGGATCCGGGTCTATGGGGCAAAAAACTGCGGATCGTTGTCGATCACGACACGGCTGATCCGCAGGATAGGTCTCTCTTCAATCTCTGTGTTGAAGAACTTGAGAATCTCTCCGGTACGGCGATAAGGACACGAGAGAAGTTCCTGAACCTCTCGGGCGACCCGCACCATGCGCAGTACGTGGAAACGCTGCTTCTCCAACAGTCCAGCTTGGTGAGAGTGAAGGCCAACGCACCCGCCAACGAGCGCCCAGATGCGGGAAACTGGTCAGCGACGGGAACGCCATCCGATGGTGGCGAACTGACGGATACAGCGCTGATCGGCAAACGGCTGGACCGTAGCGGCATCTACGCACTGGACGATGCAGATATCTTCAATCTCCTTTGCCTTCCGCCATTGAGTGAGACGCGAGATCTGGCGGAAACGTCCTGGGCGGTGGCTGCGGCCTACTGCCAGGAGAAACGTGCGATGCTGATTGTCGATCCGCCCCAAAGTTGGACCGAAAGCGGCGCAGACGCGGTCGAGGTCGCGAAGAGCGAGACCGAAAGATACCGCAACATAATCGGCGCAGCTTATGCAGGCAACGCAATGATGATGTGGCCACGGCTGCGCGCATCAGATCAAACTGACGCAAACACTCAGACGACCTTTGCGCCATGCGGCGCCGTTGCCGGCGTTATTGCCCAAACCGATGCGCGCGTTGGCGTATGGAAGGCACCCGCTGGCCAGGACGCCGCGTTCTCCGGCATTCAGGGGTTCTCCTACGACGTCACCAATGAACAGAACGCAGCGCTCAATAGCGTCGGGCTTAACAGTCTGCGCAGCATCCCCAGATTTGGGCATGTCATCTGGGGCGCACGGACCCTTGCTGGCGCAGACGCGAACTCCTCCGAGTGGATGTATGTTCCGGTCCGGCGCATGGCACTTCACATCGAAGAGAGCCTTGTTCGTGGGCTCAGTTGGGCCGTATTTGAGCCGAATGGCGAGACCCTGTGGGCCGAAATCCGGCAGAGCGTCGATGGGTTCATGCAGGACCAATTCAGACAGGGAGCTTTTCGTGGATCCAGCACGCACGAGGCATACTTTGTAAAGTGCGATCGGACCACGACGACCCAAAGCGACATCAACAGGGGCGTCGTAAACGTTGTCGTCGGTTTCGCACCGTTGAAGCCAGCGGATTTCGTTGTACTCGAAATTCAAATAATGGCTCGCGCTGCAAGCCGCAGAATTACCACTCCAAAGGCGCGTTCACGTCTGACCCGGTCGAGAGGAGGTCTGCTCCGGAAACCGTGATGCTCTGAGGCTCGGGGGCGATGCTGCATCATTGTACTTCGGTCCGCCCTCACCGCTGGCGCGTTGATGCCCGCTCGCTGATCACTGCAACGTCTCGAAAAGCCGCCTCAGCAACAACATCCGGGGCACCAGCGAACTGACATAGAGATGCTCATCAAGGGTATGCGCTCCGGCCCCATCTACGCCCAACCCATCAAGTGTCGGAGCGATCGCCGCCGTGAAATTTCCGTCGCTGCCGCCACCCGTGAAAACATCCTGCAAGTCGAAACCAATCTCGGCGGCCAACCCGCGCGCATGTTCGAACAAGGCCGTAACCGAATTGCTCTTCTTGTATGGCGGACGGTTCATGCCTCCGGAAACAGTTAGGCGAACCGCAGGATTTCGCGGCTGCAACGCGTAGACCGAGGCAACAGCGGCCTCACCTTCGGCGAGATCCGTCATGCGAATATCCAACTCGGCCACGCAACTTTCCGGTATGACGTTCGTACCGGTCCCGCCGTGAATCAAACCGACATTCATGGTCAGGCCGGTGTCGTAGTTCGTCATCGCTTCCAGAGCGACGATCTGGTGGGCCATTTCAAGAACAGCGCTCTCGCCATCAGCGTGACGCATGCCGGAATGGGCGGGTTTGCCCAATACCTCGATCTTCATTCGCGCCGCACCCTTGCGACCTGTGACGACGCGGCCACCGTCCCGGGCTGGTTCCGTCACCAGGACATAAGCGGCGTTCGCAGCCGCGGCGCGGATGTGATTCTGGCTCGTGGGGCTGCCAATCTCCTCGTCCGATACCACAAGGAACCGGATCGGCAAGGGTGTCTTGCGTCTCGCGTCGATCAGCGTGCGCACGGCGCTGAGAGCGAGGAAAACGCCGCCCTTCATGTCATAAATTCCGGGACCATAGGCGCGGTCGCCGTCGGTGCGGATCGGGTTGGATGCCAGCGTACCCGCGGGATGCACCGTATCGAGGTGGCAGAGCACCAGCACACCCGGCTCATCACCGCCCCAGGGGGCGTGCGCATGAAAGTGGGGCCCAAGCCCGTCTGTCCCGGCGATCGGCTCGACCGACAGACCCGCTGCACGAAAATCCACCATGGCACGGTCCATCATGGCTCCGATAGCGCCGCGTTCCTCCGATTTGCTCTCGATTCCCGTCCAGGCATTGATCCCGGCAAGCAGGGTGGCGGCATCAGGCGTCTGCATCGGGATCTCCAATCTCAATGACGATGTTGCCCAGCACTCCAGCCTCCTGCGCTTCGTGTGCATCGATGATATCGGTCAGTGAAAACGTACTGGCAATCCTGATCGGCAAGGCATGACTGTTGAGCAGATCGGTGATGCCGGCAATGGCAGCCCGCCGCTCGGCATCGCCCAGAAGATACACCTGAACAAAACGCAATCGTGCGGCCTTGGCGGCAAAGGCGTAGTAGTCCATCTCGAACACGGGGGCAGTTGGGGCGGAGTAGGCAGCTATCGAGCTGCTGGGCGCGAGGACTCCGGCATTCACCCGGTGGTTCGCCCCGAAATCGACGTCGACAATGTGATCCACGGTGCCTGTCAGGTCCCTGACCGCCGTTTCGACGTCCGCTGTCCGGTAATTGACGACCTCCCACGCTCCGGCTGCCTTGGCGATGGCCGCTTTTTCGGGCGTCGAGACCGTCGCGATGACGCGGGCGCCAGCATCCGCCGCGATGGCAACGGCTATCTCGCCGACTGCTCCTGCACCGCCATGGACCAGAAAGGTGCGGTCTGGACCCGGTCGGCCGTCCATCACGGCCGTCCAGGCGGTTTGTGCAGGTATGCCAAGACAGGCCCCGTCGGCAAAGCTCGCCGTATCAGGCAGATCTACGGCCTGCGCGGAGGGCAAAACACAAAACGCCGCCGCGGTTCCCATGGCGCGGCCCCATTGTGCGTTCCAGAGCCAGACCCTGTTGCCGACTCGGGCCGAGTCTACGCCGGGACCAACCGCCTCAATCACGCCCGCCCCATCGCTGTGCGGCACGGTCTGGGGGTACGTTACCGGAGCGGGCATTCGTCCCTGACGTTTTTTCACGTCGGACGGGTTTACGCCAGATGTGTGGGTTCTTACCAAAACCTCGCCCGCGCCGGGCACCGGAACAGGTATCTCACCTATTTTGAGAACCTCTGCTGCATCCCCGGTCCGCTCGTAATATGCTGCCCGCATGAGCGGTGCTCCCAATAACTCAGACGGTCTCGCCCGGCTCGAAGCCGCGCTGGCGCAAGATATTGCGCGGCTGAACCATCCTCCGGCCGAGTGGACACCGCGGCGCACGGACGATGCCGGACGCGCCATCGCAGATGTCGCCATAATCGGCGGCGGCATGTGCGGGTTGGCGGCCGCGTTTGCCCTTCGCCGGATGGGGATCTCGAGCATCCGGCATATCGACCGGCGCGCGGCCGGGCTGGAAGGTCCATGGCTGACCTATGCCCGGATGCAGACCCTGCGTTCGCCCAAACACCTGACCGGACCGGTCATGGGCATGGCCAATCTGACTTTCCGCGCATGGTGGGAGGCACAGGACCGGGATTGGGAGACGTTGGACCGCATTCTGCGACCGGACTGGATGGACTATCTCAGATGGTACAAGCGGGTGACAGGCGCACAGATCGAAAACGGCTTGGAACTTGCGTCGATCAAGGCAGAGGCCGGGCATGTACGGTTGGCCTTCACCGGCCCGGACGGTCCCGAAACGCAGACCGCCCGCCGCGTTGTGCTGGCAACAGGGCGCGAGGGTCAGGCAAGCCCGCGGATTCCGGACGCGCTCGCGGCGTTTGCCGGAGCCGAAGTGCGGCATTCGTCTGATGAGATCGACTTCGCGGGGCTGAAGGGCAAAGAGGTCGTGGTGATCGGGCTGGCGGCATCGGCCTTCGACAACGCCGCCACCGCGCTGGAGGCCGGGGCTGCCCGCGTGACCCTGATTGGCCGCGCGCCTGCTATGCCTCGCCTGAACAAGATGAAGCAAACGGTCTATCCCGGCTTCACGCACGGGTTCGCCGATCTGCCTGACACCGACAAGTTGGCGCTTCTCGATCACATCGTGCAGCACCGGATCGCACCGCCGCGAGCGTCGGTCCTGAGAATATCCAGCGACCCAAGGGCCTGTTTGGTTCTGGGGAGCGAGGTCACAGGGGCCATTCCGGGCGAGACCGGGTTGAAGCTGATCACGACCAAGGGGACGTTCCCGGCGGACTTGGTCATCCTGGGCACGGGATTTGCCATTGATCTCGATGCTCCGGCGGAACTGTCGACCATAGCCGGAGATATCCTGCGCTGGGGCGACAGGGTAGCCGAGGCAACGGGCGAGTGGGCGGCGTTTCCGTACCTGGCGCCAGGCTTCGAGCTTCAAAGCAGGACGAATGGGGATCTGAGCCGGATCCACTGTTTCACCCATACAGCGCAGTTGAGTTTGGGGAACCTTGCCAACGACATCCCTGCGGTGTCCGAAGGTGCAGACCGTCTGGCCCGCGCGATTGCGGCGTCGCTCTTTGTCGAAGACAGAGCGTATCACCGCCAACGGCTGATGGATTACGCGGAGCCGGAACTGTTGGGCGATGAGTGGCCTGGTCTCGAGAGCTGGGACCCACCTGCGCAATAGTCCACTCATGTATCAGCCCGGTCATCAGCGGCGTGATAATGATCGCCACGGTGAAACAACTTGTCCGATCTCGGCATTTCCGCCCGCCTGGCTTCGGTGGCCGCCTGATCGACGGACCCGTCGTCGATCACCACGCCGTAAAGATCCCGCGCGGCGTCTTCAGAGACAAAGCCATCGAAGACATCGGCGAGAACATCGTCCGCTGGGCGGTCCATCGGATGCCCCCACCCGCCGCCACCCGGTGTGATGATTCGAACCAGATCGCCTTTCTTCAGCCGGTTGCCGTCAGACATGGTCGCAATGTCCCACTCGTCGGATCCCGGGTTCACGACAACGCGGCCCGGCTGGCCGGAGAGGCCACCCTTCACCCCGAAGGCCGTCTGGCGGCAGTTGTCCAGACGGATGCCCAAGGTCGCCTCGTCCGACAGCACACGCACGTCGCGCACGATCCCGCACCCGCCGCGATAGCGCCCGGCCCCACCGGAGTCGCGGTGAATGGCAAAGGCTTCGATCTCGACGCCGAATTCCATCTCGGCAAACTCGATCGGGTAGTTTTCCTGCGCCACGTAATAGACCGCGTCGATCCCGTCGGCGAAGGTCCGAGCGCCAAAGCCTACAGACAGACCCTCGATGCACAACGGCTCCGTCCCGTCGATGTTTCGCCCGCGTAGATAGTAGAGCACGTAAACGCAGGGTGCCGCCGAGGCATGCCCGCCTGTTGCCTCCGCGAGGGCCCCGAACAGAGCCGAGGTCACGCGGATCATCGTGTGCGAGCGCAGCCCCAGTGGCGCCGGGAACTGCGGTGCGACGAGGGATCCGGTTCGGGTGACGACATGCTCGATGGCGCGCTCGAACCCACCGTTCATTCCAATTCCAGGCTCGTCCATGGTCATCCAGAGACCCAGCATGAACTTCGGGACGCTCTCATCCATCAGGAAGTTGATCGGCCCGTCCGCCTGCTGATCCGACGCCGAGAAATCCAGCGTCACGCCGCCGTTCTGCTTCTGGATTACGGCGTCGACAAAGAACGACCGGTCCGTTACCGCATCCGAGTCGATCCGATCCCGAAAGGCATGCTCACCGTCCGGGATCCGATCGGCGATCTGACGACGCAGGGCTGTTTCGGTCTCGTGGATCATCGCCTCGAAGCTGGCCTCGACGGACTCGACACCGTAGCGGCTCATCGTTTCCTCCAGCCGCCGAGCGCCCAGCCTACAGGCCGCCATGATCGCTTTCAGATCGCCCTTCAGCATTTCGGGGAACCGCGAGTTGCGGGTGAAGATGCGCACGACCTCTTCGTTCTCGATCCCTTCGCGCATCACCCGGACCGGCGGGATCATGATGCCTTCCTGAAAGACACTGGTTGCGTGCGGACTGATCGAGCCGGGCACCGAGCCACCGATATCCCAGAGATGGCCCCAGGCCTCGGTGAACGCGATCAGACGGCCTTCGTGAAAGACCGGCATAATGAACACCATGTCCGGCAGATGGCTGACGGCCCCGCCGGTGCCATAGCAGTCATTGTACCAGTAGAGATCGCCGGGCCGCATGGTGTCGGCGGGGTATTCCTCCAGCACCGCGTCCACGAGATTTCCCGCCAGCGTCAGAGCCGTGGACACCACCAACTCGCCGCCGGGATTGAGGAAGGCTGTGAAGTAGTCTTTCTTTTCCCGGATGAAGGGCGACATGGCCGTCCGGGCAATCAAAGCTTCCATCTCGGCCCGGGCGGCGTTCAGGGCGCCTTTGATCAGCTCCAGCGTGAAGCGGTCCGGAGGGGTCGGCAAGCTCATGGCGCCCCCTCGGTGATCAGCATGTTCCCCAGCCTGTCGGTCGCCGCATGCTGGCCGGGCAGGATGACAGTGGTGCAGTCCAGTTGATCGACGATGGCCGGGCCCTCGATGACATGGCCTGCCAGGAGCGCTTCGCGGCGGTGGATCGGTGTGGGCGCAAGCGGTCCGCCAAGTGCCGCGGGGCGGGTTCCCGCAGGCTCGGGGTTTCGCGACGTGGCCCGGTCGATCTCTGGCAGGGTGATGCGCCCGGTCTGGCCTATTGCCTCGACGCGCAGATTTACGATTTCGACCGGGGCAGATGGGTCGGAGAACGTGTAGAGTTCCTGGTGGAGCGCGTGGAACCGCTCGACAAGTGCGACCAGCGCGTCAGCGGTGACGGCGCCGGGCTCCATCGGAACGGTCAGCTCCACGCCCTGCTTTTCATATCGCATGTCAGCGGCACGCTGGAAGAGCCGCTGGCCTGCGGGAACACCATCCGTGTCCAGCCGCGTATCGGCGCGGGTTTGCAGATCCGCCAGAACCTGCTCGGTCGCGACCGCGTCGAAAGCACCCGCGCGCTGCAGGTGGGTCAGGGCAAAGTCATAGCGCAGATCGGTCGTCAGCAATCCGATGGCACAGAGAATGCCGGGGTAGCGCGGGACCAACAAACGGCCCGCGCCGAGCGATCGCGTCAGACCTGCTCCATGCACCGGGCCGGCTCCGCCAAACGCGGCCAAGGTGAAGTCGCGCGGGTCCAGACCGCGTTCCACCGACATCACCTTCAATGCGCCGGTCATGTTGTTGTCGACCAGATCGACAATGCCCTGCGCCGCCTGCTCCAGATCGATACCCAGGGGGTCCGCGACGCGCTCTTGCACGGCGCGGGCAGCAGCGTTCCGGTCCAGTGCGACCTCACCATCCAGAAGATGCGGCGGAATGCGGCCAAGCACGAGGTTGGCGTCCGAGACCGTTGGCCGTGTGCCGCCGCGCCCGTAACAGGCCGGTCCCGGATCAGCCCCTGCACTTTCTGGACCAACGCGGATCGCGCCGTGATCGGTGACCGTGGCGATAGAGCCGCCGCCCGCACCGATGGTGTGAATGTCGATCATCGGCAGAGCCAGCGGGTTTTCCCCGATCCGGCCTTCATTGGTCCGCGCGGGCTCTCCATCGCGGATCAGCGCCACATCCGCCGAAGTGCCGCCCATGTCGACGGTCAGGACATTTGCAATCCCGGCCTCGGCTGCCAGATAAGCCGCGCCGCGTGCACCGGCAGCGGGACCGGACAATGCGAGGTGGACCGCACCGCGCGCAGCCTCGTCGGGCGGACAGGTGCCGCCGTTCGACTTCATGATGAACAGGGGCGCGCCGATCCCGCGTTGCTCCAGTCCGGAGGACAATTGCCCGACATAGCGCCCGACAATCGGTTGGACCGAGGCGTTGAGCGTTGTCGCGATGGTCCGTTCGTACTCGCGAAAAACCGGCAGGACGTCGACAGAGAGAGCGATCTCGACATGCGGCAGCGCGGCGCGAAGAAGCTCTCCCACCCGGCGTTCATGAGATGGGTTGACATAGGAATGGAGAAGCACCACCGCCACCGCATCAAGCCCGGCGGACCGGATCGCCTGCGCCGCGTCGGTGACCGCGGTATCGTCGAGAGTGCGTGCCTCAGACCCATCGAGACGCATTCGCCCCGGCACTTCAAAGATATGCCGCGCCTTTACGGGGCGCTTTGGCTTGACCCAGTTAAAGAGGTTCGCCGCCCTCGGGATTTCTGCGCGGCCGATTTCGAGCACGTGGCGAAAGCCTGCCGTTGTGACCAATCCCGTGCGGGCGCCCTTGTCCTCGAGGATCGCATTTGTCGCGACCGTCGATCCGTGCAGGACCGTGCTGATTTCGCTCCCGGACACACCAGATTCGGTCATCATTTTGTCAACGCCGCCAAAGAACCCGTCCGCCGGGGCGGAGGGAACCGAGGGCGACTTGGCCACCCAAAGTGCCCCGCTCGATCGATCCGCTAGAATCACATCGGTAAACGTTCCGCCCACATCCAGCGCCAGTACAAACCGGCTCATGGCCCCCCCATCACTGGGAGCACCTGTCCGGTAATCCAGTCCGCGTGCTCGGATGCAAGGAACAGCGCCGCGTTCGCGATGTCACGCGGTTTCCCGAGGCGGCCCATGGCGATGCTGTCGATCACCGCTGCCTGACCATCGAGACCGAGACCTTCCCATTGTGGCATGTAATCCGGCGAGGTCTGCGGCATGTAGCCCGGCGCAATCGCATTCACCGTGATCCCGTACTGGCCCAGTTCCGAGGCCAGTTGCCGGACCAGCCCGATCTGCGCTGTCTTCGCCGTACCATAGGAATGGATGCCCGTGCGCGACACGCGCAGACCGGCCCCGGACGAGATCACGATGATCCGCCCGCTCCCCGCCGCCTTCATATCCGGCACAACCGCGCGGGCGACATTGAACGCACCGTCCACATTCACAGCCTGTATGGCACGCCAATCGTCGTCGGTGACCTCTTCGAGCGATGCGGGTTTGCGCCCCAGGATGCCGCCCGCCGCATGGATGGCGATATCTATTGGGCCGGTTGCCGGGAGGGTACTCGCGATCGACGCCGGATCGGTCACGTCCATCACCTGCGGAACAGCATCCGGGATCTTGCGCACCTCAGGATCGATATCCGCGGCGATGACCTCGGCGCCCTCTGCGGCGAAGGCCGCGACGATCTCCTGTCCGATACCGCGCACCGCACCGGTGACCAGGACGCGCTTTCCGGGGAAGGTGATCTCCACGTCTACTCCGCTGCGACTTGAAGTTGTGGGAACTCCGCTTTCAGCGCTTCGAAGATGCGTCGGACGGTGTGCCCTTCTTCATCGCGGTCATCCGCATCCATGGCGTCGATGGCGGCAAAGATCCGATGTTTGGCATAGAACCGCCAGTGAACCGGCAGGCTGGCGAGGCAATCGGTCAGCGTCTCATAGTTCTCGTCGGTCCAGATCTGTTCGAATGCCCATCGTTCCAGGCCGAGATCGTAGAAGCCGTCGACCGTTTCCTCCATGCGCCCGGCGCGCTCGGCTGTGGTTGCGCTCTCATCTACCTGGCCGTCGGTGATAACCACACCGTAAGCCGCGCGCGCGTGCTCCGGCGTGACCCAGCCGCGGCGCCAGTCCAAAAAAACAGCCTCGGGATCGCGCTCCAGAGGGTTGCCCCAGCCGCCCGCACCCCCGCAAGTCACGTGCAGCACATCTCCCGGTCCCATGGTGAGGATATCCGTGTTGCGCAGATCATGCTCGCGATTGGTACCCGGGTTAAGAATGAACTTCGACGCGCCGCCCGCGAGGCCGCCCGCAATGCCCCAGCCGGTGAACCGGGTCCGATCTCGATTTCGCGCGGTAACCTTGGAGTTCGGCGAGAACGCTTGGAACACCATCTCGGTTCCCAGCCCGCCACGGTGAAGACCCGGCCCCGCGCTGTCCTGCGAGAGACCATAGCGCAGCACCTTGATGCCGGCCTCGACCTCGTTCACCTCGACCGGAGTGTTCTTGAGGAATCCCGAATTGCCACCGGATCCATCCAGCCCGTCGGTCTCGGCCCGGCCGCCGGCCCCGCCGGTCATCGGGTTGATCGCGGCCATGATCCGCCGGCCCGTCTTGTTGTCGATTGTGTTGACGTTCATGATCGGGCCGCCCGATCCAGGAGAACCCGCCAGCCTGTCCGGCAGCGCTGCCGCGAAGGCCCCGAGGGTCAAACCCTGCAGCCTGTTGGCGGACAAGGTTCGCATCCCAACAGCCGCCGGAAAGACCGGGTTCACGATGGTGCCGGAAGGCAGGATGCACCGGCAGACCCTTGCGATGCCTGAGTTCAGAAACAATCCCGGGTCCAGCGAATAGAGCACATAGGTCAGCCCGACCATCAGGAGCGTGTGTCGCTCGTCCCCGCCCGTGGGGATGTTCAACGACGACTCCAGCTGCGGATCGGACCCAGTGAAATCGAAGATCAGGCTGTCATCCTCGATAATCAGCGTCAGCATCAGACGGCAGGGCCAGCCATCCGGCGCGTCCTCGTCCATGAAGTCCGCGAAAGGGTAGCGCCCATTGGGCATGGCGCGCACGATGGCTCGGGCTTGCGCCTCCGAATAGTCCAGCAGATCCGCAATCCCCTCGCGGAAGGTATCGATGCCGAACCGGTCGATCATCTCCAGCACTTTGCGCTCGCCCGTATTGCACGCAGCGATCTGCGCTTTCAGATCGCCCCAGTTCTGTTCGGGCGCACGCACGTTTGCCAGGAAGACATCGAGGATCTGCTGGTTGACCTCACCTTCCATCAGGATCTTGTTGGGCGGGATCCGGACGCCTTCCTGATGCACCTCGGACAGGGTGCGCGACAGCGAGGCAGGCACCGCTCCGCCCACATCCGTGTTGTGGATATGGCCGACCGAATAGGCCACGATCTCCTCGCCATGGAAGATCGGCTTCCAGATATGCATATCCGGCGAGTGCGTGCAGACGAACCCGGAATAGGGATCGTTCGTCATGCAGATATCGCCCGGGCGATAATCGTCGATCAGACGGATCGCACCGCCATAGTTCAGATTCACGAACCACGTCGCACCCAGTTCCGTCGGTGTTGCAAAGGTCTCGCCTGCCGGATTGGTCAGTCCGGTGGTGAAGTCCTCGGTCTCCTTGACGAAAGTGGAATGGGCCGTGCGATAGAGCGTGAACGCCATGCTCTCCGCAGCAGCGCGTGTGTGGTTTTTCAGGATCTCGAGAGTGACCTTGTCGACGGGCATCGTTTTCAGGCCTCCGTTGCGATCAGAAGGTTGCCCCAGCCGTCGACCCGGACCGACAGGCCGGTCGGTACGACGGTTGTGCAGTCATCCTGTGTGACAATGGCGGGGCCGGTGAAATGGTGGCCCGGCTCCAGGTCGGCTCGGGCGTAAACGACCGCAGCGTGCGATGCGCCGTCCAGAAAGACGGGGACCTCGCCCACTGAAGTCGCAGCAGCGGCGGACAACGCCCCTTCGGCAAGATCCGGTTTCGGTGCGCTGCCGCTGATCACGAGACGCAGGTTGACGATCATGACCTCGGCATCTGGATCGGAATGGTCGTAGACCCGGGCATGTTCGCGGTGGAAGGCCTCTGCAATCGGGGCGATCTGACCCGCAGCGATGTCGGCACGGTCGATGATCGTCTCGATCTCGTAGGACTGCCCACGATAGCGCATGTCGGCCGACCAGATCAGACGGGCTTCCCCCTCGAAGCCTTGCTCGTCGCGCAGCCAGGTCAGGGCGCGCTGCTCTAACGCTGCCGCCTCTTCATCCAATTGGGCCAGTCCCGCGGTGTCCAGATCGACAAAGGCCGTCCGAATGAAATCGTTCCGGATGTCCGCGATCAGCCCGCCATAGGCCGACAAAACGCCCGGTGTCGGCGGTACGATCACTTGTGCCATGCCCAACTCGCGCGCCAGCAGACAGGCGGTCATCGGCCCGGCACCGCCGAAGGCCAGCAGTGAGAATGTGCGGGGATCAGCACCGTGGCGGCTCATCAACTTTGAGATTTCCAGATACATACCCGAGATGGAAACACGGATGATCGCCTC
>CAYYZH010000027.1:0-20671 GCA_964475765.1 uncultured Limibaculum sp.
CCTCTTGCGGTTTGGTCTTGGCAAGCGCCAACATGGTGTTTGCGGTCATGATATCACCCCGAGGTCGCGACCCACCTTGGCGAAGGCGTCCAATGCGCGGTCCAGTTCAGTTGTCGTCAGGGCCGCGTTCATCTGCGTGCGAATGCGGGCCTGTCCGCGCGGGACGACGGGGAAGAAAAAGCCGGAGACGTAGACCCCATGGTCAAACAGTCCGGCGGCCATGTCCTGCGCCAGTTGCGCCTCGCCCAGCATGACAGGGACGATGGGGTGGTCCCCGGGCAGTAAATCAAAGCCTAGATTTTCCAAGCCCGCGCGCCAGTAGGCTGCGTTTTGAAAGAGCTTTGTCCGGAGCGCGTCGCCCTCTTCGATCAGCCGGATGGCCTCGATTCCAGCGGCCACCACAGCAGGCGGCAAGGAGTTTGAGAAGAGGTAAGGCCGCGCCCGCTGGCGCAGCAGGTCGATCACAGGCTGCGGCCCAGCGATATAGCCGCCAATCGCTCCGCCAAGGGCCTTGCCGAGGGTACCGGTCAGAATGTCGACCTCGACGCCGAAGTGATCCGTTGTCCCCGCGCCGCGCGGTCCCATGAAGCCGGTGGCGTGGCAGTCATCGACCATGACCACGGCATCGTAGTCCCGCGCCAGACGCGTAACTTCAGGCAGGTTCGCGAGATAGCCATCCATCGAGAACACGCCATCGGTGGCGATCATGATATGGCGCGCGCCCTCGCTGCGTGCACGTTTCAGCGTGGCCTCGAGATCGTTCATGTCATTGTTGGCATAGCGATGCCGTTGCGCCTTGCAGAGCCGGATCCCATCGATGATCGAGGCGTGGTTCAGACTGTCAGAGACAATCGCGTCCTCCGGCCCCAGCAGCGGCTCGAACAGCCCGCCATTGGCATCGAAACAGGCAGCAAAGAGAATGGCATCGTCCTTGCCCAGAAACCGCGCGAGGCGCTCTTCGAGTTCGCGGTGCAGATCCTGCGTCCCGCAGATGAAACGGACGCTGGCCATGCCATAGCCGTGCCGGTCCATCGCGTCTTTTGCTGCTCGGATCAGGGTGGGGTGATTGGCGAGGCCGAGATAGTTGTTGGCACAGAGGTTGATGACACCCCGGCCCGCTACGGACACTGTCCCGGCCTGTGCCGAGGTGATCAGACGCTCGCGCTTGTAAAGCCCTTCATGCTCGATCTCCGCTAGGGTCTCGGCGACATCGGTCAGAAATGCGTTGGACATCAGGATACTCCTTGCTGTCCGATTTCTGACATAACGGACGCGCGTCCGCAATCATGTATTCCATTATAGCGTACAAATTTCTGTTAAATCGTCACCCTGCCGATTTCACGATCAGGAACACCCGGCACGGGCCGTCCAACGCCGAGATCTCGTGCAGGACATCCGCCGCATAGCGCGCGGTGTCACCATCAACGAGCTCAGAGATGGCTGTGCCAGACGTGACCCGCGCCCGGCCTTGCAACACGGTCAGTTGCTCCGTCGCCCCGCGCGCATGTGGTTTGCTCTTCAGGGAACCACCGGCTTGGAATGCAATGTCATAGACCTCGTGACCGCCCGCCTCTTCCGGAGGGGACAGGATCGCGATGCGGCAGCCCTGACCCATATTGTCGATGGTTGGAACTTCGTTGGCGTGAAGGACGTCGATCTTGTCGCCCTGCTCGCCGTGTTCCATCAGCCCTGCGAAGTCCACGTTCAGCGCGCGGGTCAGGTTCCAAAGGGTCGCGATGGTCGGGCTGCTTTCGCCCCGCTCGATCTGACTGACCATTGACCGCGAAACCCCGCTGAGGTTCGCAATTGCGTCGAGAGACAGTCCCTGCGCCTTACGCGCCTCTTTCAGGCGCAGCGGCAGAGCGTTTAATATAGTGTCCGCACTTTCCGTCATGGTGGAAAGCTAAGGAGAGCGTCAAAATTTGCAAGCCTTGGCGCGCGCGCAGCGTGGGCCTAGATGTCTCCGAAGATCAGCGGCTCGACATCCGGATTGCGCCGCCACATCGCGATGTTGAGCGCCGCCGCGACCGTGCACCAGACGAGGTATGGGACGAACAGCCAGCCAGCCAGCGGGTCGAGCTCCCAGAACGTGATCATCGTGGTGAACACGGCCAGCCAGAGACCGACCACGACGGGGATCGCTCCACCGAAACGGCGCAGCCCGAAGAAGATCGGTGTCCAGAGCGTGTTGAGTGCGATCTGAAGTCCCCAAAGGGCCATTGGCAGCCCACTCCCGGGCAACGGTGCGACACGGGCCGCCGCGATGGACATCGCCAAATACAAAAGCGTCCATGCCACCGGGAAGAGCCAGTTCGGCGGGGTCCAGGAGGGCCGATTCAACGTCTGGTACCACTGTCCCGGCGGGAACATGGCCCCTGTGGTGGCAGCGGCCCCGCAAGCCAGCAAACAGATGGTGAAGACGATCAGATCCATGGTTCTACACTGCCGAGGCGGAGGGCTTGCCCTCAGATCCGCGGTCCCGGGTTTTCATATGCGCAAGAACGGAGAACACGGTGCCCATCGCGCCATCCCCCCAAACCGCTTCCGGTTTCGGCGCAGAGACGGCATCGACCAAAAAGGCTGTTTCCTCGAGAGGCGGCGCATAGAGCACCGCCGAGCGCGGCATGACGCAATCGGCTGTCGCGGCACCGAGGGATGTGGCGAGCGAGCCGAGCTTCTCCAGCTTCGAGGTGCGCGCGCGTTGGGTGATGCTGTCGAACCCGCCTGCCCGGATACGCCGACCGATGCCGGCATAGATGTAGCGCGCGGCATAGATCCCCGGACGGCAGCCACGCGGCAGCGCCGAGATCCCGGCCTCGGACCGATAGTAGAGCCGGGTCGCCTCAGCCAGCAGACGTTTTGCCATGGTGGTGATTTCTGGCGTCGCACTGGGATCGGCGAGGAAGGCGTCGGGGTCGATCCCCGCATCGTCGAACCAGTCTGTGGGCAGGTAAAGACGGCCCTCAGCGGCGTCTTCTCCGATATCCCGCGCAATATTTGTGAGCTGCATCGCGACACCAAGATCACAGGCCCGCGCCAGAGCGTCCCGGTCGCGCACCCCCATCAGGACCGACATCATGGCCCCCACCGCCGAGGCCACACGCGCGGAATAGCTGCGCACGCCTGAGAGCGTAGCATAGCGACGATGCGCGGCGTCCCATTCAAACCCTTCGAGCAGCGCATCGAAGAGACCGCGTGGCATGTCTACCGCCTCGACCATCCGGGTGAAGGCGCGCTCCATTGGATCATCAGCGGGACGGCCCGCATAGGCCCGGTCGAGACGGGCGCGCAGGGCGAGGACGGCATCCGCCTTGGCCTGAACCAGATCGACATCATCATCAGCAAGGCGGCAGAATGCATAAAGCGCATAGGCCGGGTCGCGCACCTTGCGGGGCAACAGAAGGGACGCGGCGTAGAACGACTTCGAGCCACACTTGATGGTCTCGCGGCAATACGCGAGGTCAGGACAGTCGGTCATGCCACCGCCTCCGGAACCAGTTTCGACAAGACCTCGGCAGAGGCGACAACGCCAGGCAAACCCGCGCCGGGGTGGGTGCCTGCGCCGACCAGATAGAGACCGGGCAGCTCTTCGGACACATTGTGCGGACGGAACCAAGCCGACTGCAGGATGCGCGGTTCGATCGAGAACCCGCAGCCAAAGGGGCTGAGGTAGCGATCACGGAAATCGAGTGGCGTCATGACATGGCTGCTGGCGATATGCTTGCCGAGACCGGGCAGCAAGTTCGCCTCGAGAAAGGCCTCGACCTTCTGGCGATAAGGTTCGGCCTCAGCCGCCCAGTCCACCGGGTTGTCGAACCCAAGATGCGGCACCGGCGATAGCGCGTAGAACGAGTCGCCACCATCGGGTGCTGCGGTCGGATCGGTGATGCTGGGCCGATGGACGTAAAGGCTCATATCGTCGGCGAGATGACCCTTGAGGAAGATATCCTCGATCAGCCCTTTATAGCGCGGTCCGTTGACGATGGTGTGGTGCCCGACATCTGGCCACATACCTTGCGTGCCCTCGGTGCCGAAATACCAAACGAAGAGACCCATCGACCACCGCGTGCGATTGAGCCGTCCGGAGGTCCAGCGGCGCCGTCTGCCGCTGCGCAGCAACCGGTTGTAGGTATGACCGGGATCAGCGTTGGAGACGACGACAGTGGCGTCCATGCGTTGTCCGCCCGCGGTGGAGATGCCGGTGGCGCGACCGTTCTCGATCAGAACCTCATCGACTTCGATCCCGTAGTGGACGCGCCCGCCCTTGCGCTGGATCACACCCGCCATGGCGTCGGCCAGCGCCGCCGCGCCGCCCATCGCATAGTGCACGCCGTACTGGCTTTCGAGATGACTGACCAGCGCGTACATCGACGTCACGTGGAACGGATCGCCGCCGATAAACAGTGGGTGAAACGACAGCGCCATGCGCAGACGCGGATCCCTGACCTTTCGCGCGACATGGGCGTGGATCGAGCGGTCCGCACGATACCAGGCAAAGATCGGCAGGACTTTGGCCAGATCCCAGAACCGGTTCATCGGACGACGACCGAGATCTTCGAACCCGAAGTTGTACCGCTGGCGCGCACCCTTCAGAAGCGCGTCATAGCCTTTGAGATCGCCAGGCGAGAGACGTGCCACCTCCTCGCGCATCTTCGCGGGATCGGCATGCGCCTGAAGGCGTGAGCCATCGGGCCAGCGGATTTCATAGAACGGATCGAGCGCATGCAGATTGACGTCCCGGTCAAAATCCTCGCCCGCTGCAGCCCACAACTCGCGAAACACCTGCGGTGCGGTGACGATAGTGGGGCCGAGATCGAAGCGGAAGCCGTCCTGATGATGCGCAGTGCCGCGCCCGCCCGGCGTCTCCAGCCGGTCCACGACCTCGACACGATATCCTTTGGCGGCCAGCCGCATACCAGCGGCCAAGCCTCCAAAACCTGCACCAATGACAATAGCGGTCGGACGGGCATCCCCGTCCGGTGGGGTTTTCAGATCGGGCTCCACGCGCGTAAGCATAAAATGACGATAACAGTGTCCAGTTTGATTGACAATTCCCTCGTGGCTGGGAAACATTGGGGTAACAGGGAACCTGCTGGAATGACTGCACAACATCCGATCGTCAGCCTGTCCGTGTTCCGGTTTGCAGGGCCGGGCGCACGCCTGTGGGCATTCACCCAGATGGCGTTTGCACGCCCTGCGATGGCGCGGTTACCGGGAATCGGGTTCTGGAAGCTGATGGGCACCGGCAGCGGCGAGGGGTTCACTCCGATCCCGAACACTGGTGTTTACGCAATCATGGCGACCTGGCCGTCGATCGAAGCGGCACGGGAGCAAACGGCAAGCGCGCCGGTCTACCAACGCTATGCACGCAGGTCCGTCGAGAGTTGGACGATGTACCTGACCGCCACCTCCGCGCGCGGGGACTGGTCGGGGCAAGCGCCGTTCGCTGTGACGTCGGAAGCACGTCACGGTGCGCTTGCCGCTCTGACCCGCGCGACGGTTCGCACCCGCAATCTGCTCAAGTTTTGGCGCCGCGTCCCTTCGATCTCCGCTGCCATTGGCGCAGACGAGAACGTTGCCTTCAAGATCGGGCTCGGCGAAGTGCCGTGGATGCAGCAAGTGACGTTCTCGATCTGGCCCGACACCGCGTCCATGGCCGAGTTTGCCCGCAAGGACGGCCCCCATGCCCAAGCGATCCGGGCCGTGCGCGACGGCGACTGGTTCGCCGAGGAACTCTACGCCCGCTTCGATATTGTCGAGACGCGGGGATCGTGGAATGGTGGCAACCCGTTGACGTCCCTAACGAAGGCCTTGCCCACATGACCAAGCCCTTTCCGTTCTCGGCCATCGTCGGTCAGGACGAGATGAAGCACGCGCTGATGGTGGCGGCGGTCGATCCGTCGATTGGCGGCGTGCTGGTATTCGGGGATCGGGGGACCGGCAAGTCGACCGCTGTCCGGGCACTGGCGGCTCTGCTGCCACCGATCAGTGCACGGCCGGATTGCCCCTACAACAGCGCCGCGGGCGATGCGATCCCGGGCCGTGATCCGGAGGCCAAGGAGCCGCGTGCGGTCAAGATCCCGACACCGGTTGTGGATCTGCCGCTTGGCGCGACCGAGGACCGAGTGGTCGGCACGCTCGATCTCGAACGCGCATTGGCAACTGGGGAGAAGCGGTTCGAGCCGGGACTTCTGGCACGGGCCAATCGTGGGTTTCTGTATATCGACGAGGTGAACCTTCTCGAGGATCATCTCGTTGACCTGCTGCTGGACGTGGCGGCTTCCGGCGAGAACGTCGTCGAGCGCGAGGGGCTGTCGATCCGCCATCCCGCGCGATTTGTACTGGTCGGGTCAGGCAACCCGGAGGAAGGCGAATTGCGCCCTCAGCTTCTGGACCGGTTCGGGCTATCGGTAGAGATCGGCTCTCCCAGCGAGATCGCCGACCGGGTCGAAGTGATCCGCCGCCGCGATGACTATGACCGCGATCCAGAGGCGTTTCTGGCAAAGTGGGATGACGAGGATCTGGCGCTGCAGAAACGCATCGTCTCGGCCCGTAAGGCGTTGGCGAAGGTCGACACACCCGATGATGCCATCGAAGCCGCAGCCAAGCTCTGTCAGGCGGTCGGCTCGGACGGCCTCCGGGGAGAGTTGACGCTGATCCGCACTGCGCGGGCCGCTGCCGCATTGGCGCGGCGCAAGAAGGTTCAGGTCGCAGATATCGCGCGCATTGCAGCACCGGCGCTGCGCCACCGCCTAAGGCGCGATCCGTTGGATGAAACCGGTTCAACCGCGCGCATTACACGCGCCGTTTCGGAAGTCTTGGGGGTGTGAATGCTACGCCGCAACCCTGGGATCTTGCGCTGCACGCGGCCGCAGCGTTGGCTGTGGATCCCGTGGGGCTCCACGGTGTTTGCCTGCGTGATCGGGCAGGCCCCGTGCGGGACAAGTTTCTCGCGGTTCTGACCGACCTGATCGGGCGGCCCGTGCGCCGTCTGCCAGCGTCACTTGATGCCCGGGCGCTGTCCCCGTCGCTGGACCTCGGCGAGACCCTGCGCACCGGTCGGGAAGTCCGAACTGCTGGCCTTCTGGAAGAGGCAGCGGGTGCAGTCCTGATCTTGCCCATGGCAGAGCGGCTTGATGGCGGAACCGCCTCGGCACTGGCCGCGGCAGCAGACACCGGCACCGGGCCTCTGGTGCTGCTGGACGAAGGGGCGGAGCCGGATGAAACCGCACCGTCTGCGCTGACCGAGCGGCTGGCGATATCGGTCAGTCTTGAAGGGGTCGCGTGGTCCGAGATCACCGAGCCAGTCCACGCTGATGACGATATCCGAAAGGCCCGGATGCTCCTCGCCCAAGGTATTTCGGACGGGGATGCGCTGGCGGGTCTGACGCAACTGGCGGGCGCACTGGGGATTGCATCGATGCGGGCGCCGCTGTTGGCGCTGCGCTTGGCTCGGGCGTTGGCCGCGCTGGATGGCGCAAAGGCCATCGGTGAGATGCACCTGTCGCTGGCCACACTGATGTGTCTGGCACCGCGCGCAACGATCCTGCCGCAAACCGACGCCGAGGAAGATCCCACCCCGCCGCCGCCCCCCGAAGACGAACCGCAGGAACCAAAGGATCAGAAATCCGGCGAGCAGGGTCCGCTGGAAGACCGCGTACTCGAGGCGGTCGCCGCTGCAATGCTGGATCTGAACCTGACCGGCGCACGGCAACGGGGCGGCACGACGGCTTCGGGTGCGGGAAACCGCAAGCGCTCGGACAGTCACGGGCGGCCATTGCGGCCCCGCCCCGGCAAGCCCGAGGGCAAGCGGCTGGATGTATTCTCGACGCTCCTGAACGCAGCGGCCTGGCAGCCTTTGCGTCGCCGCGCTGCCCCGGATCGCGCTGGGTTCATCGTGGTGCCCGATGACTTCCGGATCAAGCAATATGACCGACCGGGCGAGAGCGTGTTGATCTTTCTGGTCGATGCCTCGGGCTCGCAGGCAGCAGCCCGCATGGCCGAGGCCAAAGGTGCAGTCGAGATGATGCTGGCTGAAGCGTATCGACGGCGCGAGAAGGTTGCGTTGATCGCCTTTCGTGGGCAGTCCGCCGACCTGATCCTGCCGCCAACACGCTCGCTGTTACAGGCCAAGCGGCGCCTCGCGGTGCTGCCCGGCGGCGGGCCGACCCCGCTGGCCACTGCGCTGGTGGCGGGGCGGGAACTGGCCCTGCAACTAAGACGGCGCGGAACGACCCCGTACCTGATCACGCTGACCGATGGTCGGGGCAATGTGGCCCTGAGCGGCGAACATGGCCGTGCCGAGGCCAAGGTGGATCAGGCGCTAGCCGCGCGGGCCATAGCAGCGGACCGGTTCACGGCTGCGGTCGTCGACACCGCAAACCGGCCGCAGGCGGATGCCCGTGCGCTGGCCGATCAAATGGAGGCGGCGTATCTGCCCCTGCCCCGCGCCGATGCGCACGGTATCAGCCGGGTGGTACGCGCGAACCTTGCAGCGTGAGACGGGCGGCGTGAGCGGACCGGTTCATCCGGATTGGGACAGCGCCGGGGCCGACTGGCCAAACCGCGAGGCGAGTTTCTTCGAAGAGATCGGGCCTGTCCGCTGGCATTTGCAGCGCGCGGGCAGAGGTCCTGTGCTGTTGCTGTTGCACGGAACCGGCGCGGCGACCCATAGCTGGCGAGACTTGCTGCCCCTGCTCGCTGAGCATTTTGACGTAATCGCTCCGGACCTGCCCGGCCACGGATTCACGCGCATTGCCTCGCGGCAACAATGTTCGCTGCCTGCAATGGCGGGAGCGATCACTGGTTTAGTGCAGCATCTCGGCGCAAAACCGGATGTGGTCGTAGGGCACTCCGCAGGGGCGGCCATCGCGTTACAGGCGTTGCTTTTTGACGGGTTGAAGCCGGCCCGAGTGATCGGACTGAACCCCGCGCTCAAACCCTTTCGGGGGCTGGCCGGGGCGATCTTTCCGCCACTGGCGAAGATGCTCGCACTGAACCCGTTCGTGCCGTGGGCGTTCTCATCGCTGGCGGGCGGGCCCAGCTCGGTCAAGAACCTGATTGACGGAACCGGGTCCAAGATCGACGAGCGGGGTCTCGCATTCTACCAGCGCCTGATCGCGCGATCCGATCATGTGGACGGCGCTTTGGCGATGATGGCGCTGTGGTCGTTGGATGCGATGCTCGAGGCGCTGCCCGGAATCGACGTCCCCGTAGACCTGATCGTCGGCGAGGGCGACAGGACTATCCCCCCGGAAGAGGCGCTGGAGATCGCGGCGCGCAATCCGGGCATCACAGCACACAGGATCGTCAGCCTCGGGCATCTGATGCACGAGGAAGAACCTCAGCGGTTCGCTGATCTGATCCGAAAGCTGGCGATGAAGGCAGGATAAGACGCCGCGCTTCAGCCGTCCTTGTCGAGCAAGCCAAAGCGACGCAACTTGACGTAGAGGCTTTGCCGACTGAGGCCCAGCATCTCGGCGGCGGACGCGCGGTTGTTGCCGGTCTTCTTCAGCGCAGTCTCAATGCACATCTTTTCGATCTCTTCGGTCGAAGCGCGCACCAACTCCTTGAGCGGCACGGCACCGACAAGGTTCATGAGATCGGACGAGGCCTTTTGATCCAGCTCGGGCTTGCGCGCGGGGATCTGGTCATAGCGGCTGATGTCGCGCATCACGAAGCCGATGATCGACTTGTGATCCGCCAGCGCAGCCACAGAAATCTCCACCCGGGTCTCGGACCCGTAGGCTCCGGTCAGCACAGATGAAAACGCCCTGAGCCGTCCATGCTCGCGCGCATTGGCCGTGATGATGTCCATGTCGACACCGGGGCGGCCCAGGAACCGGGCGAGCGGCTCGCCCTCGGCTTGTGGCATCAGCGCGATCTCGGCCATGCCGAGGAACGCGTCATTGCACCAGCTGATCCGCCCCTCGTCATCGGTCAGAACCACCGCGTCTGGAATGCGCGACAGAAGCCCCATCAACTGGTCTTCGATGCCGCCCGGCCCATCAGTCGCCTGATCGCCGGGAACAATCGTGCACAACACCATCGTCACCTGAGCGGCGCGGAACACCGACAGATTACAGACAACCCGGTACTTGGACTGCAGGAGATTGGCCTGAAAATCATCGGCCTGCCCGGAGGTGTTCACCGTGTGCAGGGCTTCACGAATGGTCGCGACCTCGCTCTGCGCAAAAAGATCTTCGAACTGCTGTCTCTTGAGGTCCTGCGCATCACCGCTGAGAATATCGGCGGCGGCGGCGTTCACATCCTCGATCCGCCCGCTTTCGGCGTCGATCAGAAGCAGTGCCTCGGACGAGGTCTGAAAGAGCACGCGGTACTGGGTCTCGAGCTGGCGGAGCCGCCCATAGTCTTCGTCGAGCGCGCGTTGGGCTTCGACCAGGCGGGTCTGGAGCGCCGCAATAGCCCGGATCTCATGCCCGATGAACACGACCGTTTCGCCCGATCCCACCGCGCTATAGCGCACCGGAAACTGGTCCATGCCGTCAAGGTCGTGATTGATCTCGCGCTGACGACCACCTTCGCCGGTCTCGTCCACCTTGAGCATCTCGGCAATCTTCGAGCGACACTCCGTCGTCACGATATCGGCCATAACTGTGCCGATCAGCGACCGGGGATCGAACCCGCCAGGTGTTTCTAGGTTCCAGACAATATCCAGGATCTTGCCGCGCCGGTCTGTGATCACCGCCAGATCCGAGACTGCTGAAACCATCGCAGTGAAGTTGTCGGGCAGGCTTACACTCAGCCCATTTTCATTCAGGAAGTGTGCATTCATTCGCGATGCTCACGCCAAACTCATTCGCTCTCGGGTGCTACGGCAGGGGTCGGTCCAGACAGTCTATGACGGTAAGATCAGCGATTGGCAGGCAATGGGCGCGACGGTCAGATCGGTCATCACGTCGTCCACGCCCGAAATCTCGACAAAGTCTGGATGCAACTCCGTCACATATCCACCCAACACGATTTTTACATCCGGGCTTGCTTCGCGCAAGCCCTCTACGGTGTCTTTCAACGCGCTCAATGTGGCACCGCACCCGCCGGAAAGGCCGATCAGCGTATAGTTGCCAGTGCTCGCTGCGGCGATGAGATCGTCCAGATCGGGCAGGCAGTGCAGATCGACCCGCCAGCCGGCGCGCCGGAAAAACTCGGCCGCCATCGTCACGCCAAGCACGTGGGTCTCGCCGGGAACGCCAGCAAAGAGCGCCGACATCTCTGCCGGACGTGAAGCTGTGCGTGTCGCATCAGGAATGAACGACGCCCCGACGCTGCGCAGCAGTCCATGCAGCCGGGTCGAGCCGAGGGTGACTTCAAGAAAGCCGCAATCGTCCGCGACCCAGCGCTCGCCAAGTCGACGGGCAGCCGGAGCGATCCAGCGCAGGCAAAGCGCATCGGGCGTCAGGCCGCGATTGCTCAGTGCCATGAAGAAGTCCTGCGGCGCGGCCGGGTCTGCAGACACCAGCGCATCGCAGAAAGTATCAAGCTCTGTGGTTGTCGGCTGAGAGGCAAAGTCTTCTGACAACAGCGGCTCGAGCACATCATGCGTGCGCGCCAGTCGGGCAGACAGCTTCTCGGTGACAGCCTGAAGCACCGCTTCGGAAAGCGGCGGCTGAGTGCGATCTCCAAGTGGTCTGGCATCCGGATCGCCCGCTCGGTCGAGCGAACTGTCGTGGCCGTCCATATTGCCTCCCTCCGCCGACGCCGACAGGTTCTTTGCCCGTCATGGCCAGCGCGTACGCGGCGTAGCTGTTGTGCAGCTCCTGTATGGAAGCACAGAATCACCCGAGCGTCAAATTGAACTGACACTCGGCACTCGCCCAAATTCACTCCGCGTGCCGGGATACGTTTTCATCTGGTGGAAACCCAGAAATCCTTGTCCCACAAGGCAATCTGCGCTGCGTGATTCCTACCATACATGTAGCGGTAGACATATAGGAACATACCAAAAGACAACCATAACGCGTTCGTCAATGAAACAAGACGTAAGTTTTAATTGACACTTTTTCCAGCCTGACACTACTCTCGGAGCCGACCCTTTGGTTCAGGGAGGGACACGATCATGGCCGGGCAGGCATCAAAAACCCGCCGCTCCGGGCCGCTCTACACCCCGGAACAGCGCCGTCGGCGCGACGACACCTATTGGACGGTGGTTCAGGGCGTTTTGGCCCCGCTGCAATTCGCTGTTTTCCTGGTCTCGCTGGGCCTTGTGATCCGCTACTTGAATACAGGTGAGGGATTGTGGCTCGCGACCGTCTCGGTCGTCATCAAGACACTGGTCCTCTACACCATCATGGTTACAGGCGCGATCTGGGAAAAAATCGTTTTTGGCCAATATCTTCTGGCGCCGGCGTTCTTCTGGGAAGACGTGTTCTCGTTCATCGTGATCGCGCTCCACACCGCCTATCTCGTGGCGCTGTTCGCGGGCCTATCACCAGGCCTTCAGATGGGCATCGCCCTTACCGCCTATGTGGCCTACGTCATCAACGCCGCGCAGTTCCTTTTGAAGCTGCGCGCAGCGCGTCTTGAGACGCAGGCGGTGGCAGCGTGAACCGTCCATTCCAGCATAACGGTTGTCAGTCCGCCCCGATTCTCAAGGAGCGCGGCCAGCGCGAGGTCTTTTGCGGGCTGACGGGAATCATCTGGCTGCATCGCAAAATGCAGGACGCATTCTTTCTGGTCGTTGGCTCACGCACCTGTGCTCATCTGCTGCAGTCGGCGGCGGGCGTGATGATCTTCGCCGAGCCGCGCTTTGGCACGGCCATCATGGAAGAGAAAGACCTCGCCGGACTGGCCGACGCCAATGACGAGTTGGATCGCGAAGTCACTCGTCTTCTGGACCGCCGTCCGGAGATCAAGCAGCTGTTCCTCGTGGGATCCTGCCCGTCCGAGGTCATCAAGCTCGATCTCAGCCGCGCCGCCGAACGGCTGACCAAGCAGCATGCGCCGCATGTCCGGGTGCTCAGCTATTCCGGCAGCGGAATCGAGACGACGTTTACCCAAGGCGAGGACGCCTGTCTGGCATCCATGGTGTCGGTCCTGCCGAACAGCATGGAAGATCAGCTTCTTCTGGTCGGCGCGTTGCCCGATGTGGTCGAGGACCAGTTCCTGCGGCTGCTCAGGGGCATGGGGATCAAGAACATCCAGTGCCTGCCCGCCAGCCGTGCGCAAGATCTGTCGGGCGTCGGGCCGGGCACGCGGTATCTTCTGGCTCAACCTTTCCTTGGCGACACTGCGGGCGAATTGGACCGTCGCGGCGCAAAGCGGATTACAGCGCCGTTCCCGTTTGGCGAGGAGGGCACAACCGCTTGGCTGCACGCTGCCGCGCGCGCCTTCGGCATTTCGGCCGAGCGGGTCGACGAGGTGATCGCAGCTCCGCGCGCCCGCGCCCGTGAAGCTGTGGCCAAGGTGGCGGAGACCCTGACCGACAAGTCGATCTTCTTCTTCCCGGACAGCCAGATGGAAATCCCGCTAGCCCGCTTCCTGACCCGCGAATGCGGCATGAAGCCGATCGAAGTCGGGGCGCCGTATATTCACACCGAGATCATGGCGCCCGATCTGGCGCTGCTGCCCGAGGGCCCTGTGATCTCCGAGGGACAGGATGTTGACCTCCAACTCGACCGCTGCCGGGACGCTGCCCCCGATTTGACCGTCTGCGGGCTTGGCCTTGCCAATCCGCTCGAGGCCGAGGGTTTGCGCACGAAGTGGGCCATCGAATTGGTCTTCACCCCTGTCCATGGCTACGAGCAGGCCGCCGATCTGGCGGAACTGTTCGCACGTCCCCTGCGCCGTACAGAAAGGCTGGCCGTATGAAACTGTCGGTTTGGACTTACGAAGGACCGCCCCATGTCGGCGCCATCCGCGTCGCCACCGGCATGAAGGGGCTGCACTATGTGCTGCACGCGCCGCAGGGCGACACCTATGCGGACCTCTTGTTCACGATGATCGAGCGGCGTGGCCATCGCCCGCCGGTTTCCTACACGACCTTTCAGGCGCGCGATTTAGGCGCAGACACAGCGACATTGTTCAAGGACGCCTGCCAGGACGCGCATGACCGGTTCCGCCCGCAGGCGATGATCGTCGGCGCCTCCTGTACTGCCGAATTGATCCAGGACGATCCCGGAGGGCTGGCGAAGGCGCTGAACCTGCCGGTGCCGACCATTCCGCTGGAGCTGCCGTCCTACCAGCGGCGCGAGAATTGGGGCGCGTCCGAGACATTCTACCAGATCGTGCGCACGCTGACCGAGCCGATGGAACGCACGGAGCGGATCTCGTGCAACATCCTCGGTCCAACGGCGCTCGGGTTCCGCCACCGCGATGACGTCACCGAAATCACGCGCCTGCTGAACCGCATGAACATCGACGTCAATGTCGTGGCGCCGATGGACGCGATGCCCACCGACATCAAGCGGTTGGGGGCAGCCCATTTCAACGTGGTGCTTTATCCCGAGACCGCCGATGTCGCCGCGCGTTGGCTGGAGAAGAATCTGGGCCAGCCTCGCACAACCGTTGTTCCCATCGGGGTGGGGGCAACACGCGATTTTGTCGAAGAGATCAGCCGCATCCTTGGCCGCACGGTCCTGACGGACGAGACCGAACTGCGCCTGCCGTGGTGGTCGCGGTCGGTCGACTCGACTTACCTGACCGGCAAACGCGTCTTCATCTTCGGCGATGCCACCCATGCCGTTGCGATGGCCCGCGTGGCCGCCGAGGAGATGGGCTTCGAGGTGGTCGGGCTCGGTTGCTACAATCGCGAATTCGCCCGCGAGGTGCGTGAGGCCGCGAAGCGATACGGTGTCGAGCCGTTAATCACAGACGACTACCTCGACGTTGAGGCCGCCATCACCGCGGCCCAACCCGAGATGATCATGGGCACCCAGATGGAGCGCCATATCGGCAAGCGTCTGGGCATTCCCTGTGCCGTCATCTCCGCGCCTGTGCATGTGCAGGACTTCCCCGCCCGCTACTCGCCCGTCATGGGGTGGGAGGGCGCGAATGTCCTTTTCGATACGCTGATCCACCCGCTGGTCATGGGGCTGGAGGAGCACCTGCTCACCATGTTCCGCGAGGATTTCGAGTTCCACGACTCCGCAGGTCCCTCGCATCTTGGTCATGGCACGTCGCGCCCGGAGGCACCCGCGCCAGCACCGCAGCAACAGGCCCCTGCGCCCGAAGAAGTGGCCGCCGCCAACCTCACCGGCGAGCCGACATGGGCGCCGGAAGCGGAACAGGAACTGCGCAAAGTGCCGTTCTTCGTCCGCGGCAAGGCACGCAAGAACACCGAACAATACGCCGCCGATCAGGGCCGCGCCGTGATAGATGTCGAGACGCTCTACGATGCTAAAGCGCACTTCGCCCGCTGACGCGCCACCCGTGCGGGTGGTGATCGTCACGCTGGACAGCCATCTGGCTGCGCCGGTCGAGCGTGCGCGCATCGAACTGAAACGCGACATTCCTGGCCTCAGGCTCGATCTTCATGCGGCGGCGGAATGGTCGTCCGACCCCGAAGCGCTCGAGCGCTGCAAAGCAGATGTCGCCCGCGCCGATATTATCATCGCGACGATGCTGTTCCTCGACGAGCACATCCGCGCGATCCTGCCCGATCTGCAAGCCCGCGCCGCGGACTGCGACGCCGTGGTCGGGTGCATGGCAGGCGGCGAAGTTATCAAGCTCACCCGCCTCGGCCGCTTCAACATGGGTGCCAAGGAATCGGGTGCGATTGCACTGCTGAAACGCCTGCGGGGTTCCGGGAAGAAGAAGGTCTCCTCAGGCGCGCACCAGATGCGGATGCTCAAGCGCATCCCAAAGATCCTGCGCTTCATCCCCGGCACGGCGCAGGACGTACGCGCCTATTTCCTGGCGATGCAGTACTGGATGGCGGGCTCCGACGACAATGTTGCGGCGCTGGTGCGCTTCCTGCTGGATCGCTATGCGTCCGGACCGCGAGAATACCTGCGCGGTCAGTTCAAGGTGCCCGCGCCTGCCGAATACCCCGAAATCGGTCTCTACCACCCAGACCTGCCGGATCGGCGCGTCACGGATCGTCTGGCCGATCTGCCGCGGGCGAAGAAGACAACTGGCACCGTCGGCGTATTGCTGATGCGGGCCTATGTGCTGGCCGGGGACACTGCGCACTATGATGGCGT
The DNA here is from genome assembly GCA_964475765.1 of uncultured Limibaculum sp. Taxonomy (GTDB): domain Bacteria; phylum Pseudomonadota; class Alphaproteobacteria; order Rhodobacterales; family Rhodobacteraceae; genus Thermohalobaculum. The sequence continues at coordinate 16,161 of CAYYZH010000027.1, forward strand.
GATCCGGGCGCTGGAGGCGCGCGGGCTGAACGTGATCCCGATCTTCGCCGCGGGACTAGATGCTCGTCCCGCCATTGATGCGTTCCTGAAGGATGCCAAGGGCGCGAAGGTCGATGCGCTGTTGTCGCTGACCGGTTTCAGCCTTGTGGGTGGGCCTGCCTACAACGACACGGCCGCGGCCGAAAGCGCGCTGGTCGAGCTGGATGTTCCTTACGTCGCCGCACACGCGCTTGAGTTCCAGACGCTGAACGAGTGGCGCGACGGCGACCGCGGGCTTTCCCCGGTCGAGGCGACCATGATGGTCGCGATCCCGGAGATCGACGGCGCGACCGGGCCGATGGTGTTTGGTGGCCGCGAGGCCGGGGATCGATCGATGCAGTCCGATCCCGAGCGAGCAGCGCGTCTGGCTGACCGGATTGCCAAACTTGTTGACGTGCGTCAGACCCCGGTGGCCGAGCGCAAAGTGGGCGTCGTGCTCTACGGCTTTCCGCCGAACGCCGGTGCCGTCGGAACGGCAGCGCATCTGGCTGTCTTCGAGTCGCTTCACAACACGCTTACAGCAATGGCGGCGGAGGGCTACGACGTCGAGGTGCCGGATACGGTCGACGCTCTTCGCGATCTGATTCTGCGCGGCAACGCCGAGCAGCACGGCCAGCAAGCCAATGTTGCGGCGACGATCCAGGCGGACGACATCGTCGCCCGCGATCCGCACCTCGCCGAGATCGAAGCCCAGTGGGGGCCAGCCCCCGGCAAGCATCAGACCAACGGCAGCGGCGTCTTCATTCTAGGCGCGCATCTCGGCAAGGTCTTTGTCGGCGTCCAGCCTGCATTCGGGTACGAGGGTGACCCGATGCGGCTCCTCTTCGAGAAGAGCTTTGCGCCGACCCATGCCTTCAGCGCGTTCTACCGTTATCTGCGCGAGGACTTCGGTGCCGACGTGGCTCTGCATTTTGGCATGCACGGCGCGATGGAATTCATGCCCGGCAAGCAGACGGGCCTTGGGCCGGAGTGCTGGCCCGACCGGCTGATCGGCGATCTGCCCAACGTCTACCTCTACGCGATGAACAACCCGTCCGAGGGCGCGCTGGCCAAGCGGCGCGGGGCGGCGACCATCGTCACGCACCTGACGCCGCCGGTTGGCAAGGCTGGGCTCTACAAGGGTTTGCTGGACCTCAAGGCGTCTCTGGAACGCTGGCGCACCTCGGCGCCGGACGCAACGGACCGCGCGGATCTGGCTGAGCTGATCCGCGAGCAGGCGGGCGATGTTGATCTCGCCGTTGCCGAGGGCGACGCAGGCGTCGACCACCTATGGCGGGACCTGATCGAATACGAAGAGTCGCTGATCCCCTACGGCCTGCATGTGGTCGGGGAGAAGCCCAGCGATGCTTTCCGCACCGATGTGCTCGCCAACATGGCCGAGGCGCTGCCGGAGACCGATCTGACCGATGCCGAACAGCACCTGCAGAAAGACCACGAGACGCCCGCGATCCTGCACGCGTTGGGTGGCGGGTTCATCCGCCCCGTGCCCGGCGCCGATTTGCTGCGCGCACCCCATGCCCTGCCCACCGGGCGCAACCTGCATGCCTTCGATCCGTTCCGGATGCCGTCGGCGTTCGCGATGGAAGACGGCGCGCGTCAGGCCGAACTGTTGCTGCAACGCCATCTCGAGGCCGGGAATTCGCTGCCCCGCTCCATCGCGTTGGTGCTCTGGGGTGCGGACAATCTGAAATCCGAAGGCGGACCGATCTCGCAGGCCATGGCCCTGATGGGTGCGCGCCCGCGCTTCGATGCCTATGGACGGCTGTGCGGGGCGGAACTCATTCCGCTTGAGGAACTGAGGCGCCCGCGCATCGACGTTGTAATGACGCTGAGCGGCATCTTCCGCGATCTCCTGCCGCTGCAGTCCCGGATGCTTGCGGAAGCTGCATGGCTCGCCGCCACGGCGGACGAGCCCGAGGGCATGAACCATATCCGCGCCAATTCACTGGTCCATGCCGAAGCGCAGGACATCGATTTCGAGACCGCCACGCTGCGCGTCTTCTCCAACGCTGAAGGCGCCTATGGCTCGAACGTCAATCACATGATCGACGCGGGCGCGTGGGATGACGAGGACGAGCTGGCCGAGACGTTCTCCAAACGCAAGTGCTTTGCGTATGGCCGGTCGGGCAACCCGACGGCGCAGCCGCACCTGATGAACGCAGTGCTGGGCGAGGTGGACCTTGCCTACCAAAACCTCGAGTCGGTCGAGTTGGGTGTGACCACCATCGACCACTACTTCGATACACTTGGCGGGATCTCCCGCGCGGTGCGCCGTGCCAAGGGCGAAGACGCCCCGGTCTATATCAGCGATCAGACACGCGGCGACGGCAAGATCCGCACGCTGTCGGAACAGGTCGCGCTCGAGACCCGCACTCGAGCCCTGAACCCTAAATGGTACGAAGGCATGCTCAGCCACGGCCATGAAGGCGTGCGCCAGATCGAGGCGCATGTCACGAACTCGGTAGGTTGGTCTGCAACCACCGGACAAGTCGACCCCTGGGTCTATCAGCGTCTCAGTGAGACGTTCCTCCTGGACCCAGACATGCGCCGACGTCTTAGCGACCTGAACCCGCAGGCGTCGGCGCGCCTTGCCAACCGTCTGATCGAGGCACAGGAGCGTGCCTATTGGACGCCTGACGAAGACACTCTCGCGGCACTTCGCGAAGCAGGCGACGAGCTTGAAGATCGGCTCGAAGGCGTTGCCCTGCCCGAAGTTGCGGCCGAATGAGGAGAACGACATGAGTCCGCTTGATAACAAAGACCTGATGGCCCGCGCCGCCGGTGTGCCCCGCCTGAAGGGCGAGGATGGCGAAGGCTCGGTGCAGGTCCAGATGGACCCGACCGCGACCATCGATACGGCCAAGGTGTTTTCGGTCTACGGCAAGGGCGGCATCGGCAAGTCGACCACCTCGTCGAACCTGTCGGCAGCGTTCTCCAAGCTCGGCCACCGAGTTTTGCAGATCGGCTGTGATCCGAAACACGACTCGACCTTCACGCTGACCAAATCGCTGGTGCCCACGGTGATCGACACACTGAAGGATGTCGATTTTCATGCCGAGGAATTGCGCCCCGAGGATTTCGTCTACGAGGGTTATAACGGCGTGATGTGCGTCGAGGCGGGCGGGCCGCCCGCGGGCACCGGATGCGGCGGCTATGTCGTCGGCCAGACGGTGAAGCTTCTGAAGGCGCATCACCTGCTCGACGACACGGACGTTGTGATCTTCGACGTGCTTGGCGATGTCGTTTGCGGCGGGTTCGCAGCACCCCTGCAACATGCCGACCGCGCCGTGGTCGTGACCGCCAACGACTTCGACAGCATATACGCCATGAACCGCATCATCGCGGCTGTGCAGGCCAAATCTAAGAACTATCAGGTGCGCCTTGCGGGCTGTGTCGCCAACCGCTCGAAAGATACGGATCAGGTCGACAAGTACTGCAACACCGTCGGCTTCAAGCGCATTGCGCACATGCCGGATGTCGATGCGATCCGCCGCTCGCGCCTGCACAAATGCACCGTCTTCGAAATGCCGGACGAGGAGGACATCGCCTACGTCCAGAAGGAGTACATCCGCCTCGCCGAGACGCTTTGGAACGGCACTGAACCCTTGGCGCCCGCGCCGATGGAAGACCGCGATATCTTTGAACTGCTGGGCTTTGACTGATGACGGATACCTATTCCCATACCCGTGGACGTCTTGAAGAGTACTTCGACCGCACCGCGTCGGAGACCTGGGCGCGGCTGACCTCGGATGCACCTGTCAGCAAGATCCGCCAGACCGTGCGCGCGGGCCGGGATCGGATGCGCAATGTGCTGCTCAGCCGTCTGCCGCAGAACCTGCACGGGCACCGGGTGCTGGATGCCGGATGCGGCGTTGGACAGCTCTCCGCCGAACTCGCCCGGCGCGGCGCGGAGGTTGTAGCCGTCGACATTTCGCCCAACCTGCTAGAGGTTGCCCAGGACCGTCTGGCCCCTGACTTGGCCGGTCGCATCGAGTTTCGCGCGGGCGACATGCTCGACCCGGACCACGGTCTCTTCGACCACGTCGTCGCGATGGACAGCCTGATCCACTATGCGCAGGACGACATCGTATCCAGCCTGACGGAACTGGCCCATCGCACGCGCCAGTCGATCATCTTCACGGTCGCACCGCGCACGCCACTGCTGAGCCTGATGCACATGGCGGGCAAGGCGTTTCCGCGCAGCGACCGCTCCCCCGCGATCCAGCCCGTGTCCGAGCGCGCCTTGCGCCGAGCCTGCGCCGCATCGCCCGATCTGCGCCGGTGGGACATGCCTGCGGCGGAGCGCGTCAAATCCGGATTCTACATCTCCCAGGCTATGAGGCTCGTCCGGTGATCCTGCCCAAGCGGTTCATAAAGCAGCTTTCGGTCAAGTATCTGCCCTTCGCGGATGCGGGCTCCGAGGGCTTTCCGCTGAGCCAGATCCTGCGGCTGTCGCTCTTCCAGATCTCGTG
>CAYYZH010000027.1:20771-30784 GCA_964475765.1 uncultured Limibaculum sp.
CCGAGGGCTTTCCGCTGAGCCAGATCCTGCGGCTGTCGCTCTTCCAGATCTCGTGTGGCATGGCGACGGTGATGCTGCTCGGCACGCTGAACCGCGTGATGGTGATCGAACTGGGTGTGGCCGTGACGATCGTTGCGATCATGGTCGCGCTGCCGGTTCTGATCGCACCGTTCCGGGCCCTGCTGGGGTTCCGCTCCGACACCTACAAATCCGTCATTGGCTGGAAGCGCGTGCCCTATATGTGGTTCGGCTCGCTCTGGCAGATGGGCGGGCTGGCCGTCATGCCATTCGCGATCCTGATCCTCTCTGGTGATCAAACTGTCGGCCCGGTCTGGGCGGGCGAAGCCTTGGCCGCTGCTGCATTCCTGATGACCGGCCTTGGTCTGCATATGACGCAGACGGCGGGTCTTGCGCTGGCGAGTGATCTTGCCGATGACGAGACTCGGCCCCGCGTGGTCGCGCTCCTCTACGTGATGTTCCTGATCGGCATGGCGATCTCGGCGCTGATCGTTGGCGCGCTGCTGGTGGATTTCTCCAAATTGCGCTTGATCCAGGTCGTGCAGGGCACGGCGCTGGCGACGCTGCTCCTGAACCTCGTGGCGCTCTGGAAACAGGAGCGTCTGACCAAGATGTCCAAGGAAGAGCGCGCCAAGCCGCGTCCGAAATTCAGCGACGCGTGGGCGGACCTGAAGGCGGGCGGGCCTGCCGGGCGGCTCCTCTATGTCGTCTTCCTCGGCACCATGGCCTTCCAGATGCAGGACGTGCTGCTCGAGCCCTATGGCGGTGAGGTGCTCGGCCTATCGGTCTCGGCCACCACGCTCCTGACCGCCGTCTGGGCGCTGGGTGCGCTGGTCGGGTTCGCACTGGCCGCCCGGTGGCTGAGCCGGAGCACAGGCGCCTACTGGATCGCGGCGCGCGGGCTCCTGATCGGACTGCTGGCTTTCGTGCTGGTGATCCTCTCCGCCCCGATGCAGGCGCCCATCATCTTCTTTGCAGGCGCAGCACTGATCGGTCTGGGCGGAGGGCTCTTCGCCATCGCAACCCTGACCGCGGCGATGACCATGCCTGTCACCGGCGTCGCAGGCCGCGGCCTCGCGCTAGGGGCCTGGGGCGCTGCGCAAGCGACCGCCGCGGGTCTCGGCATCGCCCTGGGCGGCGGGATCGAGGACGCGGTCTCCGGTATCGCTGCAAGCGGCGTTCTCGGTGAAGCCCTCAGCGGTTCCGCCGTCGGCTATGCCGCCGTCTATCACGCCGAACTCATCTTGCTGTTCTTGACGCTGATTGCGCTCAGCCCGCTCGTGCGCCGGACAGCCCAAACGAAACCAACGGATAAAACCAAGATCGGACTTGCCGAGTTTCCGACCTGAGCCGTCGAAAGGAGAGCCATTATGGAATTCGACGATTACGGCACCATCACTGGGTATTTCGACGTGGCGCAGGCCGCGCTCTATCTGTTCTGGCTCTTCTTCGCCGGGCTGATCTTTTACCTCCAGCGCGAGAACATGCGCGAGGGCTATCCGCTCGAGAACGACGATGGAACAGTCGCGGGCAACCAGGGACCGTTCCCATTGCCCACGCAGAAAACCTTCAAGCTGCCCCACGGGCGCGGCGAGGTCACAGTGCCCAACGATGATCCAGTGGATGACCGTCCACTGGCAATGGTGCAGATGCCGCAATCGGCGGGCTCTCCGTTCGAGCCGACCGGCGATCCCATGATCGACGGGGTCGGACCTGCCGCGTGGGCGATGCGCCGCGATGAGCCGGAACTTGACGGGCATGGCCACGCCAAGATCAAGCCGATGCGTGTGCTGGAAGATTTCTTCATCGTCAGCTCCAAGAAAGCCATCGGCCTGCCGGTGCAGGCGCATGATGGTGGGGTGATCGGACATATCTCGGATCTTTGGGTCGACGTGCCTGAGCAGTTGGTGCGCTATCTCGAGATCGAACTGGAAGGCGGCGGCAAGCGGCTGGCCCCAATGCAGCTTGTGCGCGTGAAGTCGGACCGCGTTGCGGTGCATTCACTCTACGCCGAGCACTTCGCGAACATCCCGACGACCGCCTCGGATGAGGAAGTCACCAAGCTCGAGGAAGAGAAGATCTGCGCCTACTGGTGCGGCGGCAAACTCTACGCCGATCGCGCCCGTCTCGAGTCGCAGATGTAAGGAGAAAGGCGCATGGACCACGACGACTTCCAGCCGCCAGAGCCGATCAACGGCCTGCCCGAGATGCCGCCCGAAGGCGAGCATATCCTGTGGCAGGGCTCTCCCGATTGGTGGGCACTGGCGAACGAAGCGCTGATGCTGCGCTGGGTCGCGGTCTATTTCGCCTTTCTCGCCCTTTGGCGTGGTATCGCCGGTTGGGTTTATACAAGTCCGCAACATGGCATTGCTGCCGCAGTCTGGCTGATCGGACTGGGACTGCTGGCGTGCGGCCTGCTGGCGCTGTTTGCATGGATTCAGGCCCGTGCTGCGGTCTACACCGTGACCAACCGTCGGATCGTCCTGCGCATTGGCGCTGCGCTGACCGTGGCCCTGAACATCCCCTATCGCTGGATCGGTTCGGCGGATCTGCAACTGCGCCGTGACGGCACCGGAACCATCGCGCTGGACCTGATCGGTGAGACCAATTTCAGCTATCTCGTCTGCTGGCCGCATGTCCGGCCCTGGCACATGAAGAAGACGCAGCCTGCGCTGCGTTGTATCCGGGACGCCGAAGAGGTTGGTGCGCTGATCTCGCAGAACGCCAAGGCCGTCGTCACGAAAGGCGAAGCCGCCATTCCCGCCCTATCCCCGATCCCAGCGGAATAGGAGCGGCGCGATGCACACCGAGACCATGCACAGACCCATCCCCGAGGATCGCGAGAAGATCCCGCGCGTCCTGTTGCGCGCCATCGGCATCTTGCTGGTGGTCGTGGTGGCGATGGTCGCGTGGGCCCGGATCAGCGGCGCGCCCCTGACAGCAATGCCGCCTGGCGACGATCAGATCGTCGAGGATCATACGATATTCCTGTTCGGGGACCTCTCCGGCGCCGCCAAGGTGCTGGATGCCCAAGGTTCGGTCATCGCCGATCTTGGCCCCGACAAAGGCGGCTTTGTCGCCGGAATTTCCCGCTCGCTCACGCTCAAGCGCAAGCAGGCGGGGATCGACCCCAGCGCCCCGGTGCGACTGGTGAAGTTCAAGGACGGACATCTTGGTTTGCGCGATGATTTCACGGGCTGGCGGACCGAGCTGATCGGCTTTGGCAAAGACAACACGGCAGTGTTCGCGAACCTGCTCAATCACAAAAACAAACAACAATAGACATCCATGGAGGGAAGATAATGGGACTGTTTACACGACGGCGAGAGACCGCACCCTGCACGGTCGAGATCTCGCACAAATTCGAAAGCCTGCACGCCCATGTCCGCTTCAACAACGGCGCGGTCGTTTATCCCGGCGATGAAGTGCAGGTCGAAGGACCCGAGATCATGGCCCCGTTCGGCGAGGTCGTACGCGAGGACCGGATCGCGGTCATCACGCGGGCCAATGCGCTGGAGCGCCTGTGGACCCGGTGGACCGGCGATCTCGAATTCATGGAACTTTGCGAGTTCAGCTTCTCCGAGGAGGCGCGGCTATGAACGTTCAGAACAAACCCGCACGGCACACCGCAGATGCCACAACCGTCGAAGAGGGCCTGGCGATTGCCGAGGAAATGGCCCAATTCGACAGTGATGATGCGACCGCGCTGGCGATGGAGAACACGCTCCTGACGCCGCGGTTCTACACCACAGATTTTGACGAGATGGACGCGCTTGATGTCAGCCCCGTCCGCGAGGAGTGGGACGAGCTGATCGCCGACATGGAGTCCGATCCCAACAAGGGTCACTTCAAGAAGAACGAGAGCTGGGACAAAGTCGACTGGGACGGCATGGACCCTGTTCTTAAGAAAGAGTTGATCGACTTTCTCGTCAGCTCCTGCACCGCCGAGTTTTCCGGCTGTGTGCTCTACAAGGAAATGAAGCGGCGCGGATCGAACAACGACATCGTCAAACTGTTCCAGTACATGGCCCGCGACGAGGCCCGGCACGCCGGCTTCATCAACGATGCTTTGCGCGAAGCTGGCGTTGCGGTGAACCTCGGGTTCCTGACCCAAAAGAAGAAGTACACTTACTTCCGCCCGAAGTTCATCTACTATGCCACGTATCTCTCGGAAAAGATCGGCTACGCGCGGTACATCACGATCTTCCGCCACCTGCAGCGCAACCCGGACAAGCAGTTCCACCCGATCTTCAAGTGGTTCGAGGAGTGGTGCAACGACGAGTTCCGCCATGGCGAGGCGTTCAGCCTCCTGATGCGCGCCGACCGTCGGACACTGGAGGGTTGGAACAAGCTCTGGATCCGGTTCTTCCTGGTCGCCGTCTACGTGACCATGTTCATCCGGGACCATCAGCGCCCGGCCTTCCACGACGCGCTCGGCGTCGACATCGATTGGTACGATATGGAGGTCTTCCGGATCACCAACGAGATCACACGCCAGTGCTTCCCGGTCGAAATTGATCTCGACAACCCGCGCTTCAAGACGCTGTGCGAGAAGATGTTCCGCATCAACACGGGTCTGGAAGACGCCAAATCCCAGGGCGGTGTGATCGGCGGTCTGCGCCGTATCGGATTGATGGCCCGGGCGGGTCTGACCTTCGCCCAGCTTTACTTCCTGCCGGTGCGCAAGAACGAGATCCCCGAGACCTCGCGCCTGCAACCGGCATGGTAACTAACCGCCATACCTCCAGATATGTCCAGGCCCCTCGTCAGCGTTGGGACATTGAGGAGGGCTGCCCGTGACCGCACTGGCGATCCTTGCAGCCCTCTTCATCTGGTGGTTCTCCACCGGCGCTATCCTTTGGGCGGTCAGCCGGGGGGCGGCGCGGGCGGAAGTGATCCTGACCGCGCCGGTTGCCGCAGGTGCCTTCTATGCGTTGGCGTGGGTTGCATATCAGGATGGGCTGTTGGCCGCCTGTCTCGGCTTCGGCGCGGCGATCCTGATCTGGGGGTGGTTCGAACTGGCGTTCCTGACAGGTGTGATCACCGGGCCGAACACCCGGCCCTGCCCGCCGGGACTGAACGGGCCTCGGCATTTCGTCATGGCCTGGGGCACCATTGCCCACCACGAACTGGCGCTTCTCGCAACAGCGATAGGCATCGGCACCCTGACCTGGCATGCGCCGGACCAGACCGGCCTCTGGACCTTCCTGATCCTGTTTATCGCGCGGATTTCGGCCAAGCTGAACGTCTACCTCGGTGTGCCCAACCTCTCCCACGAGATGATGCCGGGTCCGGTCGCGCACATGAAAACCTACTTCGCGAACCGGCGGATGAACTGGCTGTTCCCGGTCTCGGTCACGCTTTTGACCTTCGCGATGGCCTGCTGGATCGAGCGCACTATCGCTGCCGAGACCGTTGGCGCCTCTGCGGGGTTCACGCTTCTGGCGACGCTCACCGGCCTCGCACTTCTCGAACACTGGCTGATGGTCCTGCCCGTCAGGGACGCAGCCCTTTGGCAATGGATGACAAGGGACCGGGACAGCACCGGCCCGGCGGGCACAAACCCCGCAGATTAATGACAGTGAGGAAGCCATGAACTACGAGGAACATTTCCAGTCGCGCCTGTCCGACCTCAAAGAAGAGGGCAACTACCGCGTCTTCGCCGATCTCGAACGTCGGGTCGGTGACTTCCCGCGTGCAGCGCGTCATGTCGGAACAGGACCGAACGCCTCGACCTCAGATGTAACGGTCTGGTGTTCCAATGACTACCTCGGTATGGGTCAGCATCAGGCCGTGCGCGAGGCGATGAAGGAAACGATCGACGCCTGCGGCGCGGGCGCGGGCGGCACCCGCAACATCTCGGGCACCAACCACTACCATGTGCTGCTCGAGAAGGAGCTGGCCGATCTGCATGGCAAACAAGACGCGTTGCTGTTCACTTCCGGCTATGTCTCGAATTTCGCGGCGCTGGGCACGCTCGGCTCGACGATCCCCGGCATGGTGATCCTGTCGGACGCGCTGAACCACGCGTCGATGATCGAAGGGATCCGCCATTCTCGTGCGCAGCGATTGATCTGGAAGCACAATGATCTGGCGGATCTCGAGGACAAGCTGAAAGCACTCGATCCCGATCAGCCCAAGATGATCGCGTTTGAGAGCGTCTATTCGATGGATGGCGACATTGCGCCGATCCATGACATTTGTGATCTGGCCGACCGCTACAACGCCATGACCTATCTCGATGAGGTCCACGCCGTCGACATGTACGGCCCGCGCGGCGCCGGGATTGCTGAGCAGGAAGGCGCGATGGATCGCCTGACGATCATCGAGGGCACGCTGGCCAAGGCCTACGGCACGCTCGGTGGCTATATCGCGGCGACCGAGGCGCTGTGCGACTATGTCCGCTCGTTCTCGTCGGGATTCATCTTCACTACGGCTCTCCCGCCCGCCATCGCGGCAGGCGCGCGAGTCGCGGTCCGACATCTGAAGTGGTCCGAGTTCGAGCGCCAGCAACAGCGCCGCGCAGTTGCCAGCCTGCGTGCCAAGCTCGACGCCCACGGCATCCCGCACATGCCGAACCCCAGCCACATCATTCCGGTGATGGTCGGCGATCCTGTGAAGTGCAAGATGCTCTCGGACATCCTGCTCGACGACTACGGGATCTATGTTCAGCCGATCAACTATCCGACGGTGCCCAAGGGAACCGAACGCCTGCGCTTCACACCAGGCCCGCTGCACACCGAGGAGGATATCGACGCACTGGTCTCCGCGCTTTCCGCCCTTTGGTCAGCTTGCGCCCTTTCACGGGCCGTGGCCTGATAACGGGCCGCACTGCCGGCGAAGGCGTAAAGGTCTGCGTCAGCCCAGCTGCTAACAATGAGACGCCGCGCTGGTTGAAACCGGCGCGGCGTTTTCTTTAGGCGCTGTCCAGGGACCGCGAATCGAGTTTCGGCAAAGGGGCGAGCGATTCCGCTTCATGCTCGGGAACTGAGATGTGAGGAAGTTCGGCCAGAACGTCGTCCGGCGTCATTGCGCCGTGTTCAACGCGAGCATCTTGGGAACAGAACGTCTGTCGACACTGCGTCGGCAGGTATTCGGCTTGTTTCGATCTGGGCATCGGCCGACCGACGCCCAGATTGTATCGTTTCATTCAGCCGCGGCGTCAGCTTCTCTTGCTGTGCGGCAGGATCCAGTTCGCAAAGAACTTGTGGCCCGGCACGAGGTGCGCGAACGGGAACTTCGCCATAAACTTGTGGCCCGGCACAAGATGGCCAAACGGGAACCCCGCCTGCTTCTTATGGCCCGGGACCAACAGACCAATCGGGAAGTTCGCCTGGTGCTTGTGGCCAGGTATCAGGTGCGCGAACGGGAACTTCGCAAAGAACCTGTGGCCCGGGACGAGATGTGCGATCGGGAAACCCGCCTGGAACTTGTGGCCGGGTATCAGGTGGGCAATCGGGAACTTCGCAAAGAACTGCGTCGTCGGATATATCGGCGGGAACTCAGGACTCGACATAATGTGTGGGTGGTTCGAAAGAAGAGAGTCCTTCGCATTCCTCTGGGACGTTGCCGCGACATAGGTGCTGTCACCGGCCATCGACTCCGTTTTATCGACAATGATCCCTGCTTTCTCGGCAGCACCGAACGGGGCACGGACTACCAGGAGCGCGTTCCCTCCGCTGATACCTTGGGAATACCCCTCGGCAGCACGCTTCGGCACACGAGCCTCGGACATCTCGGAATTGGTGTCACCACCCCTTACGATGACGTCCAGCATCTTCGGACGGAAGTGATGGTCCAGCAGCGCCTGAGCAACCCCGTTTGCCGTCTGCTCATCCCTGTAGAGCCTGGTAATAATCGTGGTCATGCTTCCTCCAGTCTTCTGTCCACATCATGGATCACTTTTGCGGATCCTCTTGCGTGCCGTGCCATGGCGCGTCTCAGCGGAATGACCGCCAGCAACGCCATGATCAACAGCGCCATTTCAAATCCGAATACGACAACATAGGGCGTCTCCGCCGCGCCGCCACCCGGCAGGGCTACGACGATATCGCGGATCCCACCGCCAATGGCGATGGCGACGCCGGCAGCCGTCGCCTGCACGGCGCCCCAGGCACCCAGTGCGAGGCCTACCTGTTCCTTAGGCGCACGGCGCATAGTCGCGGTCAGCGTCCCGTGTCCGAAAAGCCCGGCCCCGAAACCCACCACCAATGTGCCAAGCACAAAGAGCCACGGCGCGTGCCCAGGCGCGGCGATCACGATCGCAGCAAAACCAGGAACGCCCACGAGCGCGCCATAGAACGCAACATGGACCGGGTCCATACCTTGGCCCAACGTGCGTGATGCCAGCGCAAATCCAACCAACCCGCCAGCGGCCAGTACCGCGGTGAGTCTTGTTGTCTCCGCCACCGTCAGGCCGAGAACATGACCGCCATAGGGCTCAAGCAGGACATCGGCCATGCCGAACCCCATTGTGCCCAATGCGATGACGATCAGGAGACGGGTCGCGCCGTCTCCGCTGACCAACTTGCTCCATTCGTCCCAGAAACGTGGGCTCGGCTCGGTCGACATCGCGCGTCTGCGATCGCGACCTTCCTGCTTCCAAAGGGCGATGACGTTAAGCACGATTGTCACGACGGCGGCGCCCTGGATAACCTGGATCAGGCGTCCGGGTGTGTAGTCGCTGAGGAGCCAGCCGAAGACCAGCGCGCTGATGATCATCCCGACCAGCAGCATGACGTACATCAGGCCAACCACCTTTGGCTGGTCTTCCTGCGGCACAAGATCGGTCGCGAGCGCAAGACCAACGGTCTGAACCATGTGCACGCCTGCACCCACCAGAAGGAAGGCCAGCGCTGCGCTGCCATGCCCAACCCAGATCGGCGCGTCATAGGACTCGCCATATCCCGACAGGACGAGCAGCGCGAACGGCATTACGGCAAAACCTCCGAATTGCAGCAGGGTGCCTTTCCAGATGAAGGGCACGCGCCGCCAGCCGAAGGCCGATTTATGTGTGTCGGATTTAAACCCGATGAATGTGCGGAACGGTGCGAACACCAATGGCAATGAGATCATCACCGCGACTAGCGATGCCGGGACCGCCAATTCGACGATCATCACGCGGTTCAACGTGCCGACCAGCAGCACGAGCGCCATCCCCACGGTGACCTGAAACAACGACAGCCGCAGCAGCCGCGACAACGGCACATCGTCCGAAGCCACATCTGCAAACGGCAGATATTGCGGGCCAATCCTGGCTAGATTTCTGAGCGCAAATTCCCGGTAGTTTAACATGGGAATACATCTCCCACCCGCCGCGCTAATACCTGCCAGTCACTGTCGGCAGATTTCAGCGGGAAGACCAGCGTTGGGATCACCGCCCCCGACGATTGGGAACGGAGGCGGTGTCCAAAGCTACTCTTTATCCGGCAGTGCGCCGTCTGATGCCATTGCCACCGGCTTGGTGAACACGGCTTTGCCCATGCGCCCATCTGGCAGCACGACAACCATTTCCTGCTGGCCCGTTGCAGCGTCCGTATCGGACACTTTGTAGAATTGGACCATGGTGTTGTCGAACGATGCCGGCTTGACCAACGGTTCGATTGACGCCGTTTGCGAGCTGCCCATGTCCTGACCTGACAGGAAATCGCTAACCCACGAGGTGTTGCTTAGAACGGCGACATGGACCGCGAACGATCCGACTGCGACAGCGCCGAGGAAGATCGGAATCCCGACCGTCGGCTTAACCACCAGCCAAAGTTTTGCGTTATTCATGATCTACCCCCTTAACCCAGCCACGGCGTCGAAAACGCCACCAGGATGTGCGCCAAAAGCGCGAGGAGTCCGAAAACGCGCGTGCCATCAATAAGATAGCTATGCACTTCTTCGGCCTCACCGAGTGTCAGGCCGGTTGGCCATACCTTATCTGGATCATGGTCGGACATAGATAGCCTCCCTAGCCCTTTTTTTAACTTCTGCGGCTCTGCAAACCCGGA
>CAYYZH010000028.1:0-4136 GCA_964475765.1 uncultured Limibaculum sp.
AGCATCAGAGCCTTCGCGCCGCACCAACCCGGGACGTTCCGGCGGCCCACCTGGCAAAGCATAGAGCCGGTATGCCTGAGCGGTCTTTGCCTTGCAGACGAACTTCCCGCCCAGATCAGTCAATTGCCAGTTCAATGGGAGGCCGGTCATGTGCGCCCCACAAACCGCCAGGTCAATATGATCCGAAGGGGCGACTTGCAGTGGTTTTGGAGAAGGAACCGGGTGGTTGGTTGCCCCCATCATCCGGGGGCAGTCGCGCTCCAGCGTTCGCGCCAGTGCGGCCGCGGCGGCGTCCTTCCCGGCGCTTGCGAGAATTGTCACGCTGCCCGGCCGCCCATCGTCGCGTCGCGCAGTTGGGACGGCAACGCCGCACATGTCCAGCAGGTTCACGAAATTCGTGTAGGTTCCAAGGTTTGAGTTTGGCGTGATTGGATCAGCTTCGAGGTCTTTGACTGAATAGAAAGTTGGTATGCTTGGCACACACAACAGATCGACCGCGTCCAGCATTGGCTCCGCGGCACGCTTCAGTTCAGCAAGACGATAGATCCCTCGAAAGGTGTCGGACGCAGACATGCCCTCGGCAGCCTGAATGATCTGGCGCGTCACGGGATGAACTGCGTCCGGGGTCTTTGCCAGCAGTTCCTCAATCACCGTATGGCGTTCAGCAACCCAGGCGCCTTGGTACAGCATCTGTGCGATGGCGAAGAGTGGCTCGAAATCAACAGGTACGATTTCTGCTCCGTCGGCCTGTAAACGGGCCACATCGCGGGCGAAAGCGCTGGCTTGCACCTCGTCACCCAGGAACTCGATGGACGCCGCATCGGGGATACCGATCCGAGGCGGACTTGCCGGCATGGTAAGCGGCTCGTGCGCGAATGGCTTCGAATAGGCATCCTTCGCATCGAAGCCGCGAGCGGCGGCGAAAGCTTCGTAAGCGTCATCCACTGTTAGCGCGAAGATCGACACCGTATCCAGCGTGCGGCAGGCCGGGACAACGCCAGTTGCAGACAACGCACCCAAAGTGGGTTTCAAGCCGACAATATTGTTCAGCGCAGCGGGAACACGTCCGGATCCTGCCGTGTCGGTGCCCAGCGAGAATGAGACGATCCCATGACCAACGATGACGGCGGACCCGCCTGATGACCCACCGGGAACGATGTCCGGATCGACCGCGTTCAAGGGCGCGCCATAGGGTGTGCGCACGCCGACCAGGCCCGTTGCAAACTGGTCCAGGTTTGTCTTCCCGATCAGCAGCGCTCCAGCGGCACGCAGGTTCGCGACGACGAAGGCATCGTTCTCTGGCGTGTACGCATAGGCCGGACATCCCGCCGTTGTCGGAATGCCTGCGGCGTCGATATTGTCTTTCACCGCGAACGGAATTCCCCAGAGCGGCAAGTCCGGGTCGAACGCACCCAGCGATGCGGCCTCTGCCCTGAGATCTTCCTGGTCGCGCAGATGGATGAAGATGCCCGGGTCGTTCACCGTCTTGAGGCGGGCGAATACCTCATCAATGACGGCCTCGGGACGGGCACCGTCTGCATAGGCTGTCCGCAGCGCTTGCAACGTAAAGGGCAGATCACTCAGCATTAGAAACCTCCGGCCATCTGCAAATCTTGGCGTCTTTCCGGCGGCGTCGGAGCCGCGGTGAGAAGCGCCTTTGTATAGGGGTCTTTTGGCGTCGTCATCACACACTCCGCAGCGCCCTCTTCGACGACTTCACCGTCTTTCATGACGATCACTTGGTCGCAGAGCAGCCGAACGACATGCAAATCATGGCTGACGAACAAGTAAGTCATCCCCAGCTTCGCGCGAAGATCGACCAACAGGGTTAGAACCACCGCTTGGATAGATACGTCCAACGCAGCAGTTGGCCCATCCAAGATCAGGAGTTTCGGCTCCAATGCGATTGCACCGGGAATGCCGACGCATGCCCTTTGACCGCCCGAAAGCTGATGCGGAAAACGGTCCAGCAAGGATACGTGCAGTCCGACCAACGTTGCCCGTTCCTCAATGCGCGTGGCCAATTTGGTGCCGCGCTTGCGGGCCAGACGCTTAAGCGGCTCAGCGATGGTGTGGCGCGCAGTGTGGCGGGGGTTCAGACTGTCTGCGGCGTCTTGAAAAGCCATCTGAAGATCGGCCCGGCGCGGGTTCATCACAAAACCCTTGGCAGGGATGGTGCCGATGTCCTGTCCATCAAACAGGATCGTCCCACTGGTCGGATCCAAGAGGCGCCCCAGGATCTCAGAGCTCGCGGACTTGCCTCAACCACTCTCCCCGACAAGGCCAACGCTCTGGCCGTGTTTGATGTCAAAGGAGATGCCCTTGACCGCATGAACCGGTCCGGACTTGCCCTGGTACGTCTTGACGAGGTCACGCACTCGCACCAGTGGCGCGTCGCCGATCGGGTGTGGCAACATCGGGACGCGATCTTCGGGGGGCGGAAGGCTCCGGATGCTTTCGCCCGCGCCCGATTTGATCCGTGCCGAACCAATGCGCTGCCGACGGCGATTGCAACGCATTCGCAGCGTTGGTGGCCAGCGGATCGTAGGGCACCAGGGATGGCCTGAGGGTCGCACAGAACAGAATGAAGCCAAGCATCGCGAAGGCGATCAGGGTCACCGGGTTTGATCGCAAAACATAGAAGATGTGATCGAAGCGGCCGTTCACAGCCTTGGCGGGAGCGGGCGTGTCCGTCATTGGTCGAGGAAGCCGATCCGCGGATCAATCGCGGTGTAAAGCAGATCAATGCAAAGGTTCAACGCAACGAACAGCAATGCCATGGCGAGGACGAAGCCCTGCACGGCGGCATAGTCGGACACCACCAGTGCCTCGACCGCGTAGGAGCCAATGCCGGGCCAGGCGAAGACTTTTTTGACCAGAACGTTGGCGCCGAGGGCAAAGGAAAAGACCATGCCCAGGGTTGTCACCACCGGCAGCAGCGCATTCCTGAAGGCGTAAGAATACAGCACCATGCGGTTCGAGAGGCCGGACGCCCGTGTGGTGCGAATGAAGTCCGCCGATAGCGCCGTAAGCATCGCCGCCCGGGTCATGCGTGCAATCGGTGCCAGAGTGAACAAAGCCATCGTCGCTGCAGGCAGCGTCAATTGCTTGGCGGCGCCCCACCAGGTTTCCCAATCACCCACAAGCGCCGCATCGATCAGGTAGAAACCGGTAATGTGGTCTGGGGAAAGGTAGATGAATTCCAGCCGTCCCAAGGGCAAGGGCGCAATCCCCTGCAGATAGTACAGGATATAGATCAGCAATATCCCGGTAAAAAATGTCGGCTGTGACACCCCCCGCTGTCACCACGACCCGGCACACATGATCCACCCACGACCCTGGTCGCGTTGCCGCCAAAACCCCAAGCGGCACGGCGATCAGAATGGCCAACAGGAGTGCCGTCAGCGTCAGTTCCGACGACGCAGGGAGCAGGGTTGCCAGATCCAACGTCACCGGGCGACCCGTAGACAAAGACTGACCCAGGTCGCCCCGCAACAGATCCTCCCCATACACCACGAATCGCTGGAGAATCGGTTTGTCCAGACCCATTGCGATCCGGACTTGCCCGATCGATTGTTCGTCTGCTTCCGCCCCGGCGAAATGTACCGCAGGATAGCCGGGCAACGCTCGGGTCAGCACAAAGCTGATCACAACGACCCCGACGACCACGGGGAAGGCCTGCAAAATCCGCAAGAGCGTCGCGCGCAGGCGGCGGCTGGCCAGCATGGACTACGTGGTCTTGAGCGGACGCACATCCAACTGGCGGTGGAACCAGAACTCGTAGCCCTCGGCCCCGTTTGTCGCGACATTCAGCGCTGATTGATAGAGCGGAATGCGGGGCAGCTCTTCGAATGCAATCTCGAACATGCGTTTGATCTTGGGCGCATACTCCGGGTCATATATTGGAATGTGGAGCGAGCTATCGACCAACTCCCGTTCGATCACCGCGTAGTCATAGCTGAGCCCGCCACCGATCGCTTCCTTCGTGCCAAATGAAAGGACGTGCACTGCCGGTTGCATCCGACAAGTTTGCACAACAATTGGCCTTGGCCCCAGCAGCATATCCTAACGAGTAGCCCGTTGATCTGATCCCTGTGAATTCGGAGTGTGTTAGACAAGGCAGCTCCGCGGCAGTG
>CAYYZH010000028.1:4236-19352 GCA_964475765.1 uncultured Limibaculum sp.
TGGGAAAGCCCGGCCTTTCTGAGAGTGTCGACCCAGGCGTCTTGTGGCACTGGTACAGGCGCGATTTCGCGACCCAACGATCTGGAAAGCTCTGCAGCAATGTCCTCGGCGGAGTATTGCCTTGCGCCTTTCAGTTCGATCACCCGATGCGCCAAATTCGGCGGAGTGATCAAAGCTTCGGCAACAGTCAGGCCGATGTCCCGGGTTGCGACCATGTCGATCTTGTGGCCCAGCGGGAGGATCATGCTGGGGAAAATGCCTTCATGCAAAACTGCTGGCATCACGTCATGGATGTTCTCAAGGAAGTAACCCGGACGCACAGCGCTGAGCGGGATCGAGGCCGCAATGAACAGCTTTTCCATATGCGCGATTGTCGAGATCGGGCCGACCCGGTCGCTATGTTGGGCGCCAACTGAGGATAAGATGACGGCATGGGGCAGGCGGGCGGTTGAGGCGGCCTTCACGATTGCCTCAGCGCGCCTCATGCTTTCCCCGAGAAAGTCCTCGTTCGCAAGATCGGGCGGCAGCATGAAGTAGGCTCCGGTGGCCCCATCCAGAGCTTTGGTCAAAGCTGTTGTGTCCGTGATCTCGGCCACGGCCACCTCTGCACCTTTCGCCTTCCAGGCTTCGCCCTTTTCTTCTGAGCGAACGATCACGCGGACGGGTTGGCCTTGATCCAGAAGGGTTTCTGCGACGACGGAACCTGTGTTCCCGGTGGCGCCAGAAATGACAAACATGATTGGTCTCCTTGGGTTTGGTGATTTCGATGACCCAAATCTAGGAGGCGTCCTTGCATAGATCTAATGCATGTTTTATATCGTATACATGCATGAAACGCATATTGAGAGTGTTGACCTGAACCTTCTCAAAGCTCTCGATGCTCTGCTGGAAACTGAAAGCGTCAGCAAGGCTGCGGAAGCTGTGAACCTGTCGCAGTCCGCGATGAGCCGGGCGCTCAATCGTCTGCAGCATGTCATCAAGGACCCGCTGCTTGTGCGATCTGGTAGGGGCATGGTTTTAACCCCGCGTGGCGAGGCCTTGCGTGCTCCGGTTCGTGATGCGTTGGCGCAGGTGTCGATTGTCTTCAAGCCAGATGTTTTTGATCCGGCAAAGGCACAGAACCGGTTCCGCCTGATGGCCCCTGACTATCTGGCGCAGATGATCATGCCACCGGTTCTGGCCCAGATCTTCCACCACGCACCAGGTGTTCGCATCGAACTGGAAAACCTGTCGGCGACAGGTATGGCGGAGATGTGCGAGGGTACGATCTCACTCGGCTTTGGTGTTGTGGACGATGGACCTGTACTGGAGAACGTTGCCAGCCAGGCTTTGTTCCAAGATCGACAGGTTTGCCTCGTTCGCAAGGGACACCCCTTGTTGAAGGAAGGCATGACCCTTGAACGCTATGCCGCGACGTCCCACGCGATGCTTAGCGTCACTGGACGAGGCGGAGGCCGGATAGATGACGTTTTGAAAGAGCATGGTCTCTCGCGGAACATCGCACTGAGGATTACGCAGTTCATGACCATCAGCGCCGTGATCGCGCCGACTGATCTGATCATCACGGTACCTGAAGCTCTGGCCAAGCAAGTAGCGACCAAAGACCTGAGACTTATGTCGTTACCACAAGAGCTGCAAACGCCCTCCTTTACAATCTCTCAGATCTGGCACGAGCGATTCACGAAAGACCCCGGCCACCAATGGCTGCGAAGATTGATCAAGTCAGCCAGCAGAGAAATGAGTTAGTGCCGTGCACGGCAAAGCCCGCCGACGATCCTGCTGTCCGATCCTGACTGAGCATTTGAGGTGAGTGGCCGCTTTTGATGAGCTGCACCGCAGCGATGTTCCCCTTGGACCACCGACGGCTTTAGGCCGCTCGCTAACTCTTTCGACAAGGTCGCGTTGATCTCGCAACAGCCGGGCGCGTTCCGGCAGCTTTCTATCGCACATTGGCGAAGCGACGGTGAGACGGCGATCAGCTAACGTCGATCCAGGTGGACATGCCCGCCGCCGAGTGCTCAAGCATATGGCAGTGAAAGAGCCAGGCGCCAGGATTGTCGGCCACGAAGGCGATGTCAGCTGTCTCACCTGGGTCAACCAGAAGGGTGTCGCGCAGAGGGCCGATCTTACCATCCCCACTCAATTGGTGGAAGTGATGGCCATGGAGATGCATCGCGTGTGCCCATCGGGTGTCGTTCTTCATTGTAATACGAGCAGTCTCACCAAGACGCACTTGGAGCAGCGGGTCAGCAGGTGGTTCAGCCACGCCATTGAACGCCCATGCCCGACCTTTTCGAACGAGATCGCGGATATCCGTTTCGACCCCGCCGATCATTGCAGACCGCATGCCGCCCATTGCCCCGCCCTCCATCACCAGGGTGGCGGTCTGCGAGATCGTGCCGAGCGCAGGTGCATCGTTCGGCTGGAGGGGTGCTGGGACGGGAAGCCGCTGCGGGCGGGCCGCCGCATCTACGAGGAAGGTCGTCAGCGCAAAGTCGCCGTCCCTCTCGAACGAGATCAGGAAAGCTTCGCCTGTCGTGTCGTCCGTCACATCGACGATCAGATCAGCCCGCTGCGCCGGTGCAAGGCGGATGCGATCCATCGGCTCTGGCTTCGATAGCGGCTGCCCATCAAGCGCCACGACCCATCCCTGCATGCCCTTCAAGCCAAGAGTGAAGACCCGTGCATTCGCCGTGTTGATCAAACGCAATCTGATCCGCTCATGCCGTCCAACTCTGAGCTTGTGGGCGGGGTCGCCGTTCACGGTCACGAAGTTCCCGATCCGACCCGCATGGGACCAGTCGTGCATCAGACCGAAGCTTTCGTCGATCTGCGCTTCGGCATCCAATCGCCAATCATCCAGGACAAGGACTTCTTCCCGATCAACCTCGGGCGGCGTGTCTTCCTCGATGATCAATGGGCCATGAAGTCCGCGGGCGACCTGCTCCCACGAGCGGACGTGAGGATGGTACCAGTACGTCCCTGCGTCGTTTGCCGCGAAATCGTAGAGGAACTCACCACCAGGTTTGACGGGCGGCTGGCTGACCCCGGGCACGCCATCCATCCCGTTCTCGATCCGGATGCCGTGCCAGTGAATTGTGGTCTCTTGGGGGAGTTGATTGATCAGGCGTTGAGATACTCGATCTCCGCGCTTGGCCCGCAACGTAGGGCCCGGGGCGAGGCTATTGTACGTCCATAGCCTTGTAGGGCCATGCTCCGCTGAAACGAGTTGAACTTCGGACTCGGCAGCGGTCAGCTCGGATTGCTCATCGGATGCGGCAAGCGCGTACGGCGCTGCGCCGAACGTCGCTGATCCAATCAGAAACGTCCTCCGGCTTTGCTTCATTGGTTCATATTCCAATCCTGCCGGCAAATGTGACGCCTCCAGACAACACACTTAGCTCTACCGTGCTACCTCACCAGGACTGGCAGTCAATCGCGATCAACACGATATGGATTGAGTATTTGACCTTCCAGTTACTGGAGGCGCTATATCCCGCTGAAACGCACGCACACGCAGGGCCGCGATGAACATGGTTACCACAGTCGAGAAAGGCGCCACGCTGCATCGGATGGCGATTGGCACACGGCTTTGTCCGCATGGTCTGAAGGCGAAGGACCTCCTGCAGCGGCAAGGCTTCGAGGTGGACGACAGACTGCTCAGAAGTCGCGAAGAGGTGGATGCCTTCAAGGCGGAGCACGACGTTCAAACCACGCCGCAAGTCTACTTCGGTGAGCAGCGTATCGGTGGTTACGACGATCTACGCCGCCATATGGGTCTGTCCGTCAAGGACCCGAACGCCACCACCTACCAACCGGTGATCGCCGTGTTTGCGATGGCCGCAGCGATGGCAATCGGCGCGGCCTGGGCCGCCTTTGGCGATCCTCTCCAGATCAGAACCGTCGAGTGGTTCATCGCCTTCAGCATGTGCATCCTCGCGATGCTCAAACTCCAGGACATCGAGCGGTTTGCGACAATGTTCCTGAACTACGACCTCCTGGCCCGGCGTTGGGTGCGGTACGGGTACGTCTATCCGTTCGCCGAAGGGCTGGCTGGCGTGTTGATGATTGCCGGAGCCCTGACCTGGTTCTCTGCGCCGCTTGCGCTGGTGATCGGCACAATCGGCGGTGTGTCGGTGTTCAAGGCGGTTTGGATCGACAAGCGGGACCTCAGATGTGCCTGCGTTGGCGGCGGCAGTAATGTGCCGCTCGGGTTCCTGTCCTTTACCGAGAACGTGATGATGGTCGCCATGGCGATCTGGATGCTGGCGAAGTAACAAACCGATTGAGAAGACAGCCCTAACCGTCGTCGTTCCGGGAACCGTTGTGGCGGGTCTTGGCTGTTGTGGTCCGCGCCAAAATGGGCGCTGAGGACGTCCTCGACGCGCTCTATCCGGTCCCGCTAAGCCACAGCTCTTTAGAGTGTGTCCAATCCGAAAGCGGCCCCGAGTTTGCAGCACAGGCGATGGAATGCGCCGAGCGACGGCGCGCGGGTTAGCGCACGGTCAGACGAGAGCACCTAAGGGATCACTTCTGAGGCGCCCCGACACGCATTTCCGCTAAACGAAGCGCGGCAATCCGCTCGACCTGCAGGCAGGCCTCCTCAAACTCGACATTCGTCGGGTTGTCGATCCGGCGCTCGAACGCTCGGAGAATGCCCGACTTGTCATAATCACGCACAGCGATAATGAACGGAAACCCGTGCGTTTCAGTATACTTAGCGTTCAGATACGAAAAGGTTGCGAGCTCTAGCTCAGTCAAGGCATCCAGCCCAGCGCTCGCCTGCTCTTTGGTCGAGTGCTCGGTCAAACGCCGCGCTGACGCAAGCTTGCCTGCCAGATCAGGATGCGCCAGCAAGACCCTGTGTCTTTCGACCTGGCTGGCTTCCCGAAAGACTGCGACCATCGCCGCAAGAAGACCGGGGGTCGTGTCCTGAGCCGATCCGAGCCCGCGATCAAACGCAACTTCGGCAATCCAGGGCGACTTCTCGAAAATGCCACCGAAGGCGGCGACAAACGCCGCACGGTTCATTGTCGAAGGCACGTGCTCAGCGGCCATTTCGTCTTCCCTTCCATCCAAGCTGTGGCTACATCTTCCGATCAGTATCGGCAAGGAACTCAGGATGGCGAGCGGCGGCGAAACCGGGTCTCTGACCACGCATGTGCTGGACACGGCACGTGGATGCCCGGCGGAGGGTGTTCGGATCTCGCTCTACCGGATCGCGGGCGATAGCCGCCGCAAGATTGCCGATGTTACAACCAATGCCGATGGCCGGACAGACGCGCCCATCTTACCCAGGAACGATTTCAAGACAGGCTCTTACGAGTTGATTTTCTTCGCAGGAGACTACCTGCGCGAAAACGGCCTTGCGGCAGGTGAGACGCTGTTCTTAGACCAAATTCCGATCCGGTTCGGCATGGCCGAGAACTCGCATTATCATGTGCCGCTGCTGCTCTCACCTTTCGGATACTCCACCTATCGCGGAAGCTGACAGATGCTGGATCCGGCAATTCTGTGGCATTGGGCCGAGTTTGCACTCCGATGGCTGCACGTGATCGTCGGCATCGCTTGGATCGGTTCGTCTTTCTACTTCATTGCGTTGGATCTGGGGCTGAACCGCAACATTCCGGGTCCGGCGGACGGTGAGGAATGGCAGGTTCACGGCGGCGGATTTTACCATATCCAGAAGTACATGGTCGCGCCTGAGGCTCTGCCGCAACACCTGACATGGTTCAAATGGGAGGCCTACTCGACCTGGTTATCCGGTGCCGCACTGCTGGCGGTGGTCTATTGGGCAGGGGCGGAGTTGACCCTCATCGACCAGCAAAAAGTCGCGTGGGAGACGTGGCAGGCCATCGCGATCTCGGCGGCCTCGCTGGCGGTGGGTTGGGTGCTTTATGACCTGCTCTGCAAGAGCCCGGTTGGTGAGAGCGCCACTGGCCTCATGCTGCTGCTGTTCGTCATCCTCGTGGCAATGGCATGGGGCTACGATCAGGTCTTCACCGGGCGCGCTGCCATGCTGCACTTGGGTGCCTTCACGGCGACGGTCATGTCGGCCAATGTCTTTTTCATCATCATCCCGAACCAGAAGATTGTGGTGGCTGATCTGCGTGCCGGGCGCATGCCGGACGCCAAGTACGGCAAAATCGCCAAGCAGCGCTCTACCCACAACAATTACCTGACATTGCCAGTGCTGTTCCTGATGTTGACGAACCACTACCCGCTAAGTTTCGCGACCGAGTGGAACTGGCTGATAGCGGCTTTGGTCTTCCTCATGGGCGTGACCATCCGGCACTTCTTCAACACCATGCATGCGACAGGCAGGAAGGTATGGTGGACCTGGGTGGCCACGGCGGCGCTGTTTCTCGGGGTGGTTTGGCTGTCCGGGCAAGGGCCGAACAAGCCCCCCGATGACGCCGCATCAGCTGGTATGGGGCCTGCTGCGACCCGCTATGCTGAAGCTGACGGATTTCACGATGTGGTGGAACTGGTCGTGACCTACTGCGCCATGTGCCATGCCGCCGAGCCCGCTTGGCAGGGATTTGCCATGGCGCCAAAGGGTGTGGTGCTGGAGACGCCCGCGCAGATCGCCCGTCACGGCGCGCAGATCTACCTGCAGGCCGGGGCGTCGCGCGCAATGCCGCCGGGTAACATCGCGTGGATGGAAGACGACGCACGCGCCACCATCGTGGCCTGGCACAAGGCGGCGCAGAACTAGGGTTACGCACCCAAGGCGGACTTTTGCGGGAGGCCCGCCCAATAGGTATTCGCGACCGCGCAGTCGTCTTTCAACATCAGCAATAGAGTGCGCTCGTTCCCAAACGCTCCATCCGGTTGGCCAAAACAGGCGTCGCTATGGCGTCCAGCACGACCAAGACCGCGGAAAACTCCGCCCCGTTTGGTGCGCCAGACCCAACACCTCAGCATTCCACAGCGTTGCCCAATCGAACGCGTGCAAGGCGCTGATGTCCGGCTCATTGACAGTGCGTCTTACCTCAGCGAAGGTCCCCTTCGCACCTGCACAAGAGCACGAGACCGGGAGATGATTCATGATTAAGACCCTCACAGTTGGGTTGCTGGCCCTTGGGCTGAGCGCCGCGCACGCGTTCGCCGCCGACAAACTTGCCTTCGCGCTGGACTGGAAATTTGAGGGTCCTTCTGCCGCTTATTTCGCTGCCATCGACAACGGGCATTTTGCCGACGAGGGCCTCGAGGTTGAGATCTCGGCGGGCAAGGGCTCGCTGGACGCGATCCCGAAGGTGGCAACCGGCGCATTCCAAATGGGGTTTGCCGACATCAACAGCCTGATAAAGTTCCTTGACCAAAACCCCGGCGCGCCGGTGACAGCCGTGATGATGGTCTATGACAAACCGCCCTTCGCCGTGGTCGGACGCAAGAGCCAGGGGGTAAGTGCTCCCAGGGATCTCGAAGGCCGCGTGCTGGGTGCCCCACCCCCGGACGGTGCATGGGCACAGTTTCCCGCCTTTGCAGCAGCGAACGGGTTGGATGTGTCCAAGATCACCGTCGAGCCTGTGGGCTTCCCGACCCGTGAGCCCATGTTGGCCGAGGGCGAAGTTGATGCTGTGACCGGATTCTCGTTCTCGTCCTACCTGAACCTTGTCCGTCTGGGCGTGGCCGAGGACGATATTTCGACAATCCTGATGGCGGATCATGGCCTTGCGCTCTACGGCAATGCGATCATTGTGAACACCGATTGGGCCGGGGCGAACAAGGGCAAGGTTACCGGTTTCATCCGGGCGGTGGCCAAGGGCTGGAACGATGTGATTGCGGATCCCGATGCGGGGGCTGCCATGGTTGCCAAACGCAACCCGGCGGCGGATGTCGCGCTGGAGTCGCGGCGGCTGTCGCTGGCCATCGATGCGAATGTCGTGACTGACTACACCAAGGCCAATGGCTTGGGCGGCATCGACGCCGTGCGGTTCGACAAAGCGCTCGGACAGCTTGCCGAAAACTACGAGTTCAAGGCCGCGCCAACGCCTGAGGCTTACTTCGATGCGTCTTACCTGCCAACAGATGGCAGCCTGTCGCTGAAGTGACAGGCTCTGCCTCCGATGGTGCGAAGTTGTCCCGGGGCTGACCCGGGACTGCAACCGGGCTGCAAATGACCCCCGAGATCTCCCTTAAAGGCGTGCGCCACACATACCGAACCCAGACCGGTCCGTTACCGGTGCTGGACGGGCTCTCGATCGAGTGTCCCACCGGTAGTTTCACCGCCGTCGTTGGGCCTTCGGGGTGTGGGAAGTCCACGCTGACCCGTCTGATCGCGGGGTTGATGCTCCCGGACGATGGCCAGGTTATGCTCGAAGGCGTGCCGGTGCGCTCGCCGCGGGCCTCGGTAGGCATGGCCTTTCAGAACCCTGTCTTGCTGGAGTGGCGTTCGATCCTCGACAACGTGCTGCTGCCGCTGGAGATCGTTGCCAACGGCCTTTCGCGTTCCGAGAGGGCAGACCGTGCCAAAGACCTCCTGAGGCTCGTGGGCCTTGACGGCTTTGAAGACAAGCGCCCGTCCGAGCTATCGGGCGGCATGCGCCAACGCGCTTCACTCTGCCGGGCGCTCGTGCACAGGCCCAAGGTCCTGATCCTGGACGAGCCATTCGGGGCGCTCGACGCCTTCACGCGCGAAGATCTCTGGCAGACAATGCACGCTCTGCGAGCTGAAGAGGCGTTCACATGTCTCCTGATCACCCATGACCTGCGCGAGTCGGTCTATCTTGCGGATCAGGTCGTGGTGCTATCAGACCGCCCGGCGAGGGTGCAGCATGTGCTGGACGTCGAGCTGGGACCTGACCGCCCTCTGGATGTGCTCTATGAGCCCCCGGCGGTCGCGATGCTGGCAGAGCTGCGCCAGCAAATTCAGATTGCACAGGGGAGGGGCTGATGCTTCGCCGGATCGGTACCCCGCTTGTAGCCATCCTGATCTTCGTCCTGTTCTGGGAGTGGCTTGTCTGGGTCAAGGGCTGGCCGAACTACAAGATGGCATCGCCGTCTGACCTCGGACCGGCCTTCTGGAAGTTCCGCTGGCTGTTCCTGCAGTACGGGTGGGAGACGCTCTGGCGCACGGTTGCCGGGCTGGGGCTTGCCGTCGTTTTTGGCACGGCGTTGGGTATGGTGATGGGGTTCAGCCGCATTGCACGCGAGGCGCTTTATCCGCTGCTGGTCGGCTTCAACGCCATTCCAAAGGCAACTGTGGTCCCAGTGATCGCGCTGATGTACATCGGCCAGCACGATATGAACACGATCCTGATCGCATTCCTGATCAGTTTCTTCCCCATCGCGGTCTCGGTGTCGATCGGGCTATCCACGCTGGAACCCGAGTACCGGGATATTCTGCGGGCTCTCGGTGCCTCACGCCTGACGATCTTCTGGAAAATCGCCTTGCCCAAGACGCTGCCCGAGTTCTTTGGCGCGTTGAAAGTCGCCGTTACATTGGCGTTCATCGGCACGAACCTGATGGAGATCGTTGAGCCGCATGGACGGGGCCTTGGCCACCTTTTCGACTCCGGCAAGATCTCGGCTGATTATCCGCTGATGTTCGCCGTGCTCATCGCATTGGCGGCACTTGGGATCGTTCTTTACTACATTATCGTTGTGCTCGAGCGGATCTTCGCCGGCTGGGCGGAGCGCAATCCAGGCTGACTGCTGGTGCTGTGACGCAACTCGGACCAGTAACAAGGGTTGGCGTGAGGCGATCCCCAGTCAGTGCATCTCCGACACGGTCACCCGGGTGTCCGCCCCGATCTCGCTGCGGATCAAACAATTGACCCTGCCGAAAAGTCAGGGATCGAAGATCCGCGCGAACGAGACACGAAGTTCGGGATACATCGACATGTTTTTCACCAAGGGTTTCGGGGATGGCGAGACCGCGCTTTCGGATTGGATGGGGTATCTCGACGGTGTCGGTCTGGAGTAGGGTCTCCGGAGAAACTGATCTACCGAAGCTGATCGGAGGAGACAGCGATGCCCTGGTCAAACCCGCGTGTTCCCTATCGCATGCTCAACCGGGTCAAGCCGCTGGAGCCGCCTGGCGGCAAACCCATCATCGTCAATCTGTGTATGAACATAGAGTACTGGCCGTTTGACCGGCCGATGCCGCGCGGCGTGCTGCCACCGCCCCATGGTGCTCAGATCGAACCACCGGATGTGCCGAATTATTCTTGGGTCGAGTACGGCATGCGGTCAGGCATGCCGCGGTTCATTGAGGCTGTCGATCAGAGAGATATCCCGGTGTCCGCGTTGATGAACGCGCAGGTCGCAGATGTCTATCCCGACTTGATGGACGAAATCGTCAAGCGCGACTGGGAACTGGTTGGCCATGGGTGGATTCAACAGTCGCTGAAGGCGTCCGATGACGAAGAGGCAGTGATCAAACGCTGCATCGCGCGGCTGAAGGAGTGCGATGGTAAACAGGTCCGGTCATGGCTTGGCCCGGGTTTGGGCGAGACACACGATACCATTGATTTGTTGCGCGAGAACGGGATCGAGTTTCTCCATGACTGGGTGATCGATGATCTGCCGTTCTGGATCCGCACACGGCACGGCCCGATGGTCGGGTTGCCCTATGCCCTCGAGCTAAACGACGTCCCGGTCTATGCGATCAAGGATGCGTCGACCGATGAACTCTTGAAACGCTTGCAAGCGACCCTGGCAATCTTTGAACGCGAAACCGAGCATAACCCGCGCTGTCTGACATTTGGTCTGCATCCGCATATCGTCGGTACCCCGCACATCGCCTATTGGTTTGAGAAGTGTCTCGACCTGCTTCTGGAGCACCCGCAGACGGTGTTCATGACATCGCGCCAGATTGGCGACTGGTTCATTGCGGCGGATGGGACCGGCGGTGCGGAGGTGGCGGACTACACAAGTAAGCTGCCGCCCTTGCCGGACGCGACCTAAAGGCATGTTCAGCGCAGGGACTAGGTTCAGGGGGCAGGGATGAAACTACAAGGCGTGCGTGTGCTGGACCTGTCGCTGTTTTTGCCGGGGCCACATCTGACAATGATGATGGCCGATCACGGCGCCGATGTGATCAAGGTCGAGCCGCCATCTGGTGAGCCGGTGCGCAACGTTGGCTATCGCACGCAAGACGATGTGTCCGTTTGGTTTCGGAACACGCATCGGGGCAAACGGTCGGTTGTTCTAGACTTGAAATCGGATCAAGGGCGGCAAGCACTGTTGGCGCTGGCGGCGCGTGCGGATGTCTTTGTCGAGGCGTTTCGCCCCGGTGTCGTCGGTCGGCTTGGCGTCGGGTATGAGGCTCTGGCGGCCATCAATCCCGGTCTCGTCTATGTATCGATCTCGGCTTTCGGGCAGACCGGGCCCGAGGCGGCGAGGCCCGCCCATGATCTCGCCATACAGGCGCTGGCGGGCACGGCATCTCTGAACCTCGGCGCGGACGGTGCGCCGACCAATCCCGGTATGCCGGTGGCCGACATGGCGGCATCCCTGATGAGCCTCTCTGCGATCCTGATGGCTTTGCTGCGCCGGGAAAAGACAGGTCGGGGAGACTTCATCGACCTCTCAATGCAGGATGCGGTGATGGCGTGGCTGCCCAACGTCACCGGTCCCGTTTTCGCGGAGAATCGTGCGCCGGATGTCAAGAACGAGCGCAGCTTTGGCGGGTACGCGTTCTTTCGCCCGTACCGGACGGCGGATGGTAAGCACATCGCCCTCGGCGGGGTCGAGCACAAGTTTGTCGAGACGTTGTTGAAGGCGTTGGAGCGGCCAGATCTGATCCCCGCGGCCAAGGGGCCACCGGGGCCGGGCCAACAGCCGGTCAAAGACTTCCTCGAGGCCACGTTCGCCACGCAAACGCGCGATCAGTGGGAGGCTTGGTTCCAGGGCCGGGACGTCTGTTTCGCACCGGTGTTGGATCTTTATGAGGCCTTTCATCGCCCACACGTCGCAGCACGCGAAATGCTGGTGCGCGATGATGACGGCAATCTTCACATTGGTCTGCCGATCAAGTTTCAGGACGAGCCGGGCACACTCGCGCCACAAGTGCCGGGTCTTGGTGAGCATACACGGGACGTTCTTGAAAAGGCCGGTCTGCCGGAGGCTCTGATCGCTGATGTTCTCGGAGCCACCCAGTGAGCAGACAAAGTTATTTCGAAGCAGTGGATCACAAGGCTCTGGCGCGGGCGTTTCCGATCTGGGACTTTCTTCATGTCTATCAAGGCATCAGCCGTGACGAGCTGAGAGCCAGACAGGAGACGCAGTTCACAGCCCTGATGCGCTTTGCCTGGCAGGTGCCGTTCTACCAACGCCATTGGGGCAAACACGGGATCGAGCCTGAAGACATCACAACTCTGGACGACCTGCCCAAACTGCCGACCTATGCAAAGTCCGACCTTATGGCCTCGGTCGAAGCGCACCCCCCGCTCGGTGACTTTCATGGCATGGATATCCATACCGACGGCCATAGGCCGACGCTGATCTTTCATACCACGTCCGGGACAACGGGCAGACCGCAGCCGCTGATGTGGGGACCAAAGAGCCGCGAGATACAGAACATCTTGCTGGCACGCGCCTATCGTCTGCAGGGGCTGACGGAGAACGACGTGATCCACTCGGTCTACGGGTTCGGAATGGTCAATGGCGGGCACTATATCCGCGAAGCCATCCAGCACTGGATCGGGGCTCAGGTCCTGACAGCAGGAACAGGTGCCGAGACCCGCTCGGCCCAACAGGTCCGGATGATGCGCGATTTTGGCGCCACCGCGATTGTCGGCTTCGGTGACTACATCCGCCATCTTGCGGATGTCGCCCGCGAAGAGGGTATCGAGCCGGGCCGTGACATCCAGATCAGAACGATCTCCGGTCATTTCGGGTCCGAAAATGCCATGGAACTGGCCGCAACATGGAAGGCGGAACACGTCTTTGATTGGTACGGCGTGGGAGATACCGGGCTGATCGCCTCGCAGGGTCCTGATCGCGATGGAATGCACATCATGGAGGATGCGCAGTTTATCGAGTTGGTCGATCCTGAAACCCATCTGCCCGTTTCCGAGGGCGACGTTGGCGATCTTGTTTGCACCTGTCTTTACAAAGACGACATCTATCCAGTGATCAGGTTTCAGACCCAGGATCTGACCCGCGTGCTGCCGGGCGAGAATGCGTTGGACTTGCCGTTCAGGCGCATGGCAGGGCATCTCGGCCGATCGGACAGCATGGTCAAGCTGCGCGGTATCAACGTCTATCCGCAAGGCGTGGGTGCTCTATTGTCGGGACAGTTCAGCGAGACCAATGGCGAGTATGTCTGCATCGTGAAGCAAACCGGTGTGCGTACTGAGATGGTCGTGAAGGTGGAGGTCACTTCGGCTCCTGACGGCCTCGCCACCCGGATGGAGGAGTTGCTTGCCAGCCGTCTCGGCGTGCAGATCACCGTTGAACCGGTTGCCCCGGGAGAGACAGCGCATCTGACTCAATTGCAGTCACGCCAAAAACCGTTGCGGCTGATCCACGAGCCGCCGCAGTCCTGATGGCGGCAATTGAAAAAACGAAAGCTTGCCTTGGCCGCATCGCCGAGATGGACGCTGTTCTCAACGCCTTTATCCGGGTGGATGAAGCCGATGCGATCGCTGCGGCAGCTGCCTCCGATCAGCGGCAGGCATCAGGCTCTTTGTTGTCGCCGCTCGATGGACGCAGTGTTGCGATCAAGGACAATCTCGCGATGCGTGGCAAACCCTGGACCGCGGGGATAGGCGGGCGACGCGAATTGATCGCCAGAGAAGACGCAGCAGCGGTCGCGCGCCTGCGCGATGCGGGTGCCGTGTTGATAGGGTCCACAAACATGGATGAAGGGGCGCTGGGCGCTCTGACGGATAATCCCGAGTTCGGGCGCTGCACCAACCCTCTGGATCATAACCTGACCCCCGGTGGGTCATCGGGCGGGTCGGCTGTCGCGGTCGCGGCAGGTTTGAGCGAGTTGGCGCTGGGGACAGATACAATGGGCTCTGTTCGGGTTCCCGCGGCGTATTGCGGTGTCGCTGGCATCAAACCGACCTCTCGTTCGATCGAGCGCGAGGGTTTGGCGCTGCTCTGCCCATCGCTGGATACAATCGGTCCGATGGCGCGGGACGTTGGATCACTTTGGCCAGCCTTGGAGATCCTTGGAAGCGCGTCGGCCCAAAAGCGCTGGGCCGCTTCAACAGCACCTGAAGACCTTCAGGGGCTACGCGTTGGTGTGCCCCGGCAATTGGAGATGGTGGCTTGTGAGCCATCCGTGCGCGCAGGATTGCAACGTGCGGAGGCGGCGTTCCAAGCACAGGGATCCTCCGTGCAGCAAATAGATCTCAAGGGATGGCACCCACATCGTTCTCGGCGGGCGGGTCTGTTGGTGATCGAGGCCGAAGGTGCCGTCGAGTTTGCCGATTTGATCGACCGCCCCGGTGCGATCAGTGATCACCTCAGGTCGATGCTGAACTACGGGCGCGCACTGACACCCGAAAAGCTTGGCGCGGCGCGTGCAGTGATTGCCGAAGCCGCCGAGGCCTTGGACCGCGCCTTTGATGAGTGTGATGCCCTCCTCATGCCGACCGTTCCGCAACGGGCGTTTGCGCACGGGTCGCACGTGCCTGAAAATCAGGCGGATCTGACAGCGCTCGCGAACTTCTCAGGCTGTCCATCGGTGGCGTTGCCGGTCAGTCTGCCGGGGGAGATCTTGCCGGGATCTGTGCAACTGATCGGACGACGCTGGTCCGATGCCACATTGCTTGGCTGGGCAGGACTGCTGGACGATGCTTTGAAATCAAACCCTTCCACTATGTGAAGTCGGGTTTTCGTTTCTCGAGAAACGCCTGGTAGCCCTCACGAAAATCATCGGATGCAAACGAGCCGTCGAACAACGCCCGCAGCTCTTGGGTTTCCGCATCGGTTCCATTCTGCACGGCCTGCACCATCTGCTTTGTGATGCGGTGCGCATTGGAGGACAGCGCAGCGATGGTCTCGGCATAGTGGTGCGCCTCGTCCGACAGTGTCTGGCTTGAGAACACCCGATCGACCAGCCCAATCCGCAGGGCCTCATCGGCAGGAACAAGCCGTCCGGAATAGAGCATGTCCTTGGCCCTGGCAGGCCCGACCAGATCAACAAGCTGTTG
>CAYYZH010000028.1:19452-29402 GCA_964475765.1 uncultured Limibaculum sp.
GAGACATCAGCACCGGCGCAGAACTCTCCGCCCGCCCCTGTCAGCAGGATCGCCTTGACGCGGCTGTCGCTGGCGAGCTCAACCATCAGCACGGGCAGCGCCAGCCACATCGCTTCGGTCATCGCATTGCGTTTGGCAGGCCGATTGAAGGTGATGACTGCGGTCGGCGCGCTGATCTCCACAGACAAGGTATCACCCGCCGGTCCTGCCGGATGTGTGTTCAGTGAGGCCATGGGACACATTCGGCGACACGATCGGCAATCGCCTTGCGCGTGGTGATCCAGACGCCGTCGTTCGCTGTGACATGGCTGAGGAATTCGTCAAGCGCCCAGATCCGACCGG
Organism: uncultured Limibaculum sp.; assembly: GCA_964475765.1. Classification (GTDB taxonomy): domain Bacteria; phylum Pseudomonadota; class Alphaproteobacteria; order Rhodobacterales; family Rhodobacteraceae; genus Thermohalobaculum. The sequence continues at coordinate 19,795 of CAYYZH010000028.1, forward strand.
GCCTCCCGATGATCCTGAGATGCAAGCCCACTGACATCATCCGTGGACCTTGCGATTGGCTCTCGCTCAGCAGCCAATCAAAGCTTCGCCGCGCGTAGTCCAGCCAAGCTTCAGGTGTGAGGGCGGGCGCGGTCCAGAACTTCATGTCATTGGTGTCGAGCGCATAGGGTATGCAGACCAGGGGCCTGATCGTGCCGTCGGTTAGCTCGACCCCCTCCCATCTCGGTACATCATCCGAAAGGTCATCCATGTGATAGCTGTACCCGGCCTCGACCAGCAGCCGGCGCGTATTCGGTGTGTGCAGATACCGACTGAGCCATCCAGCCGGACGGGCACCGCAGGTCTGATGGATGGACGCTGCCGCCTTCTCGATGAACTCCCGCTCGCGGGCTTCATCGAACGAGAACTGATGAACCCAGCGCCACCCATGGGCACAGACTTCATGACCTGCATCCACAATCTGACGTGCAAGATCCGGTGCCCGTTCGAGGCTGACAGCGGCCGCGGTAGCCGTCGCCGTAACCCCGTGTTTTGCAAGCAGGCGCAGAATGCGAGGCCCGCCCGCGCGAATGCCGTACTGATAGTTCGACTCATTAACAAAGTTCCGGATTGGCACCGAGACGGCGACGCCAAGCTCATCGACCGGTTCGGGGCGTTTGTCGCCCTCGGCCACCGACATCTCTGCGCCTTCTTCGACGTTGACGACGATCGACAGGGCGAGGGTTTTGCCGTCCGGCCAGCTCAGCTCTGACATTCAGCCCCCATGTCGCTAACCCTCCAGCACTGGCACCAGAATGTTGCGATCGAACTCCATGAACACTGTGCCATCAGCTTTGAACCCGCGCGTGCGGACGCTGACGATGCCCTGGTCCGGTTTGCTTTTCGAGAGCCGTTTGTCCAGCACATCGGTCTCGGCATAAATCGTGTCCCCGACGAAGACGGGGGCCATCAATTTGACGTTGTCCCACCCCAGATTGGCAATCGCCCCCTGACTGATGTCTGCAACGCTGATGCCGGTCACCATCGACAAGGTCAGGCACGAGTTGACCAGCGGTTTGCCGAACTGACTGGTGGCAGCGAACTCATTGTCGAAATGAAGCGGATGGGTGTTCATGGTCAGCAGCGTGAACCAGACATTGTCCGTTTCCGTGATGGTCCGGCCGGGCGTATGCCGGATCGTACTGCCGGTCTCGAAGTCGTGGTACGTCCGCCCGGAGGCGCCCTGATAAACACCTGCGGTGGATCGCTCCGATGCGCTCATGGTTGATGTCCTGTCTTGCTGGGGCTGGCTGACGTTGGCAGTTCGGAAACCACGTCTTCGGTATCCGCGCCAAGTGGCGAGCCAAAGGTCTGTGTCAGCCGCCTGCCGTCGATCTTCAGCGGATTTGCCAGCATCCGCATGTCGGGTTTCTCCGGATGCGGCACGTCCTGAACCATACCAACGTCGTGCACGAACCGGTTCGCCAGCGCTTCCTCGACATCATAGATCGGACCGATTGGAACCTTGCCGGTCAGGATCTTGGTCCACTCCTCTGTCGTCTTGGTAGAGAACGCTTGGTCCAGCGCTTCGGTCAGATCTGCCCGATGCTGGCGCCGAATGTCTGGGGTGCTGAACCGGGGATCCTCGGCCAGATCCGGGCGCCCGATGTGCTCGACCAGCGTCAGCCAGAACTTTTCCATCATGCACATTATGAACAGCCATCCGTCCTTGGTCCGCACCGCCTGTACCGGTGTTTGCGAGGGGTGCGAACTGCGCGGCATGCGGGTGGGTTTTGCACTGCCGTTCAGGAACCAGTTGCCGGGATAGGCAAGCTGATGAACCGCCACATCGAACAATGAGACATCGACATCGCAGCCCTTGCCCGTTGTCTTCGCCCGCATCAGACAGGCCAACAGTCCGATCGCCCCATTGGCCCCGGTCATGTAGTCGATCATCGACGATCCAAGCCGTGTCGGCGGGCCATCGGGTTCTCCCGTCAGGCTCATCAATCCTCCTTCGGCCTGCATCAGGTAGTCATATCCGGGCCAGGACTGGCGTTCGTTGTCCCGGCCATAAGCAGAAATGTGCAGGCACACGATGGCGGGATTGAAGGCCTTCAGGCTTTCATAGTCGAGGCCCAACGCCTTTGGCTGGTCACCGCGCAGATTGTTCACGACTGCATCAGCGGTTGGCACCAGACGATCCCAGATCTCGCGCCCGGAATCGGTTTTCAGATCGAGGGTGATGCTCTTTTTGTTGGTTGCCCACGTCTGGAAGTACAGGCTGTCATTGTCGCCCAGCATCGGTCCGACGCGTCTGCTGGCATCGCCGTCTACTGCACCGTTCTCGACCTTGATCACCTCGGCCCCAAGATCGGCGAGGAACATCGTGCCGAAAGGCGCTGCACCGAACTGCTCAAGCGTCAGCACGCGCAATCCCTCGAGGGGCTGCATCAGGCCGGGTTCCGCTTGATGTGCTGCTTGGCGATGATGATGCGTTGCATCTCGTTGGTGCCCTCGCCGATGCACATGAGCGGCGCGTCGCGGTAGAGGCGCTCGATATCGTACTCTTTCGAGTACCCATAGCCGCCATGGATGCGCAGGGCTTCTGTCGAGTTTTCAAGCGCGGCTTCCGAGGCAAAATACTTTGCCATGCCCGCTTCCATGTCACAGCGCTCGCCCCGGTCAAATGCTGAAGCTGCATCCAATGCCAGAAGCCGCGCCGCCCGTGCGCGTGTGGCCATCTCACCCAGCTTCAGCTGAATCGCCTGATGCTCGCAGATCGGCTTGCCGAAGGTCTTGCGGGTTTGCGCATACTCGGTGGCCAGTTTGAGGGATCCCTCTGCCAATCCGACACCGCGCGCGGCAATGTTGATGCGACCAAGCTCGAGCCCACCGGTTGCCTGATAAAATCCCTGACCTTCCTCGCCACCGATCAGGTTGTCCGCAGGAATGCGATAGTTGTCGAATACAAGCTCGCCGGAATCGATGGACTTGTAGCCCAGCTTCTCGAGCTTGCGTCCAACGGTGAAGCCTTCCTGCTTGGGCGCGATGAACAGGCTCATCCCCTTGTGACGCGGATTGGCTTCAGGATCGGTCTTGACCAAAAGCGCAAAGCAGTGCCCTTCGACACCGTTGGAAATCCAGGTCTTCGTGCCGTTGATGACATACCCGTTGCCCTGCGGCCTGGCCGTCATGCGGATGCCTTGAAGGTCCGTGCCCGCATCGGGTTCCGTCAGAGCCAGCCCGCCTCTGATCTCTCCGCTGGCGAGCTTTGGCAACCATTCCTGCTTTTGCCCCTCGGTGCCGAACTTCTCGATTGCCAGCGCCAGCATCAGGTGGGAGTTGAAGATCCCCGTCACGGCCATCCAATCGCGAGAGATCCGCATCACGATCTTGGCGTAGGTGGTGGCCGGCAGGCCGAGCCCGCCATACTCGGGCGAAATCGTTGCGCCGAACAGCCCAAGATCGCGCATCTGCTCGACCGTCTCGGCGGGCCACTTGTCGGCGTGGTCGTACTCTTTCACAATCGGCTGGACGTCACGTGCGACCCAGCGGTCAATCGTGTCCAGAAGCTGTTGTTCCTCGTCTGGATCTATGGAGCGCATTGCCAGGGGCATGGACTTGGGAGCCTCGATCGGATTGTCTCGGCCACGTTATATCAGTGCAAAGACCTGTCAATGAACGCCGGGAGAGCGCATGACCAAGGATCCGATATTCGCACTTGCCGACCTCGTTGCCTCGACCAGCTTCGACGATCTGCCCGCTCACGCCATCGCGGCGGCCAAGACGTTTATCCTCGACACGCTTGGTGTCGGGATCAGCGGCAGCAATGGCCCAAAGGCCGAGGATTTGGTGGGCGCGATGTCATCGATGGGCAGGGGTGAAGAGGCCTCGATCTGGGGGACAACGCAGAAGATGCCTGCCGCTCACGCGGCGCTCTGCAATGCCTATCAGGCGCATTGTCAGGAGTTTGACTGCGTCCACGAAGAAGCGGTCGCCCATGTCATGACCATCGTGTTGCCTGCCGCCCTGGCCGTGGCCGAACGGACCGGGGGTGTCTCGGGCAAACAGCTTCTCGAGGCGGCGGTCCTGGGTGTTGACGTCGCGGCTCGCCTTGGCATCGCGGCACAGTCCGGATTGCGGTTCTTCCGACCGGGAACCGTGGGCGCGTTCGGAGGCGTTGCGGCGGCGGGGAAACTGCTGGGCTACGATCAAGCTCGCCTGATCGAAGCATTCTCGCTCGCATATGGTCAGATCGGGGGAACGATGCAGGCCCACACCGAAGGGTCTGGTCTGCTGGCGATGCAGATGGGCTTCAACGCGCGCAACGCGGTTATGGCAATTGATCTGGCCAATGCCGGGTTTACCGGGCCCCACAGCATCCTGACCGGAGATTTCGGGTATTATCGCTTGATTGAAGATGGTGGAGATCCAGAGACATTGTTGTCCGGTCTCGGCACGCGCTGGCTGATCACCGAGGTTGCGCACAAGCCGTTTCCGTCCGGGCGTGCGACCCATGGCATTCTGGACGGGTGCCTCAGCCTGCAACGCGAGCATGGCTTTTCCGCCGATGACATCGAGGGCATCGAACTGACCGTGCCGCCGCTGATCCGGCATCTGGTCGGTCGGCCACCAAAGCTGGACATGGAAATCAACTATGCCCGGCTCTGCGCACGCTATGTTCTGGCCTGTGCGCTCTATCGCGGAGACGTCACAATTGCGGACTTCTCGAGCGAGGCTTATCGACGCGAAGATCGTCAGTCGCTGGCGGCTAGGACCGATTTAACCGTTCTGGACGCGGGCGACCCCAATGCGCTTGTCCCGATTGGGGTCGTAATCACCTTGCGCGATGGTACTGTTTTGGATCGCGCAGTCGAAGCCGTCTATGGGCATCCTGACAATCCGATGACGAGAGAGGCCCATCTGGCCAAGTTCAAACGGAATTGCCGGGATGGGCGGAAAGATATCCCATCGGCGCAGGCGGACGCCATGATCGAAACGGTTGATGAGCTCGAGAGCCTACAGGATGTGGCGGAGCTTGTGGCGAGCGCAACGGTCTGACCCTTTGGGACATGTCGATATAAGACATGTGACCCGTGTCTGATGATGGTGTGTGGCAGGTTGTGTGAGACTTTGCAGATATCCCGAACCAGTTTTCGTTCGGGATCAATGGAATATGTCTTGAGAATGGTGCGGTCGAGAAGACTCGAACTTCCACGGGTTTTACCCCACAGCGACCTCAACGCTGCGCGTCTACCAATTCCGCCACGACCGCACATCGTCACCTTGGCAGGCGGTGGCCTTTAGCAAACCGCTGAAGGCTTGTGAAGTCCCGAGGCTGCGAATAATCAGAGGTGGTGGTTGAATGGCGCTTCAGTACTGAGCCGGTCGCGTACGATACGGCCCTCGATGAGATGGAGGCCCGGGTTGCGGCGATCCATGCCGGAGAGGCGGACGAGTGCATCTGGCTTCTCGAACATCCGCCGCTCTACACGGCGGGAACCAGCGCTCAGACGGCGGATCTCCTGATCCCGGATCGCTTCCCGGTGCACCAGACGGGCAGGGGCGGGCAATACACCTATCACGGGCCGGGACAGCGCATCGTCTATGTGATGGCAGACCTGAACCGGCGAGGGCGCGATCTGCGCAAGTTTGTCTTCGCGCTTGAGGAATGGGTGATCACGACGCTCGATGCGTTTCAGATCCGCGCCGAACGCCGGGAGGGCCGGGTTGGGGTCTGGGTCAGCCGTCCGGAGAAGCCGCCTCTGCCCGATGGCAGCCCGGCCGAGGACAAAATCGCGGCCATTGGCGTGCGCGTGCGCCGCTGGGTGACGTTTCACGGTCTTTCGATCAATGTCGAGCCGGATCTCAGCCATTACGACGGCATCGTGCCCTGCGGGATCTCGGGCCACGGGGTCACCAGCCTTGTCGATCTCGGCCTGCCGGTAACGATGGGGGACCTCGACACGGCCCTTGAGCGCAGTTTTCCATCAATTTTTTGCCAGTCCTGACTTCCACTGCCGGAATTCCGAACTAGAACCGTTGATAAATCAGGTGGTATCCGGCAGACACGCTCGCGGAAGACGTCCGGGAGACACCGGAGAATGTAGATGGGAGAGAACCATGAAGAATGCACTGGTGGCCGGTCTGGCCGTATTGGCACTGAGCGCGGGAGCAGCCTCGGCAGGAGATGTCGCCAAGGGCGAGAAGGTCTTCAAACGGTGCAAGGCGTGCCACAAGGTTGAAGACGGCAAGAACGGCGTTGGCCCGCATCTCTTCGGGATTGTCGGCCGGGCTGTCGCGACCGTGGACGGCTACAAGTATTCCAAGGGCATGACCGAGTACGCCTCGGGTGACGGGGTTGTCTGGGACGCCGCGCGTCTTGACGCTTACCTGACCAAGCCGAAGGCCGAGGTCAAAGGCACCAAGATGGCGTTCGCCGGTCTTAAGAAAGAAGCGCAGCGCGCTGATCTGATCGCCTACCTTGAGACGCTGAAATAAGCGGACCCGGCGGGCAGGGCGTCTGCCCCCGAGAATCGCAGCGAATACCGCCCCGTCGGACCCACCGGCGGGGCGTCGTAATTTGGGACAGTTTTCACGGCCATTGCCGCTCTGATTACCCCTTGTTAACCGCCTCCGGGATGGGTCTTAACGCCCGCTTCCACCACGCGGTTTCGATTTCGCATGAAACCCCTGTCAAATCCGCACTGCGGCAAGGAGGACAGTTGTCGACCTTTGGGCCTCGGGCTACACCCCACATCAAGGGGATAGCCTTCGGGCCAGCCGTATGTCCGGTTGGTTCGTAGCGGACCGCGTAAGAGGAGCGATTCCATGGCCGAAGCGGCAACTCACGCCCACGACCACGAGCACAAAGTTGGGTTCTTTACCCGCTGGTTCTGTTCGACCAACCACAAGGATATCGGGGTACTGTACCTGTTCACCGCTGCCTTTATGGGGCTGATCGCGGTCGGGTTCTCGATGTATATGCGGCTCGAGTTGATGGAGCCGGGCGTGCAGTTCATGCTGGACGAGGAGGGCAACCCGAACGGGCACCTCTGGAACATCATGATCACCGGCCACGGCATCCTGATGATGTTCTTCGTCATCATCCCGGCGATGTTCGGCGGTTTCGGCAACTTCTTCATGCCGCTCCAGATCGGTGCGCCGGACATGGCGTTCCCGCGGATGAACAACCTCTCCTACTGGCTCTATGTGGCCGGCTGTACCATGGCGCTTCTGTCCGTGGTGGTGCCGGGCGGCAATGGCCAGGGCGGATCGGGCGTTGGCTGGGTGCTTTATGCGCCGCTGTCGACTTCCGAACAGGGCATGGCGACCGACTTTGCGATCTTCGCGCTGCACCTCTCGGGCGCGTCGTCGATCCTCGGTGCGGTGAATATGATCACGACCTTCCTCAACATGCGTGCCCCCGGCATGAAGCTGATGAAGGTTCCACTTTTCCCGTGGTCGATCTTCGCCACCGCATGGATGATCCTCCTGTCGCTGCCGGTTCTGGCAGGCGCCATCACCATGTTGCTGACCGACCGGAACTTTGGCACGACCTTCTTCCAGCCGGAAGGCGGCGGCGATCCGCTGCTCTACCAGCACATCTTCTGGTTCTTCGGGCACCCGGAGGTCTACATGCTGATCGTCCCGGCCTTCGGGATCGTCAGCCACGTGGTGTCGACCTTCTCGCGCAAACCGGTCTTCGGCTATGCGGCGATGGTCTTCGCCATGCTGATCATCTCGGCGCTCGGCTTCGTTGTCTGGGCGCACCACATGTACACGGTGGGGATGTCGCTGAACTCACAGGCCTACTTCATGCTGGCGACGCTGACGATCGCGGTGCCGACGGGCATCAAGATCTTCTCGTGGATCGCGACCATGTGGGGTGGCTCGATCGAGTTCCGCACGCCGATGCTTTACGCCATGGGCTTCATCTTCCTCTTCACCTTTGGCGGTGTGACGGGGATCGTGCTCTCCCAGGCGGGCGTCGACCGGGCGTATCATGACACCTACTATGTCGTGGCGCACTTCCACTATGTGATGAGCCTCGGGGCCGCGTTCGGGATCTTCGCCGGGATCTACTACTGGATCGGCAAGATGTCGGGCCGCCAGTACCCGGAGAAGCTGGGCAAGATCCAGTTCTGGATGCTGTTTATCGGCGCGAACATCACCTTCTTCCCGCAGCACTTCGTGGGACGTCAGGGGATGCCGCGGCGCTACATCGACTATCCCGAAGCGTTCGCCTTCTACAACTACATCTCGTCGATCGGCGCGTTCATCGCGGGGGCCAGCTTCCTGTTCTTCTTCTACATCATCTGGGTCACGCTGACCCGGGGGGCGAAGATCGAGAACCCGAACTACTGGAACGACCAGTACCCGTCGCTCGAGTGGTCGCTGCCGAACCCGCCGCCGGCGCACACGTTCGAAATCCTGCCGACCCAGAAGGAATGGGACACGCAGAAAGCCGACCACTAGTCGGGCTCGATCGTGCAGATGGAACACACAGCCGGGGGTCCGCCTCCGGCTGTTGTTGTCTCGGGCCCGCAATGGCGTGAGCGACGGGACAAGCCGGTCTACGATGTCACGCTCTGGCCGAACCAGTCGCTAACCGGGCAGGGGTTGATCTGGTTCCTCGGCATCTCGGCAGGGTTCCTGATCCTGCCACTGATCGGTATTGCCGGCACCGCAGTCTTCTGGGGACTGATCCCGTTCCTCGCACTCGCCTTTGGCGGCATGTGGCTGGCGATCCGACGCAACCGGGCGAACCTTCGGATCACCGAAGAACTGAAGATCTGGCGCGACGAGGTCCGGGTCGAACGGCGCGAGCCCGGCGGGCAAATCCTGCGCTGGCAGGCCGAGCCGCTGCGGGTCCGGATCAAACTCCATAAGGATCAGAGGATCGAGGATTACCTCACGCTGTCCGGCAGCGGCCGCGAGATCGAGCTTGGCGCTTTCCTCGCGCCCGAAGAGCGTGTCGAGCTTGCCGAAGAGATCGAGGCGGCGCTGACCCGTGCGATCCGCGCCTGAGGGCTACTGGGTCGCCCGAGGCCCATGCACACCGAGAAAGACATAGGTTTTCTGTAACGCCGTCTTGTCCTTGACGGAGAGCGTCACAGCCACCTCCCCCATCCGATAGTGCCGCTGGTCGTAGAAATCAGGATGATTGACCGCTTGATCGCGGCTGATCTCGACCGTTTCGCCAAAGCACTGCTGCAGCATTTTGGTATGCCCGGCGAACGCCGCGGCCACGGAGCCGTCGCGAAACGGATAACTCCATGCGCAGTGATAAGCCCGGGCTCCGGACAGCGACAAGGTCAGGGAACAGGTCTCGGCACCTGGCAAAGGCTCCGGCGCTCCCCCGGCCTCTTCGGGCGCGAAGTTTGTCTTGGCCTGTTCCAGAAGCGTTTTGACTTTTTGGCAGATCGATTCCTCTGCATCGGCAGGTGCGATGCAGGTCAGAAGGGCAAGGGCAAAGACAGAATAGCGCATGGCCCATCGTGGCACAGATGGCCCTCCTTCAGAACCGCTAATCAGCAGGGTAACGGTCGACCGGGCTCGTCTCTTTGCCATCGACTTGTCGTACATACGCCTGCCATACGCGAGCCATACAGGTGCCATACGCT
>CAYYZH010000029.1:0-29369 GCA_964475765.1 uncultured Limibaculum sp.
TCTCATCGAAGTAGGCCGAGGCGTCCTCTTCGGTCGTGAAGTAGCCGCCCTTCCAACCCCAGTAGGCCCACGTTCCAGCTAACCGATCGAAGACCTGTTGCGCGCTGGTCTCTCCGCCAATCCGCTCGTCTTCCGGCAGACCGGCCAATGCCTTATCGTCCGGCGCCGACCGCCAGAGAAATTCGGGCACACCCTTTTCACGCACCTTCTTCAACCGCGCCGGCACGCCCGCCTTGCGGAAGTACTTCTGAGCAAGGACGTCTGCTGCCACCTGACTCCACGCTTTGGGGACATCAAAGTTCTTGAGACTGAAGATGACTGACCCGTCCGGATTACGGATTTCGGACGTGGCCTGACGGAACGCAATTGCGTCGTAGGGTGACTGGCCTGCCTTAGTGAATTTGCGTTCGATCTTCATTCTTGTCGTCCCTCGTCCCGTGCGCCTTGCTCTGGCGACTCATTTTCCGTCCAGCGAATGTCCAAGCGCTGGTTCCGACGGCTTCGCCGCCGGCGTTCTCGAATGCGGTGCTCTCAGCCCGTGTGGCGGGCTCCCCAAGATGCTGGCCGCTCCCCTATATGTTGTGGTTTGTTCGCCAGCTCAGCCACAATATGTAAAGTCCAAATCTCGTCAACGATAAATTGACCCGACATGTCCATATTTTCGCAACATTTAGTGGTTGGCCGAAACAGCTACTCTAATTGTGTGAGAACAAATATAGAACATTTCTTCAGCGGTGTCTCACCATGCAGGTATCAGGCAGCGCTTGCCGCAAGGAAAATTCACTTTTGGAGAAGCAGAGGGGCCTTGCGCCCAAAGCTAGCTGTCGATCAGCTTCGCTAGATCGCGCCCGATCATGTTCTCGGGCCCGTCGCCGCTGTTCCAAAAAGCGCCGGCGCACCCCGATTGTCTGAGAGCGTTGTTCAAGGCCGTTGCACTGTCGAAATACATGCCACCGCTGATATCCTGCGGAGTATTCGGATCCCGGTCCCGATTTGAAAGGCCAAGAAGGTAATCCCGAGCGCGGTCCATGACCGGTGTTCCCGGCTCTGAGCCAAGCAACGGATAGCGATTATGGAAAAAGCCGGGCTCCGCACCCCCAAAGATCGGTAGTTCCTGTTCGAGCCGGCCGACCATCTCAGGGTCAACGCTCACCCTTACCTGCAATAGCCGAATACGGTCGCTCAAGATCGCGGTGGTGTAGGCGCCTCCGGGCAGATTGCGTTCCTTTTCCTTGCCCGGGTCATTCGCGGCGGCGCACCAGTTGACGACCTGGACAATCTCGCGCACGTCCTCGACTTCGCTCTTGTGAATCGCGGCTTCGAGCTCAGGCGACACCGCTGCGCGCCACTGCTCACCCAAATCAGGGTGGCTCTCCAAACGAGGGTCGTCGAAGTAAAGGAAGAGCAAAAGACGTTGCGCGAACGTCGGTGGAGCGGGCTCCCATGGCGGCATGTCTGGAACGGTCGGCCCCTCTTCAGTGTTACTGAGAACAGCAGGGACGCCGAAAGGCTGCCACCCGCTTGGCACAGTCGCCGCATAGCGCACAGCCTGATCCGCGAAAGGAGGTGCCTTGGCGCCATCGCCGCGCATCACCGAAATCACCTGAACGAGATCCTCTGCCGATCTCAAACTCTCCAAAGCAGAGACTTCGATATCCGTCAGAATGGTACGACCGGGTGCATCGAGAGCCGCTACTCGGTCCTGTTCAACCGGCAGTGCGCCCAATGGCTGCCAAGAACGGCTATCCGACGCGACGAGCAATCCCGCCAGAAGATTGGCTTGATCCGCCATCCAGGCATCCTCACCGGAGCGCAACGCAGCCAATAGGATCAGATCAGGACTGGCAACCCCGCGCAGCCCGGAAGGTGCAGTCGCCATCTGCGGGGCTTCGAAGCGCGATGGCTTTACAAAGGCCGGATCGCCAGCCGGTATCGTCCCATAGCCTTCACTCATGATAACGGGAATGGCCGCTTCACTTACCCATGCCGGGACCCCGGGCGCTGACGTACGACCGGACGCTGCTCCCTCAATGGGGAGCGTCTGATCGGCGGCGACAACGAAGGTCGGCTCAGCCTCGGCCCCCAGGGCAGTGACAGCGCTCCAACTGTACTCCGGCGGCGCGGTGAGCGGGTGCGCATCGGTTGCTTTGCCCACTGGCGCTGTCGAAACAACCGTCTCATCAAGCAGACTGGCAATCAGGAAACTCACAGGCATCTCAGGTGCGGTATCGCTCAGAGTCGGTACTGGCGTATGCTGCGGCACCCCAAGGTCCGGACCAAATGTGTGCTGGACAGGATCTTCCAAAGGCTTAGCAAGCGCGTCTCCCGCCCCTCTTGTCGGCGTAACCCGTGCCCAGCTTCGGACGGCTACGCCGTGAGGGTCGTTTGCCGCGAATTCAACGGTGAGTTCGGACTGCGGGGGCGTGTGCGCCGGTGCAACGATCCCAGGTGTTCGTCCGACAAGCACCCCGGATTTCGTAATCGAAATGGGTTCTGCACTCGGCGCCGAAGAAGGAAGCGACGTGGTCACCGCATCCGACGCGTCCGCAAGTTGCTCTTCAGCCTCATCGCGAAAGAACACCTCAGCAATCGGCCCGCTTGCTCCGGAAAGCGAGATGTCGGTCGGCACTTCGGGTCGATGAAAGATCGCAAGCGCCGAGATCGCAACCCAGCTGACCGAAACCAGCCTTATTGCCGAGCGTGGAAGACCGATCGCCTGCGGCGCGTAGAGCAGGAAGACGGCAATGGCGAACAGTACCGACCCGCCAAAAAGCAACGCATGTGTCGGCAGCGACGTCTCACGGCTGATCGCATTCAGGATCGGCAGCAGCGCGAAGCACGCCAGAACGTAAAGCGCGAGCACCAGTATAGGCTTGCCCCAGTCTCCGGCGAACTGATCCGCCCAGTCCTCAGACACAAATCTGCTGATCCACCCGCCTTTCGCCACGGCCGGGCGGGCACGGTCGATAGCTCGGATCTCCTCGGCGGTCGCCTCGGGTTGCCACCGCGCCTTCTGGACCGGCACCAGAGCGCGCGTGTCCTCGTTGGTTTCCCTTAGGGCTGCCTCGTTGACATTCAGTATATAGAGAGGATCGCCGCCGCTGACTTCATCCCCCTCGGACACTAGGGGCACGATGCGTCCATTCCGGGGGGCGCGCACCATATGTTCGCGCCGACGCGCCTTCAGCGTCAACACGGGATAGCCCATGCTGACCCGAGCGCCGGGATCAAAATGCAACTTGTGCACCACCGCTTTCTTCAGCCGGGGATTGTCCGGCATCCGAATGGTGAGTTTTCTGCCCGTATCGCTCATCGCTCGGATGTACCCCCGTGTGCGCGATGTCGTCCCACTACTCTTACCCCATGGGCGCCTGCCCTGCCGACGCCATGCGCCGGTGTGTTTCATGCCGGACGGGTACGAACCCCATCTCCTGATAGAGCCCGTATGCCCGAGGATGATCCAGCGTGTTGGTGTTCACCGTCATCCGCTCGATCCCCGGCATGTTCCAGCCGGTCTGGATAGCTGTCCCGAGTGCCCAGCGCCCCAATCTCCTGCCCACACATTGTGGCACAAGACCAAAATATGCCAAGTCACAGACTGGCGGTCCACTGGCGTCGAGCATGAAAAACCCACCGGGCCATCCATCCACGATCATTGTATACAAGAAAATGTCCGGATTTTGGACAAAGGCTTCTTGTTTTTCTGGGGACTGTTGCAACCAGTCCGTCCACTCGTGCGCTGCACCAACTGTTCGGTAAAGATAGAGAAAGTACTCAACCGGTGGTTTTTTAGCCAGAACGACATCAACCTCTTGTCCCTCCGGAACCTCAGGTCGCGGCCAGGTTGGGCGGGCATCCATTGCCAGAAAGGTCACGACATACTCGACCTCATCGCCCGGCAGATGCTTCACATACCGCTCAGGCGCGCTCATCCCGTCTCGACCGCCAGATCGGGATAGGCACCCCATTCGACCCAACTTCCGTCATAGAGCGCATTTCGGGAATGGCCCAATCGGGCAAGAGCGAGGGTGAGGATTGCCGCAGTCACACCGGAGCCACACGACGTGACAATCGGCTTTGCGAGATCAACGCCAGCAGCCTCGAAAGCCGCGCGCAGACTGTCGACATCCTTCATCGTCTCATCATCGTTCAAAAGAGTCCGGAAGTGCACATTCGTTGAGCCCGGGATCCGCCCCTGACGCAAGCCCTTGCGCGGCTCATCCTCCTCGCCACGGAATCTACCCGGCGCTCGAGCATCCACAATCTGTTCGTCGCGCAACTTCACGGCGCGCGCCATCTGCGTGACATCGCGCACCAGTGCACTATTACGCCGCCCAGTGAAGTGCCGCTCGCGCGGGTCCGGGATCTCGTCCTCAACCGGATGCCCCTCGGCGGTCCACTTCGGCAGACCGCCATCCAGAACAGCAACGTCCGTATGTCCGAAAACCCGGAACATCCACCAGACCCGCGCCGCAGAGTAGATGCCCTGTTGGTCGTATACGACAACCCGATGGCCGTCACCAATGCCCATCTTACGGATCTTGGAGACGAACTTCTCGACAGGCGGCAACATGTGCGGCAGCGGCGAGTGATCGTCGGCAATCTCATCAATATCGAAGAACCGCGCTCCCGGAATGTGCGCCTGCTCGTAAAGCTCGCGGCCATTGCGACCGTCGGTTGGCAGGTACATCGAGCCATCGAGGATCCGGATATCAGGCGCAGTCATGCGCTCGGCCAACCACTGGGTCGACACAAGAAGGTTTGGATCACTGTTCGGCATCGCCCTCTACCTTGCGCGATTTCGCATCCGCTTGTGCGTAATTCGGGCTTCATTGAGAATCAACCGGGAACATCCTCAGGGTCTTGGCGCGGCTCTCGAGGTTTTCTTTGTGCAAGCGCAATCCCGCCGATGACCAGAGCCAATGCAAAGCCGTGATAGAACGCAAAGACCTCGCCAAGGATCGCTACAGCCAGAACGGCTGCAAAAACCGGCACCAGATTGGCGTAAACCCCAGCAGGTCCCGGCCCGATAAGATCGACACCACGCAAGAAGAAGAGCTGTGCGAGGCACGAGGGAAAGATCGTCGCGTAGAGGGCAATCAACCAGCCATCAAAGCTTGGCAGCGTATATCCGGGGAGTGTCGCCTCGACGATCACCGGCGGGATCGAAATGGCCGCAGCGATGGGTGCCATAAGGGTGAAGAACGCCCCGCTCGGGATATCTGGCCGACCCTTCAGCAGCAGCGCATAGACTGCATACATAAGGCAGGCGACCAGCATCAGGAGGTCGCCCGGGTTAAAGGCAATCTCGAGCATCTGGAGTGGCGCGCCTCGCGTCGCGACCACGACAATGCCAATCACCGTCATGATCACCCCGACCGTTTGAATCCTTCCGATGCGCGTGCCGTGGGCGAGAACCGTCCCAATCATCACAAAGACCGGGATGGTGCCCTGTAGAATGCCTACATTGACGCCGGTCGTCTGTAACGACGCCCAGTAGAAGACGATATTGAACCCGCTGAAGCCGATGAAGGCCATTAGCGCGATCCGCCAGATCCGAGGCCGCGCCACCGACCAGTATTGCTGCACCTGCCTTCCGAACAGCGGCCACATAATCAATGTGACACCGATCCAACGTACGAACACCAGTTGCAGCGGTGAAATCTCCCCACGCGCCAACTGCCCTGCGATGGCATTCCCTGCCCAGAAAAGGGCAGCCATGGTCAAAAGCAGAACCGGTTGGCGATAGAACGCCGCGGCAGAGCGGGACAGCGCGGTCAATCCCTTATCCGATCAACACGATGAGCCAAATCACCCCGGTGGTGATTGCGGTGAGTGCTACAGCGGCACAGGCTGTATCCTTGGCTTTCTTGGACAGAGGATGGTGTTCCTCGGAAATCCGGTCGATTGCGGCTTCGATCCCGGTGTTAAGCAGTTCCACGACCAGCACCAGAAGGCCAAAGCCGATGATGAGCGCTCGTTCAGCAACACTCATCTCAATGGCGCAGGCAAGGCTCGCAGACACCACATTCGCGACGATCCATTGCTGAAAACTGGATTCCTCACGCCAAGCAAAACCAAGCCCGGAAAGGCTGTCGGCACAGCGCTGCCCGACACGGGCGGCCTCTCGTTTCAGGTATGTCAGCACGCCCCCGAAACTCTAGTCGATAAAGATCGAGACACGGCGGTTCTGTTTGCCCTTTTTCTCGATCTTGCCAAACCGCACCGGGCCTATTTCGGAGGAGGAGCGCACATGCGTTCCTCCGCAAGGCTGGAGATCCACTGTGCCATCGCCTTCGCCAATCCGGACGAGGCGGACACGGCCCTGCCCCATCGGCGGTTTCACGGCCATGGTTTTTACCATTTCGGGCTTTGCCGCTAGCTCTTCATCAGAGATCCATTCTGTGGTCACCAGGTGGTCTCCCGCGATCAGATCGTTCAATTGTCTCTCCAGCGCATCCTTGTCTTCGGGCGCTTCCGGCATGTCGAAATCGAGCCTTCCCTTCTCCGCACTAATGGACCCGCCCGTCACGGGAAGCGGAATGACGACGGACAAGAGATGCAATGCTGAGTGCACCCGCATGTACCGAAGCCGTTTCTCCCAGTTCAGCCGAACGGCCACCTCCGCACCCATTGGTGGCACCGCCGCATCCTCTGCAAGGACATGAACCACTTGGTCCGGGCTATCGCCCTTAACAGCCAGGGCAATCTCGGTCTCTCCGTCGTTCCAGATCAACGTTCCACTGTCACCGGGTTGCCCACCGCCTGTGGGATAAAAGACCGTCTGGTCCAAAATGACCCCGCCCCGGTTGTTAATACCGAGCACCTTGGCGGTACATTCAGCCAAATAGGCATCTTCGCGAAACAGCGCTTGGGTCATACCTGCTCCTCCGATCCGCTGTCGCCGGACTTACCGATCGACAACTGATCGATGTTCTTGATTGTCACGTCCCGTTGCGCGAACGGAATCTCGATCCCGGCCTCGCCGAACTTCTCATAGACCTGATAACGCATGTCAGAGGCAACGTTGAGCACCCAGTTAACGTCGCGCAGAACCCCGCGGATCTCAAAATCCAGACTGTCTGCGCCAAAACCTGCAAATACCACATAAGGCGCTGGACGGCGGAGCAGCATTGGGTGAGCCCGTGCTATCTCCAGAAGAATCCCCTCAACCCGCCGGGCATCCGACCCGTAGGCGACACCGACCGGCACAATCAGGCGACCGTGGCTGTTGGAGTGGGTCCAGTTCGTGACTGTTCCGGAGATCAGGTCGGCATTTGGGACGAACATAGTCGAGCGATCAAATGTCTCGATCTCAGTCGAGCGTACATTAACCTTGCGAACGTAGCCGTGGTTCCCAGCGATTTCGACCCAATCGCCCGTTTTGATCGGCCGCTCGATCAGCAAAATGATCCCGGAGACGAAATTGTTGACTATGTTCTGAAGGCCAAAACCGATGCCCACCGACAGAGCGCCGGCGACGATGGCAAGGTTCGAAAGATCAAGCCCCGTTGTCGAGATCGCGATCAAAGCCGAGAGGAACACTCCGACATACCCGATCCCGGCAATGATTGCCGACTGGGCACCGGTGTCCATCCGGGTATACGGCAGCACCGAGCGCCGGATCAAACCCTGCAGAAGGCGGGTGAGCATGTATCCGATCAGGAAAACGATCACAAAGAGAATGAAATCGATCGGCGAGATCGTCACATCGCCGATCGTAAAGCCTTCGATAGCATGGCTCCAGATCGAGGCTAGATCCGCGCCGTCAGCACCCCAAATCAAGGCAAGCAATGGGGTTGCGAGGAAGGCGAGCAGGAATCCAACCAGCACCGGGATAAGTTGGGAACGCGCCGGGCGCCCGCTGTCTGGGGCAGTTTCGTCCAAAGTTGTGTCGACGGCGGCAGGCGGCGGAGCCATCAACTCCACGAGGGTACGGACCACATTGAAAAGCAGATAGCAAAAGCCGATCACAGCTCCACTGAAGATCACGGGGTAGAAGAAAAACCGCGACGCCTCGTAGTATCCCGCAGCCGCCAATGATGGTGCGGCCACCATCGAAAACATGGCCACAATCCGCACCGCGCGGCCCAAGGTTACTCGGAACGAGGTTGGGGCTGGTTCTTCAGATTGCTCGGGATCAGGGACACTGTCTTGTGCTGGCGCGCTCGGCGCAATACCCAGTTTCGAGGCTCTGACAAAGCACCATAGGCAAGCTGCCCCGCAGGTCAGCAGGATGAAGTTCGCCATAGACAGCGCGTCTTCTCCGATCCGCGAGCCATCTGCCGCCCTGACCAGAAGGCGATCAATCCCGGCCACAATCGAAAGGGCCACGAGCCAGCGATCAGCGGCACGAGCCGAATTCGTATCCAGCTGCGACATACGAAGGTTCGGTGCATCGGGTGCAAAGTAAGCCCCGCCCAATGCATAGGCGCCGATAACAATGCCACACGCGATGGCGGCTCCCGCCACGAGCCGTTCGCCAATCGGTCCGATCAGGCCGCTTTGGTAAACGCACCCGAGTAGGAACACGAGAGCGAGGAGCGGCAGGACAAGCCGCGCCAAAGTCAGACCAAAGCCGACCGCAACACTGTCCGACCGGCGTTCTGCACGCTCGGACGCCCTGTTCAGCCAATCGACTACCCAGCGCCGTGCTCCGATGGCCAGAAACAGCCCGATGATTGCAAGCAAAGCGGGCAACAAGAGTCGATCCGCGGCAACACCCGCCGCATTTTGAAGCCTGACCCGCGCGTGGGTTTCTTTCAGGACTCGCGACAGATAACCACTACCCTGATCCAGCGCATTCGAAATGCGGTCGGGAATCAGAGGGCTAGGACCCCGCTCCATCAGCGACCGGCGAAACGCAGCTCTGCGAAGTTCGGCCAAGCGGTCGCTCAGCGTTTGTGCCCGGGCCGCATTCTGCTGCGCCCGCTTTTGCAAAGAACTTATTTCTTCGATCTGGGCGTTCAGCGCCTCGCGCTGCTCGGCCAGTTCGGCACTTTCGCGCTCTCCTTCCTCCGGCGGGTTACCGAGGGCGTCGCGCTGGACGATCAATGGCTCAAGATCCGCGCCAGTTTGACTCGCGACATCGAGCAAGCGCCCGCGTTCCTGTTCCAGGTCCAAGCGCCAGGTATCGATGTCCTCTGCGGTCAGGTTGCCGGATGAGAGCCTACCATCGATCTCATCTGCAATTTCGACAAACCGACTCAGGACTTCTCGTGGCGGCGGAGCACCATCCTGTGCCAGAGCACCCCCGCTGGAGATGATGAACGCCGAAAGTAGGGCCGTGAGAACCAAGGTGAGGGAGACGGGAAACTTCATATTCTGCACATACCCGACGCCCCAATCGGGCGCCAGACCTGATCTGGCTCGCACTGATCACACGCGTTTACTCATCGCCGAAATCAATCTAAGGCAGATAAGCGTAGGCCGTCGCCAAAAAACCGCCGAATAGTGTCGTTAGACACATTTTTGGGATCTTGGCAGGGTTATGACTGCGGCACATTTGGGAAGGTCCGCGCTTGCAAGAATATGACCTCCCGGGCTTGATTTAAACGAACCAAGAGATTGGTAGTGGTGTGGGGCGTGTTTGAATGTTGGTAGACCATCAGGACTCGCATGCGGAAATCGCGCATCTGAAATCGACAGTAGTAGCGCTACGGGAGACGCTGGAACGTCAGCAGGAAGAAGCGACGCTGGCAGTCCGTCGGGTCGGTCATCAGAATGCCGGCGAGATGGAGTCCCTCAAGCAAACCATCGACGCCTTGAGGGTCCAAATGGAGGCACAATCCGAAGAGGCCGCCCTTGCCGAAGATACGTTGCGTGCAGCAGCTGCCGCGGATAGCCAGCGCCTCGAGCAGACAGTTCAGGCCATGCGCGACGAGATGCAGTCACTGGCCGACAGCCATGCAGCCGAGATCACACGACTTCAGACAGACCACAATCTCGAATGCGGTCAATATCGCGATATGATCCAGACGCTCCGCGAACAACTCGAAGCGGCGACCCCGGAGGCACGTCATGGCTGAAGTCACACCGATCACCGCCACAGATGTTGATACAAACGACAATGTCGCGCATCTGCAGATGTTGCTAGACCTCTCGCGCCAAGTTGCTGCGTTGGACACGCTCGACGCGGTGCTCGAAAAACTCGTTTCTGTTGCCGTAGAACAAACCGGCGCGGAGCGCGGCTCTCTCTTTCTGAACGACGCCAAACGCCAGGAGCTTTATTCGCGCATCGCCCATGGGGTCAGGTCGCGCGATCTGAGGTTCGGCAATTCCGACGGTATTGCGGGCACGGTCTTTCAGAGCGGATCACCGGAGATCATTCCCGACGCCTATCAAGACGAACGCTTTAACAAGCGCATTGATCTCAAGACCGGCTTCACGACCCGTTCGATCCTTTGTGCGCCGGTGCGCAACACCAAGCGCGAGGTCATTGGCGTCACGCAAATCCTGAATAAGAAATCTGGCGCGTTCGACGAGAACGACCTGTCGTTGATCGAGGGCATTACGGAGCAGTGTGCGATCGCCCTAGATGCCCGCACGATGATCGAGCATATGGAGGACGCACAGGCCCGTGAGATGGAGTTCCTCGACATCGTAGCGGACATGACGTCTGATCTCGACCTGACGCGTCTCTTGCAGAAAGTTATGAAGGAGGCGGGACGGATGCTCGATGCGGAGCGTTCAACCTTGTTCTTGAATGACGAAAAGACCAACGAGCTTTTCAGCCATGTTGGCGAGGGGCTAAACACGTCAGAAATTCGTCTCCCCAACCATCTCGGCATCGCGGGCACGGTGTTCACTTCCGGTGAGACAGTCAACATTCCGCACGCTTATGCGGATCTGCGCTTTAACCCCAGTTTTGACAAACAGACCGGGTTTTTCACCCGCTCGATCCTCTGTGTGCCGGTGGTAAACAAGCAGGGCAAGGTCATTGGCGTCACACAGGCGCTGAACAAACGCGGTGGGCCGTTTACCGACGAAGATGAAAGTCGGCTGAAGGCTTTTACGGCGCAGATCTCTATCGGGCTTGAGAACGCCAAACTGTTCGACGACGTGCAATCCATGCAAAACTATACCGACAGCATGTTGCAATCGATGTCGAACGGCGTGCTGACCTTCAACGCCGACGGAGTGATTCAAACTTGCAATCAGGCCTGCAGCACGATCCTGCGTTGCGAGGAGTCCGATGTCGTGGGTCAAACCGCTGACACCTTGCTTGGCAAAGATAACGCTTGGCTGATCGACAAGATAGCACAAGTCGAAGAAAGCCGTGCTGGCGCGACATCAATGGACCGGGAGCTGAAATTCCAAACCCATCAGGTCTCGGCGAATGTCTCCGTCCTGCCACTCAGTTCGGGTGACGGAACATCTCTTGGTACTATGGCGATGATCGAGGATATCTCGACCGAGAAGCGCGTCAAATCCACGATGTCTCGCTACATGGATCCGGAACTGGCCGATCAGCTTTTGAGCCAGGGCGATGAGCAGGCACTGCTCGGCGGTCAGGAACTCACGGCAACTGTTCTCTTCACCGACATCAGGTCATTCACAACTCTGTCCGAGAAGATGGGACCGCAGGGCACGGTTGCGTTCCTGAACGACTACTTCGAACGCATGGTCGATTGCCTGACCGAGCATGGCGGCACGCTCGACAAATTCATCGGCGACGCGATCATGGCTGCATTCGGTGTGCCAGTGGCGCAGGAAGATGACGAAGACCGAGCGCTCCGCGCAGCGGTTGGCATGCTGCAACGGCTGACCGAGTGGAACTTCGATCGTGAGGCGGCAGGGCAGATGGCAATCCACATGGGGATCGGCCTGAACACCGACAATGTGGTCTCCGGCAACATCGGCTCACCCAAGCGCATGGACTATACGATGATCGGCGACGGCGTGAATTTGGCCGCCCGTCTGGAAAGCGCATGCAAACAGTACGGCGCAAAGATCCTTCTTTCGGGCTTTACGCAATCCCGGCTCAAGGGCGTCTACCGGCTGCGGGAGATCGACAAAGTGGTCGTCAAGGGCAAGACCGAGCCGGTCTCTGTGTGGGAGTGCCTTGACTATCACGACACGGAGAGTTTCCCGAACCTGCAGGACGTTCTGGGCAACTTCGACGATGGCCTGCGCCTTTTCCGCGAGCAGAACTGGGCAAAGGCCAAGGCGCGGTTTGAGAAGGCATTGTCTGCAAATCCGTCAGATGCAGCAAGCGAGATGTATATCAAGCGCTGTGCGATGTTGACCGAATCTCCTCCCGGCCCGGATTGGGACGGCGTATGGACACTGACGGACAAATAGTGTCCCGCGGCGCTGTCGCCGGCAGCCTCTAAACTCCAAAGCAAGGTGTGCGCGCTCCTGGTCGCACTCCTCACTTGTGGCTTGTTCAGACCGAGTGTTGAAGCTCGGAGGCACTAGGGAAGACCGCTGTAAAGACCGAACCTTCGCCTGGCGTACTTTCTATATCGAGTCTTCCGCCATGCAGTTTGAGAAGTTCCGACACTATCGTCAAACCCAAGCCGACCCCGTCGATCTTGTTGTCTTCGGCAAAGTCTCCTCGCCCGAACGGCGAGAGGATATGGCCCTGTTCCTCCTCTGAGATGCCTGGACCTTGATCCCGAATGTGCAGGGCAAGCGCATCGTTTGTCGTGTCCGCGTCAATCTCCACCGTAGAAGCAGGTGGAGAGAACTTAACCGCATTGTTGACAAGGTTGATGATCACCTGCTTCAGCGCACGCTGGTCGAGCACCCAGTCGAGATCGCCATCGCACCGGTTGAGTACAATGATGCGCTTCTTGTCGGCAATCGAGGTGAGCGTCAGAACGGCCGCGTCGACCTCGGTTCGAACAGTCACTTCGGCAGGGTTGAACTCGCGGGTCCCTGCATCCAGCCGCGATAGATCGAGAAGATCATCCACCAAACTGAGCAGATGCGAGCCACTTTGATGGATGTTCGCAACAAGGGTCTTGACCTGATCTGGTGGAATGGGCTTGCCGGACGACTTGTGTCGGATGATCTCTGCAAGTCCAATGATACCGTTAAGTGGCGTCCGCAATTCGTGGTTCATCTTGGCCAAAAAGTCCGACTTTGCAGCATTTGCCTTGCGGGCGACCTCAAGCGCGGCGCTTAAGCCCTCACGACCCTGGATCAACTCGTTTTCGAACGCCTTGCGTTCGGAAACATCCCTAAGGAATGCCATCACGCAGGGTCTGTCCCCCATGACAGACGATGCTCCGTGGGCATCTAGGTAGATCGACCCCCGCGCCGGCGGTGCGGCGTGAAACTCATGATTGAACGCTCCAAGACGAAGCGTTTCGTTACAAAAATGGACGAATGCACCACCCGCCTGCTGCCCCAGAAGGCGTCCAAGTTCGCGCCCCTTTATCTCCTGGATAGAACCGCGCCCCAGCATCTTGGCCAGCGCATGATTGCACTCGATGATCTGACCGCCATCGTCAATGAAGGCCAACGCTGTATCCGTTCGCATGATCAACTCATCCAAACGCCGCTTAGACTCGGTCATCCGCTCTTCGGCGAGTCGGCGTTCAACGAGTTTGCGCTCAAGCTCCATATTGACCCGGCTGAGCTCGGTAGTGCGATAGGCGACCGTGTCCTCGGTTTCGACCTTGATCGCCTCGAGCAGTGCATCTTTCTCCTTGATCTGTTCCTGGGCGCGACGCAGCGCCATACTTTCGCGACGGAAAATCTGACGCTCATATGGGTCGACGGTCCGAGGCAGCACTTGCCAGATGCCCAACACAACTCCAAGCATCAGAAGTCCGGTAAAAGCTTTCTCGGCAAGCCCGGCGCCGAGGGTCGGAGTGCTCATGGTCGCAAAGCTTGCGCCGATGCCGACACCGAGGACGACTACAAATAATACTAGATAGGTTTTTCTCGGAATGTAGACGGTGATGTATTTACGGTTGTTCAGCCGGACAATCGCCCAAAGCATCACCAAATAGCTGAAGGCGATCAGAAGGTTAACGCCGATGTGGGCGAATACCTCCCGATCATCCAGACCAAATCCGGAGAACAGGCTGATGTTCCCTATCCCGGTCAAGTCAATCAAATTGGACGAACTCCCAAGTCAACACAAAGCCCGACTTTCGGGCGTTGGTTAACACCCCCAAAGCTACGTTAAGTTGCCTATAATCCTGTTTCGCGATGCAAAATGCAGTTTCAGGCGGTGCAGAAAGATGGCGAAACCGCGATGAAATCGGGCAGGACTCATACGATAGGTTGAACCGTGCCGGTCCGGTGCAGAAGGTCTTAAGGCGCTGAATGAGAGCTATCGCCGATCCGGCCCAGAAGACGAGGCAGCTTGACGTTTCGCTAAGCGGATCGGAAAAGCTTCGGAGCCGAGACGCATCGTCTAATCGGAGGCCCAAATGACGCCCAACGCCACCTGGTCATTCCCAACAGCAATTCGCTTCGGTGCGGGGCGTGTCCACGAATTGCCAGAGGCTTGCCGCACCGCCGGGATCAAGCGCCCGCTTTTGGTGACAGACCGGGGTCTTGCGGATCTGGCGATCACCAAGATGACAATGGACATTCTAGATGCGGCTGGTCTGGGGAGAGCGATGTTCGCGGAAGTCGATCCGAATCCGGATGATCGCAACCTGGCGGCTGGAGTGGACGTGTTCAAGGCCGGCGGGCATGACGGCGTCGTGGCCTTTGGCGGTGGATCAGGACTCGATCTCGGGAAGATGGTCGCATTCATGGCAGATCAAACGCGGTCGGTCTGGGACTTTGAGGATATCGGTAATTGGTGGACGCGGGCAGACGCTAGCGCGATCTATCCCAATGTCGCGGTGCCGACGACAGCCGGAACGGGTTCGGAGGTCGGGCGGGCCAGCGTCATCACCAATTCCACGGATCACGTTAAAAAAGTGATCTTCCACCCCAAGGTGCTGCCATCCGTGGTCATCGCCGATCCCGAACTGACCGTGGGGATGCCCAAGGCGATCACCGCAGGCACGGGTATGGATGCATTCGCGCACTGCCTCGAGGCGTTTTGCAGCCCGTTCTACCATCCCATGGCACAAGGGATCGCGCTGGAGGGGATGCGGCTGGTCAAACAAAACCTTGGTCGCGTCTACGCCGATGGCACCGATCTTGAGGCACGTGCACACATGATGAGCGCCGCCGCGATGGGAGCGACCGCCTTCCAGAAGGGATTGGGTGCGATCCACTCGCTCTCGCATCCCGTTGGCGCGCTCTACAACACACACCACGGCACAACCAATGCCACCGTCATGCCTGCTGTACTCAGATTCAATCGGTCCGCAACCGAGGGGCGTTTGTCGGAGGCAGCGGCCTATCTGGACATCGCGGGCGGCTTCGACGGGTTCTATGACTGGGTCATGAATCTGCGATCGGAGCTAGCAATTCCTGAGTCGCTGACGGATCTGGGTGTGCCACAGGATCAGATCGGCAAGATGGCGGAGATGGCAATCGTGGACCCAACCGCTGGAGGCAATCCCGTCGAGCTGACGCTGGAGGCAGCGACCAAACTCTTCGAAGACTGCTTCTAACGCCGCTCGTCCGACCCCATCCGTCGCTCGAGCCAGCGCACTCCAGCGCTGATGATCAGGATCAAGATCAGATATTCGAAGATCAGCAGCGTGTAAATTTCTAGCGCGCGATACTCTTGCGTGTTCAACTCGTTCGCCCGCCGGGTCAGCTCCTGCAATCCGATGACCGAGGCAAAGGCGGACATTTTTACGATGTATATGAACTGATTGGCCAGCGGCGGCAGAATACGTCGGATCGCCTGGGGTAGAACGACGTACCGCATGGTCTGAGTATAGTTCAGCCCAACGGTCTGCGCGGCCTCGGTTTGCCCCCTGCTGATGGACTGGATGCCCGCGCGATAGATCTCGGCCGTGAAGGCGCTGTCGGAGACGGCCAGTGCGATCACCGCTCCCCAGAACGGGTCGATGGGGATGTCGAGCCCCATCGCTTTCAGGATAAGCGGCAGCCCGTAAAACACCCAAAAGAGCATAGGCAAAAGTGGAATCGAGCGGATGAACTCAACATAAACCCGGTTCACCAGCCTCCACCAGCGATTGTTCGACAGGCCGGGCAAAGCGACCATCAAGCCTAACACGATCGAGATCGATGCAGCCAAGAGCGAAACCGCGATGGTGTTCCACATACCCCCGATCAGGAACTGGACGTTGTTCCAGCCCGTCTCGGTGCGGGGGTCGATCACATACCAGCCCCAGACCGACGAGGACGCGCAGCCCCCCAGCATCAGGAGGAGACCAAGCGAGGCCATGCGAGAGACGGTCGGACGCATCGCGTTCGGGCGCATCAGTGGTGCAGGATCTTGTCGAGAAAAGCCCGGCACCGTTCGGTCCGTGGGGCCTTGAAGAAATCTGCGGGCGGCCCGGTCTCGACCACCTCGCCCGCGTCCATGAACACCATCTGATCCGCGACCTTGCGGGCGAAGCCCATCTCGTGCGTGACAACGATCATGGTCATGCCTTCTTCAGCAAGTTCCACCATGACGTCCAGCACTTCGGAGATCATCTCCGGATCGAGCGCAGAGGTCGGCTCGTCAAACAGCATGATCTTGGGCTCCATTGCCAGGGACCGCGCGATGGCAACGCGTTGCTGCTGACCTCCGGATAGCTCGCTCGGTCGTTTGTCTGCCTGTTCAGGAATACGCACCCGTTCAAGGTAATGACGCGCGCGGTCCTCGGCCTCGGTCCGGCTAAGACCACGGGACTTCACTGGGCCCAGCATGATGTTGTCGAGCACGGTGAGGTGCGGAAAGAGATTGAACTGTTGAAAGACCATCCCGATTTCGCCCTGGATCGCGCGGATTGAAGCCGTGGTATTGGTCAGCTCAACTCCATCGACACGGATGGTGCCCTGTTCGTGCCACTCCAGCCGATTGATACACCGCACGACTGTGGACTTTCCTGACCCAGACGGACCACAAATCACCATCCGCTCACCTTCCGCAACGTCAAGCGAGACATCGCGCAAAACATGGAAGTCACCGAACCACTTGTTCACGGCAACAAGCTCGATGGCGGGGTGGCCCAATGCAGACTCCGAACTACGTTTGGCAGCGGGATGGCAGGTAAGATCAAACACTGACCGCAAAACCCTAGACGGATGCCAGCCCGGGCGCAAAGATAACCTGACAGCGAATGCAGGCCGCAAAGATCAACCGCGGCCATCGACAAGGAGACGAATATGAAACTTGGCATCCATGCACTTGGCGCAGCCATCATCAGCCTTGCCCTGACCGGCGGCGCGATGGCGCAATCGGCACTAAACGACATTCTCGACAGCGGCAAACTCAAGGTCGGGACCACCGGCGACTGGAACCCGATGACCATCCGGGACACGGCGACCAACAGCTACAAGGGATATGACATCGACGTCATGACCGAACTGGCCAAGGATCTGGGCGTTGAAGTCGAGTTCGTACCGACCGACTGGAAAACACTGGTCAACGGAATCGTCGCGGGAAAGTACCACATGACCGGGTCGGCCTCGATCTCGGCCGCGCGGATGAAGGTTGCGGGTTTCTCCGAGAGCTATCTGTCAGTCGAGATGTACCCCTTCACCACCGAAGAGAACGCCGGGAAGTTCGATGGCTGGGACTCGATCAACAAACCTGAGGTAAAGGTGGCAACCACGCTCGGCACGACCTTCGAGGCTTTTGTTCGGGAGTGGTTCCCTGACGCAGACATCAAGGTCGTCGAAGCGCCTGCGCGCGGTTATCAGGAGGTGATTGCTGGGCGGGCCGATGTGTTCATCACATCGAACATTGAAGGCTCGACACTCACCCAGAAGTTTCCACTGGTACGGGTGGCTAATGCTGACGCGCGTGCGCCATCGGCCATCGCTATGTTGTTGCCCCAGAACGATCAGGTCTGGATCAACTACGTGAACAACTGGGTAAAGATCAAAAAGCTGAAGGGCTTCTTCTCGGGCAATGCCGAAAAATGGGGCCTCTAGGCGGCTTCAGAGCCCCCCAATGCTGACAATCTACAACATTCCGCACAGCCTCTATGGGGCGAAGCTGCGCGTTGCACTTCGCTTCAAGGGCCTGGACTGGGAAGATGTACCGCCACCGGGTGGATACGGCTCGGCCGAGTACAAGGCGATGGTGCCAGGGGGGAACCTTCCGGCGCTGCGCGACGGGGATCTGCTGTTAGCGGATGGTGAGGCCATCGTCGAATACCTCGAGGAGCGCTATCCCGAACCTCCGCTACTGCCCGGCAACGCTGACGAACGTGCCAAGATCCGGGAGCGTTCGCGGTTTCACGATACTCGGCTTGAACCTGCCCTTCGCGGGTTGTTCCCCTATATGCCGGGACGCGTGGAGCCCCCGGCAGGGTTCATCGCCAAGCAATCTGCCGAGATTTCAACCCGTCTGGCCCAGCTGGGGCAACTTCTTGGTTCCACGCCACTGGCAGGTCAGACTTTGACCCTTGGTGACTGCGGCTTCCCCATGACCTTTATCTGGATCGATGCGTTGACACCCCGCATGGGACTGCAGATCGCTTGGCCCGAAAGGGTGTTGGCGTACCAACAGCAGGTAGAGGCGCAGCCCTCAATGTCCGCTGAGCTTTCCGACTATCGTCCCCTGGTCGAGACGTTCTTTGGCACATGATCCAAACAGCCTCCCATAGTTCGGCAACCATCTGGCATGTGCGGGGCGCATGAAATCAGTGGGCTTCGGCCCAACTCGCACCCTTCCCCGCGTCCACCGTGAGCGGCACATCTATCTCTAGCGCAGGTTTGGCAGCGTTCTCCATGATACCCCGTACAGTATCGATCGTGTCATCAACCTCTACTTCGGGCACCTCGAACAACAGCTCGTCATGCACCTGGAGCAACATGCGACCGGTCAAGCCCGCGGCCGTCATCGCCTCCGGAATGCGGATCATTGCGCGGCGGATTACGTCCGCGGCCGACCCCTGGATCGGGGCATTGATCGCAGCGCGCTCGGCGAATCCGCGATGCGGGCCCTTCTGCGCAATCCCCGGCGTATGAATACGGCGGCCAAAGATCGTCTGGACATGACCGTTTTCCCGCGCGAACGATTTCGTGTCGTCCATGTACTGTCGGATCCCAGGGAATTTTTCGAAATACGCGTCGATGAAAGCCTGCGCCTCTCCGCGCGGAATGCGCAAGTTATTCGACAGCCCGAACGCAGAGATGCCGTAGATCACTCCGAAGTTGATCGCTTTGGCCTGACGACGGACCATTGGGTCCATGCCTTCGATGGGCACGCCGAACACTTCGGAAGCTGTCATCGCATGAATGTCCTGCCCGTCACGGAATGCCTTTTTCAAGGCGTCGATCCCCGCGATATGCGCAAGGATGCGCAGTTCGATCTGGGAGTAGTCGAGGCTAAGGATCACATTCCCAGGCTCGGCCACAAACGCCGTGCGTATCGCGCGCCCTTCCTCGGTTCGGACGGGAATGTTCTGCAGGTTTGGATCAGTCGAGGCCAGCCGACCGGTCGATGTCGCCGCCAGAGAAAACGAAGTATGTACACGTCCGGTTTGGCCATCAATGTGTGTCGGCAGTGCGTCCGTATAAGTCGATTTCAGTTTTGAAAGCTGCCGCCAATCCAGCACGCGCGCAGGCAGATCGTGACCCTGGGCAGCCAACGCCTCCAGCACATCTGCGCCGGTTCCCCAGGCACCGGTCTTGGTCTTCTTGCCGCCCTCGAGGCTCATCTCGTCGAACAGAATCTCGCCAAGTTGTTTTGGCGAGCCAATGGCGAACTTCCGCCCGGCCAGTTCGTATACTTCGTCCTCGTACTCCGCCATTTTCTGCGCGAAGCGGTTCGACATGCTGCCCAGCACGTCGCGGTCGATCTTGATCCCATTCATCTCCATTTTCGTCAGCACGGGAATCAATGGTCGCTCCAGCGTGTGATAGACGGTCGAGACCTTTTCCGCCGCGAGGCGAGGCTTGAGGCGGTGCCACAGCCTCATTGTGATATCGGCATCCTCGGCAGCATAGGGCGCAGCCTTGTCAATCTCGACCTTGTCGAAGGTGATGGCCGACTTGCCTGAGCCCAAAAGTTCCTTGATCGAAATACATTTGTGACCGAGATGACGCTCGCTCAACTCGTCCATCCCGTGCCCGCCAAGGCCACTGTCCAACGCATAGGACATGAGCATCGTGTCGTCGATAGGTGCTACAGGCGTGTCATACCGGGCCAGAACCTTGAGGTCGTATTTCAGGTTCTGCCCAATCTTCAGGACAGATGGATCCACAAGCAAAGGGCGCAGAACCCCCAGAACGTCTTCGATATCGAGTTGACCTTCGACACGTTCGGCATCTCCAAGCAGGTCGCCATCGCCGGAGACATGGCCAACGGGAACATAGGCGGCCCGCCCGGGTTTGGGCGCCAGCGCAAAACCCACGATCTCAGCCACCATCTCGTTCAGCGAGGTGGTTTCAAGATCAATACAAAGGAGCCCGGTTCCGGCGACTTCTGAGAGTAGCCCTTTCAGGGACTCTATATCCCCAATCACCTGATAATTTGATTGGTCGAGATCAGGCATATCGCGAACGGCGCCAGACGCGCCCAATGAAGCGGGCGCCGCTGCGTCATCAGCCTGGCCAACAACAGGAGCCTCGGCTCCCAACGCCTCGGCGATCCGGGTCGTTAGCGTGCGAAACTCCATTTCGGCCAGAAATCCGAGCAGTTGGTCGGCGTCCGGCGCCTCAAGGCCGAACGTGTCACGTTCAACCTCGACGGCAACATCGGTTTTCAGTGTCACCAGATCACGGCTGATCCGGATCTGATCCGCATTATCGATCAAGGTCTGGCGCCGCTTGGGCTGCTTGATCTCCTCGGCCCGATCCAGCAACGTGTCGAGATCGCCATACTCGGTGATCAGCTGCGCCGCGGTCTTGACCCCAATGCCTGGTGCGCCCGGCACATTGTCAACGCTGTCCCCGGCAAGAGCCTGCACATCGATCACTTTATCTGGGCTGACACCGAACTTCTTGAAAACCTCATCCGGACCGATCTCGACATTCTTCATGGGATCGAGCATGTCGACCCCGTCACCGACCAACTGCATGAGGTCCTTGTCCGACGAGACAATGGTCACCCGCGCGCCATCGGCAGCGGCCTGTACTGCATAGGTCGCCATCAGATCGTCGGCCTCGTATCCCTCCATCTCGACACAGGGGAGGCCAAACGCACGGGTCGCATCGCGAATGATTGGAAACTGGGGACGCAGATCTTCGGGCGGTGGCGGCCGGTTCGCCTTGTATTGATCGTAGATCTCATTGCGAAAGCTCTGGGATGAATAGTCGAAGATCACCGCCAGATGAGTCGGCCCTTTGGTGCCGAACCCGGCGACCATCTTGTGAAGCATATTGCAGAAACCGGACACAGCACCGATCGGCAGGCCATCTGACTTACGGGTAAGCGGCGGCAGCGCGTGGTAGGCGCGGAAGATGTACGCGGACCCGTCGATGAGGTAGAGATGATCGCCTTTGCTCAAACCGCCCATCGACATGTCTCCGTTCTACTGTCAAGCCACATTGAACGGGAATGACGCCGGGATTGCCAGAGCAAATGACCGCCCCGAGCACATGTCCACTCTGCGCGAGTTTGTCAAACGCGGTGACTGTTATGGGAAGTAAGGCGCCCCTGGCGATCAATCGATCCCGAGCTTGTCCTTGACAATCTGCTGCACCGCCTGCGGGTTGGCTTTGCCTTGCGTCGCCTTCATGACCTGACCCACGAACCAACCAGCAAGCGTCGGCTTGCCCTTGGCCTGCTCGACCTTGTCCGGGTTTGCCGCGATTACCTCGTCGACAGCGGCTTCGATCGCACCAGTGTCCGTGACCTGCTTCATGCCACGAGCCTCGACGATCTCGGCTGGAACACCGCCTTCGGACCAGACAACCTCAAACAGATCTTTGGCGATTTTGCCCGAGATGTCGCCCTTGCCAATCAGGTCGATGATCCCTCCGATCTGCTCTGGGCTGACCGGGCTCTCGTCCACCGTCTTGCCGTCCTTGTTGAGCCGCCCGAAAAGCTCGTTGATGACCCAGTTCGCCGCCGTCTTGCCGTCCCGACCCTCTGCGACCTGCTCGAAGAACGCCGCATCCGCGACGTCGGCGGTCAGCACGCCCGCATCGTACTCCGTCACGCCATAGTCAGCCATGAAGCGCGCCTTCTTGGCGTCTGGCAGTTCCGGCAGAGCTCCGGCGATGGCGTCCACAGTCGACTGTTCGATCTCAAGCGGAAGGAGATCCGGGTCTGGGAAATACCGATAATCATGCGCCTCTTCTTTCGAGCGCATCGACCGGGTTTCACCCTTGTTCGGATCATAGAGCCGCGTCTCCTGATCTACCTCGCCGCCGTCTTCCAGAATGGCGATTTGGCGCTTCGCCTCGTATTCGATAGCCTGATGCATGAAGCGCATGGAGTTCATGTTCTTGATCTCACAGCGCGTGCCGAGATGACTGAAATCGCCGCTCTCGCGATACTTTTCGTACTGTCCAAGCCGGCAGACTGAAACGTTCACATCGGCGCGCAGGCTGCCTTCTTGCATATTGCCATCGCAGGTCCCGAGATAGCGCATGATCTGGCGCAGCTTTCGCACATATTCTGCCGCTTCTTGTGGGCCGCGAATATCCGGTCGGCTGACGATCTCCATCAACGCAACACCCGTGCGGTTAAGATCGACGAAACTCATCTCGGGATCCATGTCGTGGATCGACTTGCCCGCATCCTGTTCGAGGTGAATGCGTTCGATCCGCACGCGCCGAGCCACGCCAGGCTCGAGATCGACGATCACCTCGCCCTCGCCCACCACCGGGTGTTTAAACTGACTGATCTGATAGCCCTGCGGCAGATCAGGATAGAAATAGTTCTTGCGATCGAAGACGGACCGCAAGTTGATCCCGGCTTTCAGACCAAGCCCCGTGCGCACAGCCTGCTCGACACAGAACGCGTTGATGACCGGCAACATACCGGGCATCGCGGCATCCACGAGACTGACATTCGAATTCGGCTCCGAGCCAAACGCGGTGGATGCGCCGGAGAAGAGCTTGGCTTTCGAGGCGACCTGAGCATGTACCTCCATCCCAATAACCAGTTCCCAGTCATGCTTGACCCCGGCAATTGTCTTGGCGTCGGGTTCGTTGAATTGCAGGTCGGTCATAGAGCGGTCCTCTGCGGTGCGCACGGAAGGCCGCGTTGTACCAAAGGCGGCGTACTTGGCAACGGCCCTGTTCGCAGTCCATAGTGGCGCGGGGTCTGAGGGAGGCATTCATGAGACAGTTGCTTGCGGCTATGTTGCTGTCGGCGTTGACCGGGCAGGTGGCAACCGCCGATGTACTTCAGGAGATCCGTGAGCGTGGGTTGATTCGCCTAGGCGTGCGAGCTGATGCGCCACCGTTCTCATATCATGACGACAACGGGGCCCCACAGGGTCTGGCAGTTGCCTTGTGTCAGGAAGTCTCCCGGCGAATTGGCAACATCGGCATCGAGTTTGTAACCGTAACCGCTGCGGATCGCTTCAAGGCACTGGCCGAGCGGCGCACGGATCTGCATTGCGGTCCAGCTTCTGCAACGCTGTCGCGCAGGGACAAGCTCGACTTCTCGCTACTCTACTTTGTGGATGGCGCCGCACCTGCATCCCGTCCGGGCGTCTACGAGATCATCTTCGAACGCAAAAAGGGCACGTTCGGTGTTCTTCAGGGCACGACATCCGAAGCCGTCGCCCGGGACTTGATCGTCCGCAATGACATCGACGCCAAAATCATACAGTACACGTCTCATATCAAGGGGCTGGGTGCGTTGGCCGATGGCAATCTCGACATCTACCTCGGCGATCAGGCCATTCTGGTGTTCCAGACCGAAGCGCAGGGCCTGTCGGAGAAGATCACAGTGCGCGAGGATCTACTCAGCTTCGAGCCCTATGCGCTGGCGATGCGTCGCGGTGAAAGCGGTTTGCGCCTTGAGGTCGACCGGGCGCTAAGCGAGATCTACGACGAGGGCAAAATCTACGACCTGATCGACGTCAGCCTCGGCGACTTCCCTCTACCCGATGGGGCGAACGCTATTTATGAGATCGTCGCATTGCCAAAGTAAGGCGTGGCGCCATCACCGACGCCCGCTTGAAACAATCGAAACACCGACGGACATTGGCCTGTTACAATGCGGACTGATCCTTTCCTTCATCGAACGTAATTGATGGAGATTGATGATGAGTTTCACCGATACCGAGGTTGACCTGATCCGATCGAGTTTTCGTCTGGTCGATGTCGACAAAGACGCAGCCGGGGCCCTCTTTTACAAGACCCTGTTCGAGATCGCACCCGAAACGCAGGACATGTTCTCTTCCGATCTGACCCGACAAGGTGCAAAGCTCATGACAACACTGGCTGTCATCGTCGCCAATTTGAAGAACTTCGCCCAAATCCTTCCAGATGTCGAAGAACTGGCCCACAAACATGTTGGCTACGGCGTCAAGCCGCGGCACTACGCTGTTGTTGGTCAGGCGCTGGACACCACGCTGTCTAGGGCGCTTGGCGACGGCTATACGATTGAAATGCGCGCGGCGTGGCTCAAGGCCTACGACGCTGTATCAAGCGTGATGATCACCGCCGCCTATGTCGATGCTGCCGCATGAGAAAAGCAAAGTGTGGCCGCCCTCAGTGGTGGCCATCCTGCTCGCTTCGCCGGGTACGCTCCAACTTCTTTTGATATCCGGACTGGATAATGTCGACTGCCACCAACACAACGATTGAAAAGTAGAACGTCGTTTTGGACATCGCCTCGACCTTATAGCCGAAGAGCTCGAGATGGGCGACGTGCCCGCCCTCACCCAGCAAAACCACCGCAACGATCAGCAGGATAAAGAGACCGAGGACTTCGTACTTCCGGTTGCGCTCGAGAAACTCGCTAACCCGGTCCGCCAGAACCAGCATAGCGACCCCAGACAGGATGATCGCGATCGCCAGAAGGACGAACACATCGGTGATTGCCAGCGCGCTGAGGATCGAATCGAAGGAAAAGATCAGGTTCATCAGAACAATCATGAAGACGACAGACGCAGCGGACTTGGAACTCTTCTCCTGCGGCCCGTGTTCGAGATGCTCAACCGCAAGGAGGTGACTGATCTCCTTGATCGCGGTGTACATCAAGAAAGCCCCACCGATGAGGAACACAATGGAGGCGAAGTTGAAGTCGCCATGTAGAATTCCCGGTATGTCTATGGTGAAAAAGGGTTCGGTCAACGAGGCCAGCAACTGGATCATCGTGAACAGCAGCACAATCCGCAGTCCGATGGCGATCAGGATACCCCATTTGCGCACCGCCGCCTGGTTCTCCGCAGGTGCACGTTTGGACTCGATCGAGATGTAAAGCAGGTTATCGAAACCGAGAACCGCCTGCAGAAAGATCAGAACCGCAAGGTTCAAAAGATTCTCGAGTGTAAACAGATCGGCCATTGCTCTCTCCCCGGGCGACTCCCGTTTGCGCCGATTTACCCCGCCATTTCGGGCGGCTCAACCATGTTACGCCGGATTTGTGCTCAGCCGGGGTCGGCCTTGCTGCGCGGCTCCCACATCCGATGCATCTGGTGAACGGGGCCTGGGCCGCTGCCGATCGAGAAACTGTCGGCTGCATCAATGGCGCCTGAGAGGTAGACCTTGGCGAATTGTACTGATTCGGACGGATCGAATGCATGCGCAACATGTGCGGCAATCGCAGCGGTAAGAGTAGAGGAAAGACCGCGCATGTTGGTCCGTGCCAAACGCGTCGCGCGCAGTTGCAAGGGAGGTCGGTCGCCTGAGATCAGAATATCTGTGCTGTTCTCGTTCTGCCCCTGTCCACCGCTCATCAAAACGCTCTTGGCGCCCATCTCTCGGATCGCTTCACCCTGCTCCATCAGGTCGCCAAGGGTTTGTGCGCGATCACGGCCCGTCAATACCGCCGCCTCCGATAGATTGGGCGTGACAATCGACGCTAGGGGCAGCAGATGAGCTTGAAATGCCTCAAGCGCAGCGGCATCCAGAATCTGCTCCCCGCTGCGAGACACTAGAAACGGATCCACGATTATGGGCTGACTAGTGTCCTTCAATGTCTTTGCAATAGCAGCGATTGTTGCCGCCGACCCGGTCGCACCGACCTTTACCGCTGCAATCTGCATGTCATCCAAAACCGCTCGGATTTGCGCTTGGACCAATGCACTCGGCATGACTTCGGCGGCGGTCACGCTTGTGGTGCTTTGTGCCGTAACCGCGGTCACAACACTTGCCCCATGGACTTTGAGAGCGGCAAAGGTTCGTAAGTCCGCCTGAATGCCGTCAGCCCCGGAACTGTCAGACGCACTGATCGTCAATGCCGTCGGAATCGCCATATCCGCGCCTCTCCTCGCCTTAAACAACGCTCACTGCGTATCGCTTTGCGGCGCTGACAGTTCCATCGATAGGGCATGTACGCTTTCCGCCAGTTCTTCCGCCAGACAGGTGTTAACGGCCCGCTGCTGGGCGACGCGGTTTTGCCCCGCAAAAGCTTCGGAGACCAGTCGTACATGAAAGTGCGTCTCACCCCCCTCGCGCCAGCCGCCATGACCGCGATGCTGCTCGCTTTCGTCAATTACCTCCAAAAGTTGTGGCCGAAAGGCCGCAGCCAACTTCGATTCTATCCGCCTTTTCATCGACATCTTCTCGTCAACCCCGTCTTTGTTTTTTGCCGTCTGGCCTGCTTCGGCTAAGTTCCTACGACTCAAGGGCAGACATCTGCCCAAGCCTACGCGGCAGAATAACAGGACAACCGGATCCAAAGACAGACATGCCACGACGCTCGCCACTCGATTATGACATATCCGTCTCCGCCGACAAACGGCGGCGAGCGCGTCAGCGTGGCATGTCCGGAGCGGTGGAAAGTTCGACCCGCACCTGTGAGTGGCCGGGGTGCGAAGAGAAGGGCGCATACCGTGCGCCGGCATCGCCCGACCGGATCCATGATTTCCGCTGGTTCTGTCTCGACCATGTGCGGGCCTACAATCGATCATGGAACTATTTCGCCGATTGGAACGAGGACGATCTCGAGGCCCAGCAGCGCGCGGATATGACGTGGGAGCGCCCGACTTGGAGCTTTAAGAACGGGCCAAAGGTCAAGCCACAGCAGTGGCCCCACGACGATGGTAAGGCCTGGGCGCGCTGGGGCTTTTCCGACGCCCATGATGTTCTTGGAGAGGCGGCAACCCAGAACCCGGGTGCGCAGGCCAAGAAAAAGCGCAGGTTCAAACGCCTCAGCCGCGACGAATCGAGGGCGATGGACACGCTGGGGCTGCCGCATGAAACGGAAAGCCGCGCTGAGGTACGCACCCGGTATCGCGAGTTGGTCAAGGATCTGCATCCCGACATGAACGACGGCGCACGCGGCGACGAGGCGCGGCTTGCCCGCGTGATCCGCGCTTGGGACATCCTCAAGCAAAGTCGGAACTTCAAGGATTGAGACTGCCGGATCCCATTGAGATCGAGCACGCCATCCTGAATCTGACTGCGAAGCGCGGGCCCAGCAAATCAATATGCCCATCCGAGGTGGCCCGCCGACTTGCACCAAACGAGTGGCGCGCCCTAATGCAGATGGTCCGTGATGAGGCAGCCCGAATGGCTGAAATCGGTAAGATCCGGATCACACAAGGCGGGCAGGACATCGATCCTGCATCTGCAAAGGGACCGATCCGTCTGATGGCATGTGCGGGGAACCGACCATGAAAGGCCCTATACCTGCAACCAAACTGGTGCCACGCGCTGCGAATTTGGGGGCCAGCGGCTGACGCAACGATCAGTCTTGGCTATATGGGCGATATAATTGCGCTGGCCTGCGTTGCGCTTGCATTGCAGCGCACTATGCTTCAGACGGTCGGGCGATAGGCGAGGGACTTTATATGGCAGACGGTGGCAAGATGAGTACGGCAGAGCTTCCAACCGAAGATGTGTCTGTGCGCGAGGCGTTCGGCATTGATACCGACATGGTGGTCAAGGGCTTTGCCGAAGGCGCCGACCGTGTGCCCGATCTGGATGACACCTATCGCTTTGACCGGGATACCACGATGGCAATCCTGGCCGGCTTTGCCCATAACCGCCGTGTCATGATCCAAGGTTATCATGGAACCGGAAAGTCCACCCACATCGAACAGGTCGCCGCGCGGCTGAACTGGCAATGTGTTCGCGTCAATCTCGACAGCCATATTTCCCGGATTGACCTGATCGGCAAGGATGCGATCAAGCTGAAAGACGGAGTGCAGGTTACCGAATTTCAGGAAGGCATTCTTCCCTGGGCTCTGTCGACGCCAACAGCGATCGTCTTTGATGAATATGATGCGGGCCGTCCTGATGTGATGTTTGTGATCCAGCGCGTGCTGGAGGTCGACGGAAAGCTGACGCTCCTCGATCAGAACCAAGTGATCCGTCCCCATCCAAGCTTCCGACTGTTTGCCACGGCCAACACCGTGGGTCTTGGGGACACCACGGGGCTCTATCACGGCACGCAGCAGATCAACCAGGGCCAGATGGACCGCTGGTCGGTCGTCACGACACTCAACTATCTGCCGCATGATGCCGAGGCCGATATCGTCCTGTCGAAGTGCCCCGAATATGCGGGCGGGCGCGAGAACATTATCGGCCAGATGGTTACCGTCGCGGACCTGACCAGGAACGCCTTCATGAATGGCGATCTCTCGACTGTGATGTCACCGCGTACCGTAATCACGTGGGCCCAAAACGCTGAGATCTTTGCAGGCGATGTCGGCTTTGCCTTCCGCGTCACGTTCCTCAATAAATGCGACGAGCTTGAGCGTGAGACGGTCGCCGAGATCTATCAAAAGTGCTTTGGCGAAGAGCTGCCGGAAAGCGCCGCGAGCGTCAGCCTGGGGTAGCGAAGGTGAGCGTCCTATTCATCGTTCGCGCCGAAGTGACCGAAGCCGATCGCGAGGCATTCGATTGCTGGTACGAGACCGAGCACCTGCCCGAGGCAATGGCTGCCTTCAAAACCCTTTCCGCGCGTCGCGGCTGGAGCGAAGTCGATGACGGCGTCCACATCGCATTCTACGAATTCGCCGATATGGATGCCCTGAAGGCGGTGACCGAGACGGAGATCCTCAAGGGCTTCATTGCTGAATTCGACCGCGTCTGGGGCGACCGGGTGAAACGCTCGCGCGATATCGTACCGGTCAAACAAGTTTTGGGCCAATGAGCAACAAGGTCGACAATCCCGCCGATCCGTTCAAAAAGGCTTTGGGCGACGCGACACGTGCACTGGCGAACGAGCCAGAGCTGGATGTAACCTACTCCGCTGATCCGCCGGGCAAGACCAATACTGGCGTGCGCTTGCCGCA